>NZ_JBIVIF010000006.1:102505-214982 GCF_044749595.1 Pseudomonas sp. NPDC089392
ACAGGCGGCGCGGATGTCTACGAGTTCAATCTGGGCGATGGTCAGGACCTGATCCAGGAAGATGTTTTCACCACCACCTTGATGACCGATGTACTAAAATTCGGCCCCGGCATTGCCGCCAGCGACATCCTGGTCAGCAAGAACGGCATGGACCTGGTGCTCGCCCACCACAATGGGGTGGACCGGGTCACGGTGCAGAACTGGTTCCTGCCCCCCCCCATCGAGAACAACACCCAATACCAGGTCGAGCGCATCGAGTTCACCGACGGCACAGTGTGGACTGCCGCTTCAATTGGCAACAACCAGGTGCCAACGGTAGCCGAACCGATCGCCGATCAAGCTGCAGTGGAGGACCAGGCATTCACCCTGGTGGTGCCCCTCTCCACCTTCGCTGATGCGGATGCCGGCGACACCCTGCGCTATACCGCCAACCTGGCGGACGGCTCGGTGCTGCCCACATGGCTGCATTTCGATGACGCCACACGTACGCTAAGCGGTACCCCGGCCAATGCGGATGTGGGCACACTGAGTGTTCGAATCAATGCCATCGATAGCCTCGGCGCCAGTGTTGCAACTACCTTCATCCTGAGTGTGGCCAACGTCAACGACGCGCCTGTCGTCCTCAACGCCATCTCCGACCAGACGGCATCGGAAGGCCAGCCGTTCAGCTACACGCTTGCGCCGAACACCTTCCTTGATGTCGATGTCGGTGATTCACTGAGTTATGTCGCAACGCTGGCCGACGGCTCGCCTTTGCCGACCTGGTTGAACTTCAACCCGATTTCCCGTGAGTTTTCCGGAACGCCCAGCGCTGCTGATACTGGCACGTTGGCGCTGAGCGTATTCGCAACCGACCTGGCCGGTGCGAGGGTTGCCGACACATTCACCCTGACAATTCGCACCCTGAATCACGCACCGGTAGCTGCCGACCCCATCGAAGCGCAAACCGCAACGGACAGTCAGCCGTTCAGCTTCGTCCTGCCGGCAAGCACCTTTGCCGACCCGGACACAGCAGACACGCTCAACTACACCGCGATATTGGCTGAAGGCTCGGCCCTTCCGAGCTGGCTACATTTCGATGCCGCGACGCGTACCTTCAGCGGTACGCCGGATGATCCCGACATTGGCACCTACAGTGTCAGGGTCATCGCGACCGACAGTGCCGGCGCCCAGGCAAGCAGCGATTTTGCCCTGACCGTGGTGAACCTGCCCGAACCACCCAGCAAGCTGCTGCTTGATGTGTCGTCAGTCGATGAAAACGCTGCCGCCGGAACAGTGATCGGCACACTGTCGACCCTAGATCCCGATGCCGGCGACGCGCATACCTATCAGCTGCTTGACGATGCCAATGGCCGCTTTGTGCTGGTTGGTAAGCAACTGCAGGTGGGCAACGGTAGCCTGCTGGACCACGAAGCGGCAGCCGCGCACGACATCCAGGTGCGGGCCACCGACAGCACCGGCCTGAGCATCGAAAAAACCCTGAGTATTGGCGTCAACAATGTCAACGAGCGCCCCTCGACCATCACGCTGACCTCCACGGGTATCTACGAACTGGGCAGTGATGGCGAACAGGTGGGGACACTGAGTACCGAGGACCCCGACCATGACGCTCAATTCACTTACCTGCTGCTGGATGACGCTAATGGCCGCTTCTTGCTGCAAGGCAACACGCTGCTGGTAGCCAATGCCAGCCTGATCGACTTTGAAACCCATCCGACCCACAGCATAACGGTCCGCTCGACCGATCAAGGCGGACTCAGCGTAGATCAGGAATTGATCGTTACGGTTAAAAATGTCGATGGCGACCTGGTGGTCAGCCAGGTGGCCACCCGTTACCCGCTTTCACTGGCCAATACCGGAATGCCAATCGAGCTTGCCTGGACCATCACCAATCGTGGTGAGGCCCCACTTACCGGCACCTGGAGTGACCTGGTTTACCTGGATGATCCAGACACCCCTGAACTTGACCGCCTCATGGGCGAGTTCAGCTTTACCGGCACGCTCAACCCGGATTCACCGTTGGAGCGTATCCAGTCAATACAGATTCCGCTCGATGCACTGGGCGACTATCGTTTCGTAGTCGTGACCGATGCCGGCAATTCGGTACCCGAAGGTGGGCTGGGTGAAGCCAATAACGTGACGGCGGCAAGTTCACTGATCCACTTCAGCCTGCCCCCCACTCCAAACCTGGTTGTCGAGCGCATTACCGCGCCGACGGCTGTTTTTCAAGGCAACACGATCACCGTGCAATGGGTGGTGAAGAACACCGGCACCAGCCCGACCACCTCAGCCACCTGGACCGACGCTGTCTGGCTATCGACAGATGAGCAATTGAACACCGGAGCATTCAGCACCGATTTGCTCCTGGGGCATGTGCAAAACCCAAGCTACCTGGACATTGGCGAGTCCTATGTCAACCAGGCGACCTTTACCCTGCCGAACAATCTTCAAGGTAATTTCCATATCCTGGTACAGGCTGACTCCAGCAAGAACCTGCTTGAGATAGGCCACGAGGACGACAATCTGCTGGCCAGCCCAGTTGTCGACATCCAGCCTGTGCCACTGGCACAACAGTCCGATCTGCAGGTTGAGCTGGTGAGTGCACCGGCCCAGGCATTTTCGGACCAGGTGGTGAACATTCGCTACTCCGTCAGCAATGTTGGCGAGTCGCCTATTTCATTGAACTTTTTCAGTCCGGGTGGTGGCGGCCCGGGCTTGATACCGGCCAATCCATTTGCCGTGGCGTGGGTGTCACAGGTTTTCCTCTCGACGGACCCCGTGCTGGACGCCAGCGATGTACTTCTGCGCACGGTCGTGCAGACGTTCTATGCCCCTGACGGGTTCGGCTCAATTGGCAACGGCTCACCCATTTCCTTATTGCCGGCCCCGAATCATCAAAGCCTGTTTTCAACCAGCATGGATGTTGTGGTGCCGAGTGGTTATTCCGGCGACGCTTACTTTTTCGTCCGGCTCACGCCGGCGCCAGGCGTCAGCAACCCCCTGCAATCCAACGACAAGGCTTTTGACAGCGAGGCCACCCTGGTACGCCTGACTCCACCACCGGACTTGCTGCCAGTCTCCATCAGCACCGCCGGGCCGGCGGTCGCCGGACATGGTCTCAATATCAGTTTCACCGTGGCCAACAATGGCCTCACCGCCCCGGCAGTCAACGGCTGGTACGACACCGTTTACCTGTCCAGCGATACAACGCTCGATGCCGACGACATAAAACTGAGCCCGACAGATTTGCATCGTGCGGGCACCCTCAGTATCGGCGACCAGTATGTGCAGAATTTCACGGCCACTTTGCCCAACGGGATTGCCGGTAACTACTACCTGATTGTCAGCACCGACAATCGCAACCAAGTCTTTGAGCTGGATAATGCCAATAACATCCTGGTAGCCGCCCCGATCGATATCGTTTCCAGGCCCGCCGATTTGGTCGTCAGCACCGTCAGCACTCCAGCGTCCGTCCTCCAAGGCACGGGGCTGAGGGTCAACTGGACGGTGACCAACCAAGGTCTGGGCGACAGTATCGCCAGTGCCTGGGTAGACCGAGTCGTTCTGTCCAAGGATGCGGTACTGGGCAATGAAGACGACCGCACGCTGGCCCTGGTCCAGCATGCAGGCTTGCTGAATGCAGGCGAGGGTTATTCCGCCAGCACTATCGTTACCCTACCGGCCGAATGGACGGGTGATTCGAAGCTATTTGTCGTGACGGACGATGGAGCTGGTATTGAGCATGATCTTGTATACGAAGGTACCAACGAAACCAATAACGCGAGCGCTGCCACGGTACAGATACAACCCTGGCCCGCCGATCTTCAGGTTTCTGCAGTCACCACCTCGACCAGCGCCAATTCCGGGCAACCCCTTACCGTCCAGTATACGGTCACCAATCAGGGGCCCGGGCCGACCCATTTCATTGAGGGCAGACCATGGTTTGATGAGGTCGTGCTCTCGAAAGACACCATACTGGGCAACGCCGATGACCTGAGATTTTTCGCTGCCAGGCACGTCAACGGGCTGGGCGCGCAGCAACAGGAGCACCGCTCGGTCAATATTGACTTGCCCATCGACCTGCAAGGCGATTACTGGACGTTCGTGCGAACCGACACCCTAGAGGCTATTCCTGAGGGAGGGCAACTTGCAAACAACTCGGCGATCAGCGCCACGCTCACTACCATTACCCAGAGCCCTACACCGGACCTCGTCATTCAGGATTTACGCGCGACCGGTCCTGCTATCAGTGGCCAGAACATTACGGTCAACTGGAACGTCGAAAACCTGAACAATGCGCCGACGCAAAACGGGTGGCGACAATCCTTCTATCTGTCACTTGATGCGGTATTCGATCGAAGCAGCGACATTTTCCTGGGTTTTAACGATTATCCAACCTCACTGGCGGCAAACGGCACGGTATCGTTGAGCCAGAGCTTCCTGATACCCAAAGGCGTAGCGGGTCAGTATTACCTATTCGCCATGGTCGACAGTTGGAATGATATATACGAGCGTAACGCCGAGGCTAATAACGTCACTAGCGGTAGCCAACCGCTGCAGATTGCCTTGCCGCCGCCCGTGGACTTTACCCCCACGGCCATTGACGTGCCCTCGCTCGGAATTGCCGGCAACCTTACCCATATCAGCTACACCATCGCCAACCTGAGTGGCAATACTGCAAACGGGGCCTGGCTTGATACGGTGTATTTGTCCAAGGATAACGTCTGGGATATCAACGACACCCTTTTTGCCAGGGTCAATACCAATGGGCCAGTCAATGGTGGCAGCTCCTATTCGCAAACCGCCACTGGCGAAATGCCCGGCCTGCTGCCAGGCGACTATTACGTCATCGTCCGCAGCGATATCCGCAATCAGCAGACCGAAACCAATGAGGGCAACAACCAGCTGGTTTCCACCGCAACGGTCCATGTCGATGTGCCGACGCTGACCCCGGGAACCCCGGTCACCAACACTTTGCTGGACGCCGGCGTATACGCCAAACCACAAGCCGGCCAGGCCTTCTACAGGGTTGATGTAGCAGCAGGCGAGACGCTGAAATTTGCCTACGACAGCCTCGCAGCCAGTGGCCACACCGAGTTATATGTCAGCTATGGCCATCTGCCGACCCGCTCAGCGTTCGACTTTGCCTTTACGCTGGCAGACTCGCCGGACCAGGACCTGGTGGTCGCCAACACCCATGCCGGCACCTACTACATCATGGCTTATAGCCCGGATGCCAATATGGCCGGGCGGATCAATCCGCTGAGTCAGGAAATTGAGTATTCGCCAGTGCCCTATACCCTGACTGCCGACATACTGCAGTTTTCGATTTCAGACATTGGCACTCACGCCGGCAGTAACAAAGGCAAAGTTACCCTTCGCATCGACGGTGCCAAATTCTCCGAACAGACCACAGCTCAACTGGTGGGCAGTGATGGGGTAGCGCACAGCGCCAGCCAGGTACTGTGGAAGGACAGTACCGAACTATGGGCCACCTTTGACCTGACCGGCATGGCTACCGAAGCCTATGACGTCAAGCTGTCGGACGGCGGCAGGACCGCGCTGTTGAACGATGCGTTCACCGTTAATACCGGTGCCCTGGGCCACGTCGAATATGGCGTCGAGACGCCTTCGGCGCTGTTGGTTGGGCGTAGTGGCGTCGTGCGCATCGTTTACAAGAACGTCGGCGAGACGGACGTTACTGCTCCGCTGCTTAGCGTGTCCGGCAATGCGTTGCTGAAGCTACCGGAAGATGCCGAGTTCGGTGGCACCAGCCTGCAATTCCTGGCGATCAATGAAGAGGGGCCGGCGGGCATCTTCAGCCCTGGGGCCGAGGGTAGCATCCAGCTTTACTTCCGGCCGAATTTCAATGGCCGGGGCACAGTCAGCCTCGGCGTCTCCAGCATGACGCCGGATGAGGTCATCGACTGGAATGCGCAACTGGAGGCCGTAAAGCCAGTAGGCATCGACGAAGCCTCCTGGGCCCAGCTCAAGCTCAACCTCATTGAGCAACTGGGTAGCACCACCACCGACTACCAGAATGCCCTGGCCGAGAATGCCACGCGCCTGGATCAGCTCGAAGCGGTGAGCAACAACGTGGGTACTCTTTCCGGCATGGAGTACGCCCAGGCCACTGCCAACGGCGCCTTTTTGCGCCCCGCCACACCGGGCGCACTCGGTAACGGCCACACCTTCGCCTGGGATATTACCGCTACCCAACAGGCCAATGGCGATGTCGTGGTCCGGATGGGGAGCGTGCAGGTCATTTTTGTCCATCAGGCCGATGGCAGCTTTGTAGGCACTGGCACTGCGCAGCTCATGAACATTGGCAATGCCTACCTCCTGCGCCAGCAGGATGGTACCCAGACCGCGTTCAACCCGGATGGCAGCTTCAACAGCATCACCGACAGCAACGGGAACCAGCTGCTTGCCACCTACAACAGTGGGCTACTTAGCCAGGTTGTTGCCAGCAATGGCGATAGCCTGAGCTTCACCTACAACGCCGCAGGGCGCCTGACCAGCATGACCGACCAGGTGGGACATGCCGTCACCTATGCCTACGACGCCAGTAACACCCTGCTGACCGATGTCACCACCGCCAACGGCACCACCCATTACGACTACGTCACGACGCCGGGTGTCGCCTTCGGCATGGTCAGCACCATCACTCAGCCCGATGGCCTGGTGCAGCATTTTTCGTACGACGACCAGGGGCGCCTCAACCACTACAGTACCGGTTCGGTTGAATACAGCTACGCCTATGACAGCACCAATGGCGTCACGATCACCGATGCCAGTGGCGCGGTTACTCATCTGCTCCTCAACGAGCGGGGCCAGGTGGCGCAGATCGAAGACGCACAGGGCCATGTCAGCCAGTTGCGGTATGACGCCGACGGCAACCTGACCGGCATCGTCAACCCCGATGGCACCGCAAGCAGCTTCGTGTACAACGCCAACGGCAACCCGGTTTCGGTCCAGGATGCCCTCGGCGGACAAGTCCAGTTCAACTATGAAAGCGGTTTCGGAAAACTAGCCAGCGTTACCGACCAGCGTGGCAACGCCATCGGCTATGGCTACGATGATCACGGCAACCTGAGCAAGATTGCCTATGCCGACGGCAGCAGCGAAACCTACAGCTACGACGCCCAAGGTCATCTCACCGGCTCGCTCAATCGCAGCGGTGACGGTATCAGCTACAGCTACGACGCCCGCGGGCAGCTCATCACCAAGACCTATGCCGACGGCAGCAGCGCCAACTACACCTGGGATGCCCGTGGTAACCTGACCAGCGCCACCGACGCCGACAGCCACACCGTCTACCAGTACGACTCTGCCGACCAACTGATCAAGGTCACTGACGCCGCCGGTCGCTTCCTGAGCTACAGCTACGATACGGCAGGCCATCGCACCCAGATGGTCGACCAGGCCGGCCACGTCACCAACTACAGCTACAACGCTGACGGCCAGTTGGCCGAGCTGACCGACGCCACGGGCAACCTGATCGCCCGCTACAGCTACGACAACACCGGCCACCTAGCCCGTGGTGATAACGGCAATGGTACTTACACCACCTACCAATACGACACTAATGGTCACCTCACCCATCTGGTCAATTTCAAGGCCGATGGCACGGTCAATTCGCGCTTCGACTACAACTACGATGCCATGGGGCGCCGCACCGATGTCTCTACACTGGACGGCAACACCCATTACGACTACGACGCCATCGGCCAACTGACCGGAGTCACCTTGCCCGACGGCCGCCACATCGAGTACCGCTACGACGCCGCCGGCAATCGCGTCTCGGTCACGGACAATGGCACTGCCGAGAACTACGTCGCTAACAACCTCAATCAATACACCCAGTCTGGTAATGCTACCTTCACCTACGATGCCGACGGCAATCTGCAAAGCAAGACCGATAACGGCATCACAACCACCTATGGTTATGACACCGAGAACCGGCTGATCAGCGTTGCGACGCCGAGCGATAGCTGGGCCTATGAATACGATGCGCTCGGTAGCCGTATTGCCAGTGTGCACAACGGTATACGCACCGACTATCAACTCGACCCGACCGGTATGGTGAACGTGGCGGCGGAATACGATGCGGCGGGTAACCAAGTGGCCGTTTATAACTATGGGCTGGGACTGGAAAGCCTTAGTAATGCTGCGAACGGTGCTAGTTATTATGACTTCGATGCGATCGGTTCGACGGCGGGCTTAACCAACTCCAATGGCACCTATGTCAACCAGTATCGTTATTTGCCGTTTGGCGAGAATCTGATTGCCAGCGAAACCGTCAACAATCCGTTTGAATATTTAGGGCAATGGGGGGTGATGGATGAGGGAAATGGATTGAATTTTATGCGAGCGCGATTTTTTGATGACGCGCAAGGTCGATTTATTTCTTTAGATCCAATCAATGTATCTGGTGGAATGAATTTATACGGATACGTGATCAATGACCCAACTAATTGTATAGATCCGCTTGGCCTAAAGTTGACTCAGGCACAACAGCAATCGCTGGTAGATGCAGTAAATGACTGGATAAAATCGGGCGTTCCTTATCGAAGCGTTCCAGGAGATAACTTTTCAAAAGCAGGGGCGGATTGTTCAGGTTCAATTTGGGCAATATATAACCAAGCTGGCATTAATTTGGGAAAAAGCCCTATCGGCTCTAGTTCTTTCGGCGCAAGCCCCTATTTCGAGCCGGCAACAGGACCTCATCAAATCGGAGACATCGGTTACATCTCAGGCTCTCCAGGCCACGTTGTCTTATATGGTGGAAATTTGGCGGGGACGTATACAAATAATAAAGGACAATCGGTAGCGGCGGATGTTTGGCATGCGCCAGGAACCGGTAAGATTTTCCAAAACGGATATACGGGTTGGATTTTGAAAGCAAAAGGTCAAGATGAAATCGTGTGGTATCGGCTTAAGGATCTACCAGCCAACATCCCTACAACCCCCGAAACCACTAACACCATCCAAATCGTCGCCCCCTCCGACCCCAACGACATCCTCGGCCCAGACGGCTACGGCGAACAACATTGGGTCAGCAGCACCGATACCCTACCCTACACTATCCGCTTCGAAAACCAGCCCACCGCAACCGCACCGGCTCGCCTGGTCACCATTACGCTGGAGCTGGACAACGACATCGGAATAAACAGTTTCCGCCTCGGCAACTTTGGCTGGGGCGACATCGACATCCAAGTTCCCGAAGGCGTCGCCTTCTACGTCAACCGTATCGACCTGATCGCCAGCAAGGGCTTCCTGGTCGATGTCGTGGCGGGCATCGACGTTCAGCGTCACCAGGCCTTCTGGACATTGACGGCGATCGACCCGAACACCGGTGAAATACCTGACAACCCCCTGGTCGGCTTCCTGCCGCCCAATAATGCCGACGGCATCGGCGAAGGCTACGTGAACTTCAGCGTCAGGCCCGCTGCTGGCACCGCAACGGGGGCTGTGATCGATGCCAAGGCAACCATCGTATTCGATACCAACGAACCCATCGACACGCCGCCGATCTTCAACACCATCGACGCCCAGCTACCCACCAGCCAGATGGACGCTGCCGCCACAACCGGCAGCCCGGCGCTGCGAACCGTGCAAAGCACCGAGTTCGAAGTGAGCTGGCAAGGCGATGACGCTGGATCAGGCCTGGCGGGCTTCACGGTGTTCGTTTCCGACAACGGCGGCGCTTATACCCCCTGGCTGGAAAACACCACGCTGACCAGCGCCACCTATACCGGGTTGGCGGGGCACAGCTACGCGTTCTACACAGTAGCCAGCGACCATACCGGCAATACCGAGGCCGCGCCTGCCCAGGCAGACCTGGTAGTACAGGTGACAAGCACCGCCAACGCAGCACCCTCCGGCGCGCCCACCGCCACCTTGGCAAACGGCAGCGAAGATACGGCCTACATCGTCGCCAGCACGGCACTGCTGAGCGGATTCATCGATGTGGATGGCGATGCGCTTTCTGTCACCGAGCTGGTCGCTGACCATGGCACGGTGACCCGCAATGACGATGGCAGCTGGATGATCACCCCAGCCCCTGATTACAACGGCCCGCTGCTGTTGAACTATGTCGTCGTCGACGGCAAGGGCGGCAGCGCCAACGCAGTACAGCGCCTTGACCTTGCCGCGGTGAACGATGCCCCGACCATCACTACCACCCTGCTCACCGCCATCGCCGAAGACAGTGGCGAGCGGCTTATCACCCAGGCCGAGCTGCTGGCCAACGCAGGCGACGTCGATGGTGACGCCTTGACGGCCAGCGCCCTGACGATCGCTTCCGGCGGCGGCAGCCTGGTCGACAACCTGGATGGCAGCTGGCGCTACACACCCGCACTCAACGACGACAGCTCCGTCACGTTCAGCTTCACGGTCAGCGACGCCAGTGTGAGCACCACAGGCAGCGCAACACTGGACCTGACACCGGTCAACGATGCACCGCAGGCCATCCCCGATGCCCTGACGGCCACCCAGGACACACCGGTGACGTACACCGCAACGCAGTTACTGGGCAACGACAGCGACATTGAAGGTGATCCGCTGGTACTGGTTGCAGTTGCCAGTGGCGTGGGCGGCACAGTGGTGCTTGACGCCGATGGCAACGTCAGTTTTACGCCAACCCCCAATTTCGTCGGGGAAGCCAAGTTCAGCTATACGATCAGCGACGGGCATAGCAGCAACAGTGCGCTGGTAACCGTCACGGTGGCGGCGTCCAACATCAACACGGCGCCTGTACTGAGCACGCCTCTGGAGGACCGGAACATCGCCCTCGGTGCGGCCTTTACCTTCACCTTGCCTGCCAACGCGTTTACCGACCGGGACGGCGATACCCTGAGCTACACGGCGACAGCAGCCAATGCTTCTGCCCTGCCCACCTGGCTGCAATTCAATGCCAACACCCGAACCTTCTCCGGCACCCCCGCCATCCCCGATGCCGGGACGTACAGCATCCGGGTCACCGCCAGTGACCCGGATGGGCTGGCGGTGAGCGATGAGTTTCTGCTCGTCATCGCCCCGCCGCCAGGCAGTGTGTCAGGCAGCGATGCTGCCGATACGCTGGCCGGCACGGCGGGTGTTGACGTCATCTACGGCTTGGCCGGCGATGACCAGTTGATTGGCGGTGCAGGAAACGACCAGCTGGTGGGTGGCCTGGGCAATGACCTTCTGGACGGTGGTAACGGCAACGACAGGCTGTACGGTGGCGAGGGTGACGACCGCTATATCGTCAACGCCACGGGCGATGTCGTGGTAGAAAACGCCCAGGGTGGGCGGGACCTGGTCGAGGCCAGCATCAGCTACGTGCTGGGGGCTAATGTCGAAGATCTGCTGTTGAAAGGTACTGCCGGCCTTTCCGGCACAGGCAATGCGCTCGACAATGTGTTGACCGGCAACAGTGGCAATAATGTGCTGACCGGCGGCGCCGGCAATGACATGCTGGATGGCGGCGCCGGGCGTGACACCCTGAGGGGCGGTGAAGGTAATGACGTGTATCTGGTTGACGACGCTAGAGACACTGTGACTGAACTTGCCGGCCAGGGTACTGACATCGTCAGGTCTACCGCTGCTTCCTACACGCTTGGCAATAATGTCGAGAACCTTGTGCTTGTCGGTTCGGCCCTGTCCGGAACGGGCAACGGCCTGAACAACGTCATTACCGGCAACGCGCAGAACAACCTGCTTGACGGCGGTGCCGGCGCCGACACCCTGATTGGCGGTGATGGCGACGATACCTACACCGTCGACAATGCTGATGACCGCGTGGTGGAAACCACGCAGGGTGCTGTCGGCGGCATCGACACCGTCTACAGCTACCTGGAGAACGGCACCTTAGTGCTGGCCGACAATATCGAGAATGCCCGTATTTTTGCCAAGGGTGCATCGCATATTACCGGTAACAGCCTGGACAACCTGATCTACGCCGGGAACGGAGTCAATCACATTGACGGTGGCGCAGGCATCGATACGCTTGCCTATACCTACGCGCCGGTCAAAGGAGGCAAAGGCATCACACTCACGTTGAGTGAATCGAGTGCGACAACGGCCAGCGGCTCGTCCGGGGCTGACGTGGTCATGAGCATCGAAAACGTGATCGGTTCGAACTATGCAGACAACCTGACCGGCAGCCACGGCGACAACGTGCTTGATGGCGGCAAAGGTAACGATCAGCTGTTCGGCGGCGACGGCAATGACACCCTCATTGGCGGGCTGGGCAAGGATATTCTGACAGGGGGTGCAGGCGCAGATATCTTCAAATTCGGTGCGCTGGCGGAGATGGGCACCAGCAGTTCAACCCGGGATGTGATCACCGACTTCGAGAGCGGCATCGACAAAATCGACCTCTCTGCACTGGATGCCAACACCACCACCAGCGCCGACAACCCATTCGTTTCCTTCATCGCCGCCAACGCCGCCTTCACGGCAGCAGGCCAACTGAAGTTTTCAGCTGGCGTGTTGTACGGCAATACCGATGGCGATGCCGCTGCGGAATTCTCGATTCAGCTAACGGGAGTGACCACATTGACTGTTAACGACTTGATACTGTAGCGCCTGCTTCGCGGGCAAGCCCGCTCCTACACGTACCGCGCAGCCTGCGGGCTTACGCTGTACCCGTGTAGGAGCGGCTTCAGCCGCGAACACCGGCGCAGCCGGTGCCATCCACCGCGTTGCCTGCTTCGCGGGACAAGCCCGCTCCTACACGTAGCGCGCAGGCTGCGGGCCCACGCTGTACCGGTGTAGGAGCGGCTTCAGCCGCGAACACCGGCGCAGCCGGTGCCAGCCACCGCGTCGCCTGCTTCGCGGGGCAAGCCCGCTCCCACGTAGCGCGCAGGCTGCGGGCCCACGCTGTACCGGTGTAGGAGCGGCTTCAGCCGCGAACACCGGCGTAGCCGGTACCATGCACCGCGTTGGATTCTTCGCGGGCGCGCCCGCTCCCACAGAGGTCGCGTCGCGCTTACGAATTTATCCCTCTGCGCGACAGCGTTTTTCTACAGGTGGTGCGTATGCGGTTAGCTACAAGGGGACAAAGCCATGCATAACCCTTAGCGCGATGTCTGCACAAAATCCCAGCAGGCAGACAACTCCAACACCATAGAACAGCGTTCGCCACGGCTGCACACCCGCCAGATAGGCCCAGGTGTGCAGCACCCTGGCGACGGTGAACACGATGCTCAGCCACGCACCGAGAGCCGCTGGTGTTCCGAGAGCAACAGCCAGCCCGCCCAAGACGAAGAAGGCCGGGATGTTCTCCAGGTCATTGGCCCACACCCTGGCCGCGCGCAGCACCTGCGGGCGTTCCGCAGCCTGCGCGGCGCGCTTGAACACAGCGGCATCCTCCGGGTTGGTGAAAGCCAGGAAGCGCAAGCGGTGATAGCCCTGATAGCAGGACACCAGGAACATCTTGAGGAACAGCACTACCACGCACAGCCCATAGACCTGCAAGCCACTGCTCATGGCTGGCGCTCCCCGGCAACGCCTCTGTTCGCCAAATACAGCAGCGGCCCGAGTGAAACGAACACGGCGGTCAACAGCAGGTAGGGCAGCACCGAGCGCCCTGCGCTTCCTCGTGCACGGTTGTCTCTCACCATCCAGAGGCAGGCTAGCCCCGCCATCAGGTACAGGTCGATGACCACCTGGGCGGTGTCTGGCCGAGACATCAGTTCCAGCCCGAACGCCACCAGCGACTGCTCGGCAATCAGCATCGTCCAGCCGGTATACAGCAAAAACAGCACCAGCAACGCCAGCGCGCAGATACGCAAGGCCATCGTTCTCTCCTGAGTAGGGTTTGCCGGCACAGTAGTGCTAGGGTTACCTGCGCTCAATGACCTGAGAGGTCATCGACACTGCACTCAAGGACGATCAGGGCAACGCATGAACCATCATCTGTTCCATCGAAGCAACCCCGCCCCGCACACTTCGGCAGGCCAGCAGCTGCGCCACTTGCGCCAGCAGGCCAGGCTCAGTCAGCTTGAACTTGCGCTGCTGGCCGGGCTCTCGCAGCGTCATCTGAGCTGCGTGGAAACCGGGCGCGCCAAGGCCAGCCCGAGCACCCTGCATGCCCTGCTTTCAGCACTTGGTGCGCCGCTGGAACATTGCAACGAAGTGTTCGTCGCTGCCGGGTACGCGCCCCGCTACGCCACCTCGCCGCTGGACGCGCCTGAACTGGCGTTGGTGCATGCCGCCATCGAGCATATCCTGCAGGCCAACAACCCCGCGCCGGCGATCGTCATCGACAGCAATTGGGATGTCATTGACGCCAATGCCAGTACGGGTTTGCTGTTGGCGATGGCAGGTGTTGCGCAGCAGCCGGCGGCAGGCCTCAACCTGCTGCAAACACTGCTTTGCCCCGGCGGCCTGGGCGACCATCTGGCCAATGCCCAGGAGATCCGCGCTGCTGCCTGGCAACGCGCGTCCAGGGAGGCTAGCGGCAACCCGGCGCTGGCAGAGCGCTTGCGCGACTTGCCGGCCCCGGGCAACCCCTTGCAGGCAGCGAGTACCACACCAGTGCTGCTGACCCGTGTAGACACTGCGCAAGGCGAGCTGAGGTTCTTGTCCACCTTCACCACTTTCGGCATGCCGCTGGACATCACCGTACAATCGCTGCGCATCGAGCACCTGATTCCTGCCGACCCGCTGACGCGACAAAAAATGCAGGCGGCGTTCGAGCAGTGGTCGGCAGTTACAGCGTGAGCGACAGCGTCTGGCCGAGGAACCTGGCGCTGACCTTGTGCCCTGTTGCATCCAGGTCGAACGGCTGACACATGGCCCCCGTAGTCACCACATCGCCAGCCTTCAGGGTCTGGCCCCGCTCGACAGCATGCGCATAAAGGTGGGCCAGCGACACCAGCGGGTCAGTCGCCGCATCGCCAGTCAAGCCACGTGCCCTTAATTCGCCGTCTACGTACACCTCGGTGGTCTCGGCCAATGTGGCCAGTAACGGTATATCGATGCCTGCGCCAAGGCTGTTGCCGATCACCAATGCCTCAAACCCCACGTTGTCTGCCACGAAGCTCGGCCAGCCGACAGCCTTGCGGTCGACAAAACGCGAACGCACCACTTCGAAGGTAACGCAGGTGGCGCGGATATCTTCGCTGACCGGTACCCGCCCGGCTTGCGGTGCGATATCGCGGCCGAGCACGAAGGCGACCTCGCATTCGATAGTCACCGGCGTCACGGCCGGCAGCTGGATGTGCACACCATCAGGGTGGCAACGCTGCGCTTCCAGCTGGCCAACCAGGGGCCGGGACAAATTGGCCGCACGCATGGCTGCGGGGCTGCCGACACCCAGCTTCCACCCGGCACGCGGGCCTGCGGCGGCGGCGAACAGCTGGTCCTGGCTGTCATAGCCTTGCGTCAACGTCTCGGGCTTGAGGCTGGCAGGTAGTTCCGTCAGCAGCTCACCGCTGCGCCAGTGCTGCAGTAACAAGGCTGCGGTACGTTGGTGTACGAAGAGCGAACTGTTCATCAAAACCTCATGGTGATGGGCGATGGCGGGTTACAGATGCTAGGGCCTGAAATTGATAAGGATAAATATATTGTCATGATGCCTGGCATCACAATTCGTTATTTAACCGCCTGACGCGATCCCCCTGTAGGAGCGGCCTTGTGTCGCGATCGGGCCGCAAAGCGGCCCCAGGATTTCAGCTACACATCACATATCGCCGGGGCCGCTCTGCGGCCCGATCGCGACACAAGGCCGCTCCTACACGTGTTGTGCGGTCAGCAATCGGTGCAAACCGGCTGCTTCAGCAGCAACACATAAGCCAGCGCCGCCACCGCCGCCACCGCAGCACTGATCAGGAACGCCGAAGCAAACGACCCGGTCTGCTGGATGCTGAAGCCGGTCACGATCGGCGCCACCGAACCCGCCAGGTAACCGCCGAAGTTCTGGATCGAGCCAAACGAGGCCACGCGTTGGCTATCGACCACGGTGTTGGCAATCATCCAGGCAGTGGAGCTGGCCATGTTCACGCTGAACAGCGCGCAGCACAGCAGCGCCACACTGAGAATAAAACCGCTGCCAAACGATAGCGGCACGGTGAATGCCGCCGCCGCGAACAGCGCGCTCACCACCACCCGCTTGCGGCTGCCGAGCACAGTAGCGCCGTTCTTCACCAGGCGGTCGCAGATGCGGCCAGCAACAATGGTACCCAAGGCGCCGAACACATAGGCCAGCGATACCACCCAGGCCGTCTGGTACAGGCTCAAGCCATGTTCACGCTCAAAGTAGCCAGGCAGCCAGGTCAGGTGCAGCCACAGCATGTAGATCACACCCATGAAGCCCAGCACAGCACCCCAGGTGCTCTTGTGGCGGAACAACTCGGCCCACGCAGCCAGCTGTTCCTTCATGCTCGGCCTGGCGCTTGCCACCGGCTGTTTGTGGGCCTGGGCCGCCAGCAGCCGTTCACGCTCTTCGGCAGGCAGTTCGGCCAGGTAGCGCTGCTTGCTCTTGTAGAAGGCAAACCAGCAAGCGGCGACCAGGATGCCGAACACCCCGGTGACGATGAACATGCCACGCCAACCCCAGGTGACCATCAGCAGCGTCAGCAGCGGCGGCGCCAGGCATGGCCCGATGCAGGTCGATGACAGCACGATGCCGGTCGGCGTGCCGCGCTTTTCGGCCTCGAACCACTCCGCCAGCGCTTTTGCCGCCGACGGGAACATCGGTGCCTCGCCAATCCCCAGCACCACCCGTAACCCAATGAAGGCGCCAAAACTGTTGATCAGGCCAGAAGCCGTCTGCGCCACCGACCAGCCCAGCAGCGCTGCCCCCAAGGAGATCTTGCTGCCCAGGCGGTCGATGATCATGCCCAAGGGCAGCTGCGAAAAAGCGTACGCCAGGGAAAACGCCGACAACAGAATGCCCATCTGTGACGGAGTGATGCCCATGTCGCGCTGGATCGAGGTGTTGGCAATTGACAGCGCACTGCGGTCGACATAGTTGATGATGCCGATCACCAGCAACAGGCTGACGGTGATGGCCTGGTACTTGCGGAACGGGTTCGAGCTGGCGACAGCTTCCGGCGAGCGGCCAAGCTCGGCTTGCGCATACTTGGTAGTCATGGGCGTTCACTTTTGTTGTTATTGGTTGAACAGCGGACAGCGAATTACATGGACGCTTCAAGCAGCCACTGGTAGTCCTCGGCAGACGCCTCCCGTGGGTTGGTGCGGTGGCTGTGATCGGCCAGTGCGCCCTGGATGATGCGCGGGAACAGGTCCTCGCTGACGCCCAGTTCGCGCAGGCCGGTCGGCAGGCCCAGGGTGCGGGTCATGTGGCGGATGGCCTCTTCGATCTGGCTTTCATCGGCCAGCCCCATCGCCTGGGCAATGCGCGCCATCTTGTGCTCGGTCACTACCGTTTCGGCCTTGCGGTTGAAGCTGATGACGGCCGGCAGGAAGATTGCGTTCAGGGTGCCGTGGTGCAGCCGCGGGTTGATGCCGCCCAGCGCGTGGCTGAGGCTGTGCACGCAGCCCAGGCCCTTCTGGAACGCCAGGGCGCCTTGCAGCGAAGCGCTCATCATGTTGATGCGGCCGTCCAGGTCCTGCGGCTCTCGGGTGGCGGTTTCGATGAAACGCCAGGCGCGCCACAGGCCGTCCAGGGCGATGCCGTCGGCAGGCGGGTTGAACGCCGGCGCCATGAAGGTTTCCAGGCAGTGGGCAATCGCGTCCATGCCGGTGGCGGCGGTGAGCGATGCCGGCAGGCCAAGGGTCAGCGCCGGGTCGCAGATGGCGGCCTTGGGCACCACGTGGGGCGAAATCACCCCCACCTTGCGCCCGTCGTCAAGGATCAGGATAGCGCCCCGCCCTACCTCGCTGCCCGTGCCCGCCGTGGTCGGCACGGCAATTACCGGCGCGGTTGCCGGGGTGATGCGGGCCAGCCCGCTCTCGATCACCGCAAAGCTTTTCAATGGCCCTTCGTGCCTGGCGCACACCGCCACGCCTTTGGCCAGGTCGATTGCCGAACCGCCGCCAATGGCGATGATGCCGTCACAGCCGCACTCCTGGAACATGGCCACGGCTTCACGCACAGCGTTCTCGTTGGGGTTGGGCGGCGTGCCGTCATAGATTGGCAGTTGCGCGCTGCTGTAGTTGAAGGTATTCAACGCCACATCGACGATACCGGCAGCACGCACGCCACGGTCGGTCACGATCAAAGGCCTGGTTATACCAATGCGCTCGCACTCGGCTGGCAGGCGGGCAATGGCGCCGATATCGAATTGGATCTGGGTGATGTAGTTGATCAGGGACATGGGGCCTCCGCAGCCTCCTGGCGTTGTTGTTATGGGCGGTTCAGCCGCACTGGATGCGACACCGTGCAGCGCCAGTATAGGAATGCGCGCCCGGCCATGGTATTGAGAACAATCCATATCGGTATAACCCGGACGCATACCAGATGACCCCGTCACTCAATTCGATCATGTCCCGCCTGCATGCCCGCCACCTGCGCCTGCTCATCGAACTGGACGAACACCGCTCGCTGCTGGGGGCGGCAAGCAGCGTCGGGCTTACCCAGCCCGGTGCCAGCAAGGCGCTGCAGGAAATCGAAACCACCTTTGGCACGGTGCTGTTCAACCGCACCAACCGCGGGTTGGAGCCCACGGCTGCCGGGCACTGCGCCATCCGCTATGCGCGTGTGGTACAAACGGATCTTTCCAACTTGCGGCATGACCTGGATGCGATCCTGCGCGGGGTCGGTGGCCGCCTGGCAGCGGGGGCGATCATGGGCGCCGTGCCGTTGCTGATGAAGGCCGTGTCACAGCTCACCAGTATCCAGCCGCAGATGTCGTTTGAAATCATCGAAGACACCAGCCAGTCGTTGCTGGCGCAGATCGAGAGCGGCCGCCTGGACATCGCCCTGTGCCGTACCAGCGTCAGCAATACACCGCAGCTGTTTGCCAGCACGTTTGTCCAGGACGAAACGCTGGCGGTCATCGCCAATATCGACCACCCGCTCAAGCACGCGCCAAGCCTGAGCCTTGCCGAGCTGGCCGAGAGCCGCTGGATCGTGTACCGGGCCAACATGCCGATGCGCGTGCAGCTGGAGCGCGAGTTCCACGATGCCGGGCTGCGCTTCCCCCTGCATCTGGTTGAAACCACCTCGATCCTGGCGACCTTGTCGCTGCTGCAGCACCGCCCCGACTTCGTCGCGCTGGTGTCGATCGACGTGGCCCGGCAATGTGCAATGAATCAACAGGTCAGCATTCTGCCCCTGAGCATGGGCTCGGTCAGCGACCCGTACGAACTGGTCACCCGCAAAGGCAGCCAGGCGACACCGGCCATGCACACGCTCACCGAACTGCTGTTGCAGGGCCGACAGTGCAGCAACAGTTAGCCCGGTTTTCAGCCAGAGGTAATCCACCATAACCACAGAGACTGCGCAGGCTTCGGGCTTACGCTGTACCTGTGCGGCTTGAGCCGCGAACACCGGCAACGCCGGTGCCATGCACCGCATGGGCACTCGCCATACCGTGGCTACACCGGCAACTCGGTGGTCAGCTTGATCTTCTCCATCGGCACTTCGGTCTTCACGTTCTGCACCACGCTCAGGCTGGTCAGGTGCGCGATCTGAAAGCGCCGGTAGGCCTCAAGGTCGGCGGCCACCACCCGCAACAGCAAGTCGCAGTCACCCGCCATCACATGGCACTCGACCACTTCAGGCAACTGGCGCACGGCTTCGACGAACTCGTCGGTGGTTTCCTGATCCTGGCGCTTGAGCCACACCCGCACGAACAGGGTCAGGCCCAGCGCCACCTTGGCCGGGTCCACCAGCGCCACATAGCGTTCGATCACCCCTGCCTCTTCCAACAACCGCACCCGCCGCAGGCACGGTGAGGCAGACAGCCCCACCTGTTTGGCCAGTTCCTGGTTCTGCAGCCTGCCGTCGCGCTGCAGCGCCCGCAGAATGCGCCGGTCGATAGCATCGAGCTTGATTGGCATCTATTAACCTCAAACGTTTAATCATGAGTAGCAGATGCCAAATAATCGACACGAGAGAGCAACTACGCAAGCCAATTCCAGCGCAACATTGGAATAATTTACCTCCCCTGGAGGTGACCATGAATACCCTTGAACCTGTACTGAACGATCCCCCCGCCACCACACCACAAAGCGAGCTGCGCCGTGGCGCCGTAGCCGCCCTGCCTGTGCTGCTGGGCTTCATCCCCTTCGCCTTGGTGCTCGGTGCCCAGGCTTCCCAGCAGCAGCTCGCCGCCGGTGAAGTGGCACTGATGACCGGGCTCAACTTCGGCGGTGGCTCGGAGTTCGCCGCCATCGAGCTGTGGACTTCGCCGCCGGCAATCCTGGTGATCGTCGCCATGACCCTGCTGGTCAACAGCCGCCACCTGCTGATGGGCGCGACCCTGGCGCCGTACCTGCGCCACCTGCCGCTGCCAAAGGCGCTGGGCGCCCTGTTCTTCATGTGTGACGAGAGCTGGGCCATGGGCCTGGCCGACGCGCGCCAGCGCGGTGCTTTCAGCCTGCGTTACTTCATGGGTGTTTCGCTGTGCCTGTGGGCCACCTGGGTCACCTTCACCAGCCTTGGCGCGCAGGTCGGGCCGCTACTCGGCGACCTGCGCAGCTATGGCTTCGACATGGCCTTCGCTGCGGTCTTCCTGGTGCTGCTCAAAGGCATGTGGAAAGGCGTGCACGCCGCCCTGCCCTGGCTGTTCAGCCTGGTCACCGCAGCGCTGTTCTACCTGCTGATCCCCGGTGGCTGGTACGTGCTTGCCGGCACCGTGGCCGGCCTGGTGACGGCCTACCTGTGGGCCAAGCCATGATCGACATCGCTACGCTGGTCACCATTGTAGGCATGGCCGTGGTCACCTACCTGACCCGTGCACTGGGCTTTTTGCTGTTGCGCAACCGTACGCTGGGGCCGCAACTGACCCAGGTGCTGAACGCCGCACCCGGCTGCGTGCTGATTGCCGTGATCGCCCCCAAGTTCGTTTCCGGGCACCCGGCCGACCTGGTTGCGCTAGGGCTTACCGTGTACGCGGCGTCGCGGTTCTCCATCCTGCCGGTGGTGGTGTTTGCTATTGTCGTGACAGGGGTATTGCGCGTGCTATTGCCGACGTGATCCGCCTCGCCACCTTCACTCCATTGACGCACATCAAGCCGCTGTCGCAGGTTCACGAGACGATGGCTGCAAGCAAGGAATGAACTGGATAAGGAGCCCCACATGAGCCCGCTGAAACACATCCTGGTAGCCACCGACTTGTCGCCCTTTGCGCGCAACGCAGCAGAACGTGCTGCATACCTGAGCAAGGCGCAACAGGCCTCACTGGACCTGCTCTACGTTGCCAACCCAGCACCCTTCGAGCGCCTCAAGCAGTTGGTGGTGCCTGATGACGACCTGCTGAAGCGGGTACTGGATACTGCCGGCGAAAAACTGCACGCACTGGCTGCCTTGCTGTTCCAGCGCTATGACATTTCCGCTGGCGTGCAAGTGGCCAACGGCTCGGTGACCACGGAAATCACCCGGGTAGTGCAGGACAAGCGCAGCAGCCTGCTGGTGTGCGGGGCCAAGGGCCAGAGCGTGGCGCGGCGCCTGCTGCTGGGCTCTACCGTGCAGAAAATGCTCAACCGCATGCCCTGCCCTTTGCTGGTGGTCAAGCCGGCCCCCCGCGATGCCTACCGCACCGTGCTGGTTCCAGTCGATTTTTCACCTGTGTCGCTGCGTGCCATCAAGCTGGCCAAGGCGATTGCGCCGCAGGCCGAGATCATTCTGCTGCATGTGTACGAAGCCCCCTTCGAAGGCAGCATGCGCTTCGCCCACATCGACCACGACACCCTCACCCACTACCGCAATGTCATCCGCAAGGATGCAGTGAAACAATTGGCCGAATTGAGCGAGGCTGCCGGCGTGGCCGATGCCCGGCAAATGGTGGTGCATGGCGACCCTGGCTGGCGTATTGCCGAGCAGGAACAGGAGCTGGAGTGTGACCTGATAGTGGTCGGCAAGCAGGGTGCGAGCGCGCTGGAAGAGCTGTTGGTTGGCAGCGTCACCAAGCATGTACTGAACGAATCGCAGTGTGACGTGCTGGTTTCGCCATAGGTTGCAGGGCGTATCGAGGGCGCTGCCGGGTAGCTTGGAGGTAGGCTGGCTAACCCACCTCCAGATACCGCTGCAGCGCCTGCGACAACCCATCGAAAACCTGCGCAACCCGCTTTACCCGCCGAAGATCATGGTGCATGGCAACCCAGATATCGACGCGGAAACCGACCTCATCGGGCAGCACGTGCACCAGCCCGTGCTGCCTGGCCAACTGGCTAGCACAAACGCCAATGCCGAGCCCCGCCCTGAGCGCGGCGAATTGAGCCAGATGGCAGTCGGTACGAATAACGCTGCTCGGCGGGCTACAGGCCAGGCCCTGCTGCGCCAGGAACGCCAGCTCTGTCAGGTTGCGGTCTGGGCCAATCAACGGGTAACGGTGCAGGTCAGCAAGGGTTTGAGGGCTGCCTTTCTCCTCCAGCAACGCTTGGGTTGCGTACAGCCCCACCCGCAAGTCCCCCACATGCCGCGTAACCACCATCGCCTCGCTGGGGCGACGAATACGCACCGCTACATCGGCCTCCTGCAATGCCAGGTCTTCCATCCGGTTCGAAACGCTTAGCTCCACGGCCAGCTCGGGGCTCTCCTCACGCAGCGTTCGCAGCATTGGTGGCAGCACCTCGACACCCAGCAGTTGGCTGGCGGTGACGCGCACGGTACCGCCAGCCACACTGGCCTGGGCCGAGGCAGCACGGGCGAAGGCTTCAGCGGCCAGCGCCATGGACTCGGCATGCGCGACCAGTTCCCTGGCCGTGTCGGTCGGCATCAAGCCCGCCGGTGAGCGGACAAACAGGCTGGTACCGACGCTGTGCTCCAGCGCGTCGACCCGGCGCCGTGCCGTAGCCTGGGCAATACCCAAGGCACGGGCGGCGGCAGAAAGGCTGCCAGTTCGAAGGACGGCCAGGAAAACCCGTTGGGTTTCCCACTGTAGTTGCGGGGCGTTCATACATTTCCTATGAGCAGGTAGGCATCTTTGATCAGTTTCAATCAAGCAGGATCTACCGCATCCTTTACTGAAACCTGTCTCATCAATCAAGCGCTCCAGGCGTAACTACGGAAAAACACAACCATGAAACTTGCCGGTGAATGCCGTTGCGGCGCAGTGACTTATCACTCGCCAACCACACCGCAGTTGGCGGTCTACGCCTGCCATTGCCAACATTGCCAAGCATGGAGCGGCGGCGGCTTCGCGCTGCATGCCCTGCTACCGGAGGGCGCATTCACGCTTACCGGCCCCACGGTCGAATACCACTATGAACAACAAGGGCAGCATGCTCGGCATTACCTGTGCGCCACCTGCCATACCCGAATGTACAACACCACCTCCGCCGCACCGAGGCTGTGGGTACTCAGGGCTGGCACCCTGCATGAACGTTCCTCGCTCCGCCCCGTCGCGCATATCTGGGTAAAGCACAAGCAGCCTTGGCTGGTCTTGCCGGACGATGTGCCAACCTGGCAGGAAAGCCCCACGCCAGAAACGTTCGCGGCTGCGCTTACTGGGGGGTGTCGTGCCTGAATAAGCAAGATCACCCGCTGGCCAGGTGACATGGGACGACGGGCGGCTGCTGCATTCAGCCCATACCGTGAGGCCTGCCCAAGGCCAGCAGCTAAACTTTTCTGAATGCCCTGGCCCCCTTTCCCAGGGCACTCACGAGGGTTTCCCAGATGGCGACCATCATCGGCACCGGCGGTGCCAACACGCTGACAGGGGGTGCCACGGCCGACACCCTGATTGGGCTGGGAGGCAACGATATTCTCGATGGCGGAGCTGGCAACGACCTGTTGATCGGCGGCACCGGCAACGACACCTACCGCTACGGGCGCGGCTATGGCAACGACGTAATCGACAACTCGGGCGGCAACAACAAAGACGTCGACCTCATCCAGTTGACCAACCTCACGGCCAGCCAGATCCGCCTGACCCGCATAGGTAATGATCTGGTGCTCAGCGTACTGGCCAGCGGCGAAACCCTCACGGTCAGGCAATGCTTCGTCGATGCCGACCATGCCATTGACGGCATCGTGTTTGCCGACGGCACCCGCTGGGGCGTCAAGGAAGCACTGGCGAACCTGTATTACCTGCCTGTCACCCCTACCGAAGGCGCAGACGTCATCAATGGCAACCCCACTGACGACACCTTGTTCGGGCTGGGCGGTAACGATCAGTTGTTCGGCAACTTTGGCAACGACACGCTGGATGGGGGTACCGGCAACGACCGCATGGAGGGCGGACAGGGCAATGACACCTATGTGGTGGACGCCGCTGGCGATGTGGTGGTCGAGGCCGCCGCAGCCGGTGATGACTTGGTGCGCGCTAGCATCAACTACACCCTGGGCAGCAACGTTGAACGCCTGAACCTGACCGGCAGCGGCAACCTCGACGGGGTTGGCAACGCCCTGGACAACACCCTCACCGGCAACAGCGGCAACAACCGCCTCGATGGCGCTGCGGGCAACGATGTGCTGAACGGCGGTGCTGGCAATGATGTGCTGCTCGGCGGCGCTGGCAATGATCGCCTCAATGGCGACGACGGCAATGACATCCTCGATGGCGGCGCGGGTAACGATACCCTGGCAGGCGGCGCGGGTGATGACATCTTTATCGTCGACCAGGCCGGCGACACGGTCAGCGAAGGGCTTGCCGCCGGCACCGACACCGTGCGCAGTTCACTCAACTACACCTTGGGCGCCAACCTCGAGAACCTTGAACTCACCGGTAGCGGCAACCTCGATGGCACCGGTAACAGCCTGGACAACCTGCTGACCGGCAACAGCGGCAACAACCGCCTCGACGGTGGTGCCGGCAACGATGTACTGGCTGGGCGGCGCGGCAACGACACCTACGTCTATGGCCAGAATTATGGCAACGACCAGATCGACAACAGTGGTGGTGCCGCTAAAGACGTCGATACCTTGCAACTGGTTGGCCTGAACAGCAACCAGGTGCGCTTCGTGCGCCTGTCGAACGATTTGCAGATGCAGGTGATCGCCACGGGCGCGACATTGACCGTGAAAGGGTTCTACCTGGGTAGCGACAACGAGATAGACCGGGTGCGCTTCGACAATGGCCTGACCTGGAACACCGCGCAGCTCAAGGCTGCGGTGACCGTTGCGCCCACGGCAGTAGCAACGGTGACGGCGCTCAGCAATGACACTGGCATCGTTGGGGATTTCGTCACTCGGGAGGCGGTGCAAACGGTATCAGGCACGTTCACTGGAAGCCTGGCTGGTGGCGAGCGGATCGAGGTGACAGCGGACGAGGGTCAAACCTGGGTAGCCGCCGCGGTAGATCCCGTGCAACACACCTGGAGTGCTGTAGGGGTGGTGTTGTCCGAGGGCGATAACCTGCTGCGGGTGCGAACAATCAATGATCTGGGCCAGGTCCAGTCCGGTTTTCGGCACAGTTATCTGTATGACGTCACCGCGGACAGTGGCAATGATCTTCGGCTGACCGTACCGGACAATCAAATCAACGCGGCGGAAAAACATGCCGTTAGCTATAGCATTCAAGGCCTCGATCCTGATGCCACTGCCACGGTGGTGTTCCGCGATCAAAGTGGGCATGAGGCCGTGGGTGTCAACGGCGTTGTCGACCTCTCGGGGTTCGAGGATGGGCCGGTCGGCGCATTAATCACGGCAACTGATATAGCAGGAAATACATTCACCACTGGGGTAATTGTAGGAGGAGGCGGAGGCGCGCAGACAACGTTAACATTCGACAACCTCCCAACAGGTTCTTCTGTCGGCACTCAGTATGCTGGAGTGATTTTTTCCTCGCCAATAGTTATACAAAGCCAGCCCGGCCTCCCCGCCCAGTCAGGCGCTCAATTGGCATATAGCGACGAGGGGTTAATTGACATTAGCTTCTCTACAGGCATCGGCAACATCATCAAAATCAATTCATATATTAGCTCCGATGCAGGCGCAACAATCACCGCCTACAATGCTAACGGTCAAGTCTTGGCACAAACATCTATTCCGCAAGGAAGCAATTTACTTACATCACTAACATCAAATGCTCTGCCGATCAGCCGAATTACTATAGACGGCGGAGGCTCGCCCATTGCATTGGATACACTTACTTATCAGGCATCGGTAACACCTACCCTGCTGTTGGACAGTTCAGCTGATCGGGATTTACCTTTGTCAGTTACCGTTAATGACGCCACTGTCGGCGCAGCCCTGAAAACATCAGTGCCCTACACCATCACCGGCCTCGATGGTGATGCCGTGGCCATCGTTACCTTTAGCGATGGCAGCCATTCCGTTACAGGCAACAACGGCAGTGCCAATCTGTCCGGGTTGAGCGACGGCCCGATATCGGTAACGGTCACCGCTACCGACGCTTTCGGTAATACCGCTACAGGTACCGGCACCCAGCTGCAACTCGACACCATAAGCCCCTTGATCACTGGCCCAGTGACGCTGCCTGCCGGAACCGAAGACACGAGTTATGTCATCACTGCATCGCAACTGTTGGCCAATGCCTCTGACAGCGGCCATGCGCCAAGCGTGAAAAGCCTGAGTGTCGACCCGGCAGATGGCAGCCTGGTCTACAACAACGACAACAGCTGGACCTTCAACCCCGTCGCCAATCGCAATGGCGCCATAGCGTTCAGCGTAGTGATCACCGATGGCGTGAATGACACCACGACTTCGGCAAACCTCGACCTGCAGGCGGTACCTGAAGGGCCGACGGCTTTGGCTACCGTTACGTTCCTGAGCGATGACACAGGCTTGGCAAACGATTTCATTACCCGCTTGCCCGTTCAGACAGTCAATGGCACTTACACGGATGTACTTCACGACGGTGAGAAGCTTCAAGTAACCGCTGATGGCGGCAATACGTGGGTTGATGCAGTAGTGTCCCCGGATAACCATGCATGGACGGCGTTGATCGGCCTTGTCTCTTGGCATGACAGGCTAGACGTGCGCGTTATCGACACAAGCGGCAACATGCTGGCGGGCGTAGGCCATGATTACAACCTGGATGTCAGCGCCGATACGGATCAGCCAGCGGACGTGAGCTTCCCGGACCTCAACATCGACGCAACGGAGAAAGCAGCCGTTGCTTACGTGTTGTCCGGCCTGGATACGGATGCAACAGCAGTCCTTACCTTCCGCGACGGCGCAGGTCACGAGGCCCTGGGGCACGACGGTGTGGTGAATCTGTCAGGCTTTCAAGCGGGCAAAGTCAGTGCAACACTGGCAATTGAAGATATTGCGGGCAACACCCTGGCTCGCGAAGTAGGCATTGGCACAACCACGCATCTTAACTTTGACAACCTTGCCGACGAAGTAGCCATCACCAATCAGTTTCAAGCTCAGGGCGTCCTTGTCCATGGCGCGAATTCAATTAATGCTGCGCTTTTGGGACTCACCTCTCACTCAGGATCTCAAGTGGCCTATTCACCTGGTGGGCTCATGACATTCAACTTGTCGAGCGCCGATATAAAAACAGTGTCAGCCTATGTCACTGGCCCCGCTGATGTCGGAATATTCGCTTATGACACTAACAATAACCTGGTCGGCCAAGCGCTGCTTCCAGCTAACGCCCCGGCAAACACCTTCCTGTCTGTAACGTCCAGTGGTTTTTCAATTTCTAAAGTCGAAATACATGATGGCGGAGCGTCATTCGCTATTGATGACTTCACGGCGATTACTCGCCCTGACCTCACCATAACAAGCAGTGCCGATGCCCCCCCAACCAACCCTGTCACCGGAGACAGCACCGACAATACGCTTGAAAGCACCTCAGCCATCGACGTGTTCACCGGCGGGGCCGGCAACGACACCTTCCAGTTCGCCCAACTTCCAGGTACCCAGCCTGACGTAATCACGGACTTCTCCCCCGGCAGCGACGTGGTTGCCCTTGCCGCAGGCGTGTTCGACCTGCATGGCCAATCGATCGCCGATACCTTGGCCAACGTCACCGGAGCCGCACAGGAAACCACAGGCGCGCAGTTGATCTTCAACCAGGACAATCACACGCTGTATTACGATGCCGACGGTGCTGCCAACGGCAACGCAGTGGCAATCACCGTGATAAACGGGGTGTCGAACCTGGCGCCGAGTGATCTGCAAGTGTTTGGCTGAAGCATCAGCGCCTTCGAGATCGAGCGCCGCCCGCGCGGCGCTCGATCTGTGCCCTCCGCCGTTGCCGTGATCCTGCAGGGGGCTGATAGCAAGCGCTCTACCCAAGGTGTTTCATCGATTGCGCTGATGTTTACTATCAAGCGGCTCGCCTGTTGGCCTGGCAGGGCCGTCCCTATAATCGCCTGCAAATCTCCCCCGCTCCTGCGCCTGCTACAGGCGACACCTCTCATGGAACCGAACCCATGCCAAGCAACCGCCAGGCCCCTCGCGGCCTTCCCGAACATAGCCAACAGAGTGTCACGCAGCAGTGGCTGGCAATCCTCTCGGTCGCCGTGGGTGCCTTTGCCCTGGTCACCAGTGAATTCCTGCCGGTGGGCGTGCTCAACGACGTCGCCAGCGACCTCGGCATCAGTGCCGGCCTTGCCGGCTTGATGGTGACCCTGCCCGGCATCATGGCTGCGCTGGCCGCGCCTTTGATTTCCGTGGGCGTAGGTGCACTGGACCGGCGCTACCTGCTGATTGGCCTGACGCTGATCATGATCATCGCCAACGCCATCGTGGCCTACGCCGGCGACTTCAACCTGTTGCTAGTCGGCCGCGTGCTGCTGGGTGTGAGTATCGGCGGCTTCTGGGCGACCGCCATCGCCCTCAGCGGCCGCCTGGCGCCTGATGGCATGGGCGTCGCCAAGGCCAACTCGATCATCATGGCCGGGGTAACGCTGGCCACGGTTGTGGGCGTGCCGGTGGGCACCTGGCTGAGTGGCCTGATGGGCTGGCGCATGACCTTCCTGGTCACCGCACTGGTGGGGGTGCCCGTGCTGCTAGCGCAGGTATTCCTGCTGCCGCGACTGTTGCCGGAAAAGGCCATTCGCGTCAGCGACCTGCCGGCTTTGTTCATCAACCCGCAAGCGCGGGTCGGGTTGATCGCCGTCTTGCTGATCGGCCTGGCACACTTTGCCGCCTACACCTATGTTGCACCGTTCTTCAAACAGAATGCCGGCTTTGATGGGCCTACGATTGGCTCCTTGTTGCTGCTGTATGGCGTGGCCGGGTTCATGGGCAACATTTTCGCCGGCTTCGCGGCCAACCGCAGCGTGCGCCACACCTTGATGCTGGTAGCGTTCATGATTGCTGTGAGCACCGCCCTGTTCCCGCACTTTGCCACCGGCATGACCGGCGCCGCGATGCTGATCGCGCTGTGGGGCTTTGCCTTCGGCGCATTCCCGGCCTGCGCCAATATCTGGATGTTTGTCGTGGCGCCCAAGGATGTCGAACGTGGCATGCCGCTGTTCGTGGCCATGTTCCAGGTGATCATTGCACTGGGCTCGTTCTTTGGCGGGCAGGTGGTCGACCATATGGGCACCGCAGTGCTGTTGAGCCTGGCCACGGCGCTGGTGGGCTGCGGCTTTGTCACGGTACTGGTGCTGGGGCGCAACGTTAGCAACAGCCTGGCGGCGCAGCCGAGCTAACACCGGCAGTGCCGGTGGCATATACCGCGTTGGATTCTTCGCGGGTGAACCCGCTCCTACAGGGTATCTGCCCCCCGACAGCTCCAGGGTCACCGGCCCCAGACGCTTGGAAACACCGATGTCAGGCTTGAATGACCAGCGATTGTTGCCAAGGTTGACCAGCCTGCTGGAGTCGTACTGGCCAAGCGGCGCCGTGACCGCAAGGCTGGTGCCGATGATCACATCCTGCTGGTAGCTGGGGAACTCGGCCAAGGACAGCGCAGGGGCGCCATACAGGTTGACCGAAAAACGCACCCTTGGGTCGACCTCTCGCTCCACGGGCTGGCCAGCGAACAGCGCAGTGCCAGACAACCTGGTCTCAGGCACGACCACATCGAACTTGGCCGAACGACCCGCGACTTCCAGGGACCTGGCAAAGGCAAACACGACAGTCTTGATGTCGAGTTTGGCATCCTCGAGCGGCACCGAGGGGTTGGCGGTGACGTAAAGGCCGTTGCGCCCACCTCAAACCCTGAACCGCCCCACCAACGCCGTCATCTCACCCACCAGCCCCGCCATCGCCTTGCTCGCCTCACTGGTCTGCTGCGCCCCCGCCGCCGAATAGCTCGACAGCTCACGGATATTCAGCAAGTTACGGTCCACCTCCCGCGCCACCTGGGCCTGCTCTTCGGCCGCACTGGCGATCACCAGGTTGCGCTCGTTGATCTCGCCAATTGCACTGTAGATGCCTTCCAGCACCTGCCCCGAGGCAAGGGTCACATCCAGTGTCGACTGGGCGCGGTTGGTGCTGGCCTGCATCGAGGCCACCGCCGCTTCGGTGCCCGCTTGCACGCGGCCGATCATCTGCTCGATTTCCTGGGTTGATTGTTGCGTGCGGTAGGCCAGCGTGCGCACTTCGTCCGCCACCACTGCAAAGCCACGCCCGGCTTCGCCCGCACGGGCGGCCTCGATGGCGGCATTGAGCGCCAGCAGGTTGGTTTGCTCGGACACCGAACGGATCACTTCCAACACCTTGCCGATATCCCGCACCTGCCCCACCAGTTGCTGCAGGTGTGCGCTGCTGGTTTGAATCTCGCGGGTCATGGCCTCGGTGCCGTCGATGTTGTCGCTGACTTGCCGACGGCTTTGCGCGGCCAGCTGGTTGGATTCACTGGTGGTCTGCGAGGTGGTGATGGCATTGCGCGCGACTTCCTCAACGGCAGTGGTCATTTCGGTGACGGCAGTGGCGGCCTGCTCCAGTTCCTGGCCCTGCTGGCGCAGGTTGTTGGCGCTTTCTTCGGTGACCGTGTTCAACGCGCTGGCGGCTGCGTCCAGTTGCCTGGCACAGCTGCTGATTTGCCCCAGGGTATCGCGCTGGCTCTGCTGCATGCGCTCAAGTTCATGGAACAGTTGGCCGATCTCATTACTGCCCTGCCCCTGCACCGGTACGCTCAGGTCGCCGCCGGCAATACGCTGAAAGTGCCGGCCGGCTTCGCGCAACGGGTGCAAGACGCGCTGGGCAATGAAGGCCCAGCACAGCGCTGCCAGCAGCAGCGTCGCGCCCAGCAGCCCCAGGCTCAGCAGCTGGGCACGGGCCAGGCGCCGGTCGGATTCCAGCATGATCTGCTGGCCACGTTCGCTCAAAGTGCCAACCAGTTGCTGGCGCAGCGCCTGCAGCCGGCCCATGGCGTTGCCAGCGTCGGTGTTGACCTTGAAATACTGCTCAAGCGAGCGCTGGCGTGTCGCCTCACGCTGCCCGGCGACTGCCTTGGCGTACTCGCTGTAAGTGGCCTGCAACTCGGTTGCCAGCGCGTGCAGGGCAGGTTCATGAGCGTTTTCGACAAATGCGTCGACCAACTGCTGGCTCTTGTCAATCAGCTCGACCGACATTGCCATGCGCTTGCTGGCACTCTCGTCGTTGCCGCCCAATTGCTCGATGAAGCCCGAGGACACATTGGCGCTGGAGCGAATCGCCATCAGCAAGGCATTGTTCAACCGGTCCGATTGGCGCGCGGTCTGGTCCAGTTCGGTGATCTGCTGGTCACTGCCCACCGCGGCCCGCCAGGCACTGATACTGGAAAACAGCAGGGTGAGGGTAAACAGCGACAGCACCCAGAACATTCCGGTACGGATCTTCAGGTTGGCAAGCATGCGGGCAGTACTCCTTGTTGGCACCACTTCTGGTCGATGATTCGACGGTGGGTGTGCTGCTATCGGAGGTACTGGCGCAGGCTTGAGGCGCAAGGAGGCAGTTATGGGCGGTAACCGAACAGATGTTGCCGACCAGAGACAGGGGGCAGGCAACAAGTGGCCCAAGCGGGAACTTCAACGCCCCGCTTCGGTCGATAGCATCCCCCCCTCCAGCCAGAAGCTTGCCCAAGCCCTGTCGAGTCTACCGTCGATGCCCAGCACACCTGTTTTTTCAGCTTTGCTCTTGTTGTTCAGCGCAATCACGGCACAAGGCGCACTGGCTGGCGAGCGCTACACGCCGACACGCAGCAACAATGCCTCGACCGTACTGATCGAAACGGCCTCGCAACAGTATGCCGACGGGCAGCTGGACCAGGCCGCGGCCACCCTGGAGCGCGCGCTGCACATACAGCCGAACAACCCGGCAACGTTGCACTACCTTGGCGTGCTGCGCCTTCAGCAAGGGCAGTATGAGCAAGCCGAAACCCTGGCGCTGCGCTCCAACCTGCGGGTCGGTGGCAACCACGCCTTGCGCAATCGCAACCTGCAACTGATAGAGGCCGCGCACAACGCCCAGCGCACAGGCATGCTGCCAACGGCTGCGCACTGACGCCAGTGGTTGCGCTTGGCAATGCCGCTTGGGAAAACTATCGTTTGCCACCCGATGCCTTGCCCGTTAAAGTCGGCGCCAGGGCGCTGGCTGCGCCTGCGGTCCGCGCAAAGGGGTTGCCCGAGCCATGCGTCATCACATTTTCATACCAGCTCCCGGCTTGTCGGCGGACCGAGCCCATAAGGAGTTGGCATGCCCGCCATAAATGCATCCCGCCACCACGGCCTGCTCGACCTGCCCGCCTTGCGCAAACGCGCCAAGCGCCTGCTGAGCGCACTGAAAAACCACGAGGCCGACGACGCCCGCGCGCAGTTGCGCGCGCTCGGCCTGCCCGGCCCCGACTACCGGCTTGCCGATACCCAATGGCTGGTGGCCCGCGAGGCCGGCTTTGCCAGCTGGCCCAAGCTCAAGGCCCATGCCGATGCCGTGGCCTTTGCCGCGCACCACCCCGGCTTCACCGCCGATGGCGAGGCCGCGGTACAACATTGGCGCTGCGGCAACGACATCGCCCACAGTTTGCACACCGCCGGCTTTGCTGGCGCTTTCCAGATGTTCGACGACCCGATGGTCATGGGGCCGGTACCAGCACTGCCCGAACAACAGTACTGGCAGGTGCGCGGCGCCTATGTGCAGCAGGCGTTCAACCTCGCAGCCCAGGACGTTGCACCACGCCAGGCAGCGCAGCAGGCGGCACTGGCCGGGTTGAACAGTGACAGCCAGCTAGTGCTGTGGTGCGAGGCCGACGCTTACGACCAGCTGTTCCTGATCCGTGTGCTTGCCAGCCTGCCCTGCCTGCCGCGCCGGCTGGAGCTGATTGAAATTGATCAGGTGCCCGGTATCGAGCGCTTCATTGGCATCGGTCAGCTGGCCCCCGACCTACTCGCCTGGCTGTGGCCACAACGGCGAGCGCTGGGTGAGGACGCACTGGCCCTGGCCCGCCAGGTATGGGCAGCCTACACCGCAGCCGATCCGCAGGCCTGGGCCAGCCTCGCTGGCCGACAGCACTCTGCGTTGCCATTGCTGGGCCGGGCATTGGCGCGCCAGCTGCAGGAGCTGCCTGGGGCAACTGACGGTTTGAGCCTTACCGAACGCCTGCTGCTGCGCGTGCTGGCGGCGCGCGGCGAGCTACCGGCCGGGCGCGTGTTTGGCCAGTTGATGATGCAGGATGACCCGCTGCCTTACCTGGGTGACATGATGTTCCATGTTCTGCTGCAACCGCTGATCCATGCGCCACAGCCGCTGCTGCTGGAAGGCCCAGGCGAGGCCTGGGCGCAACGGCCGTTGCGGTTGACTGCGCTTGCCGAGCAGGTGTTGGCAGGCAAGCAGCACTGGCTTGATCACAGCCCTGTGCAACGTTGGGTGGGCGGGGTGCTGGTGGATGCGGCTGACAGGCCGTGGGTGGTCAGCGAGCAAGGCGAGGTGTGGCGGCGCCAGTAACCTGCTCAAGACAGGGGCCGCTTTGCGACCCATCGCCGGCAAGCCAGCCCCACCTCGACCGTATCGGCCTCAAGCCCTGTGCAATACCTGTGGGAGCTGGCTTGCCGGCGATGAGGCCAGTGCACACAGCAAAGGCAATTGCTCACACATGGAGGGTGAAATCACCTCCGCGCAGCCTGCACGAGGCGCTGAGTTGCCAACCGGATTTCATCCGCATCCAGCGAAGCAAACCCCAGGCGCAAGGCATTCTCGGCATGACCAAACGGCGAAAACTGCCGCCCGCTGCGCACCACCAGGTCCATTGCCAGCGCCCTGTCGACCAGCTGATCGACATTGATCGCCTCGTCAAACCTAACCCACAGCGCCAGCCCGCCCTCCGGCTCACGCACGCTTATCTGCTCACCAAACCCTTCGCGCAAACATTCCAGCAAGGTCTCGCGGCGCCGCCGGTACTCGCGGTTGACCCGGCGCAAGTGCTTCTTCAGCTCACCCTCATTGATAAGGTCGGCGAGCATCCTGTGCATCACTGCATCGCCCTGCCCCAGGGTCAGCGTCGCCCGGCGCTCCAACACAGCGGTCACCTCGGGCGGCGCGACGATGTAGCTGCATCGAAACGTACTACCCAAGGGCTTGGACATTGTCCCGATATAGATCACATGCCGCTGCTGACGGTCGCTGGCCAAAGGCAGGTAGGGCCGCCCGGCAAAGTGGTATTCGTAGTCGTAGTCTTCCTCGACCAGGCAGAAGCCATGCTGACGCGCCCGCTCCAGCAACTGCTGCCGGCGCCCGGCGGGCAGGCTGACGGTGGTCGGAAATTGGTGATGCGGCGTGATGTACATCATCCGCACCTTATGTTGCCGGCACAGGGCATCGATCTGATCGACCCGGCAACCCTCATGGTCCAGGTCCACGGTGACCAGCGTCGCACCCAGCTGGCGGAAAATCTCCCACGCAGGCGGGTAACTGAGGCGCTCGACCAGCACCACATCACCCGGTTTAAGCAACACGCTGGCCACCAGCGACAGCGACATCTGCACCCCTTGAGTCAGGCAGATATGCTCGGCGCCAACGTTCAGGCTGCGGTTGTGCCGCAGCATGTCGGCCAGGGCAGTGCTCAGGTAGAGGCTGCTGCATTCGCTGCCGTGGCGCACGCTGTTGCTGGTGAAGCTGCTGCGCAAGGCATTGCGGTAGTAGCGGTGCAGAACCGCCTGTGGCAACAGGCGGTGGTCACAGGCGCCGTTGTCGAAAAACAACGCACCCGGCCGCCCCTGTTGCGCTGCAGCCTGCTCGTTGGCCGCAAAGTAGGCAACGGCGGGCTCCTCTGGCAGCGCCAGCGCGAAAGGCTGCAAGGCTGCGGGGATGACCTGGGTAGCAGCCGCTACCTGCTGGCTGACAAAGGTGCCCCGGCGCTGCACGCTTTGCAGCCAGCCTTTGGTTTCGGCTTCCTCATAGGCAAGGATTACCGTCTTGCGATTAACGTTCAGCAACTGCGCCATTTCCCGCGTGCCCGGCAACGGCGTGCCAGGGCGCAGGCGGCCCTCGCTGATCGCCGCCACCAGCCCCTCGACGATCTGCCGGTACGAAGCCTGCGCCCCCTCGAGCCTGAGCAGCGGTTGCCATTTGCGAAGCTGGACCATGTGAATTTTCCAAAACTGGAGGTTCTGCTGGTCCTGGACTATAGCAACAATCGAACCTCTATCTACGCCGAGGTGTTCATGCAAAGCCGCCATGTCATTGAATTGTCGCCTTCGGGCAAAACCTTCGAAGCCAGCCAGGAGCTACTGCTCGATGCCATGCTCGCCAGTGGCTTGCCGGTGCCCTTCTCCTGCCGCCGCGGCGCCTGCGGTTCGTGCAAGGTCAAGGTGGTGTCGGGGCAGTATCAGGACAAGCAGCGCTGTGCCGACACACCTGCGCCCTCCTACCCCTTGGCCGCCGACGAGATGCTGCTGTGCCAGAGTCACGCCTGCAGCGACATGCGCCTGGAGATCCCTGGCTGGTCCCTGGATGCCCCGGCACTGCAGTTTCAGGCCCAGGTTTACAGCAAGCGCGCACTGAGTGCAGATATCGTCGAGCTGGTGCTGCAACCTGCTCAGCCGCTGGACGTACGAGCTGGCCAGTACGTAAAGTTCCAGCTCGACAACGGCGACAGCCGCTGCTTTTCCATTGCCAACCTGCCGGCGCAGGATCAAGGGCGGCTGGTGTTCCATATCCGCACGGTCAGCGGCGGCTTGTTCACCGAGGGGCTGCTACCTGCCCTGCAAGCAGGCGACTCGGTAAAACTCGAAGGCCCGCTGGGGGCCTGTACCTGGCAACACGAAGACCAGCACCCGCTAGTACTGTTCGCCACCGGCACAGGCTACGCTGGCATCAAGCCTTTGCTGCTGACTGCCCTGGCCCGCGACACCGAAGTCACGCTGTACTGGGGAGGCGCGTCGACGGCGGACTTCTATGACCGCGAGTTTCTCGACCAGGCCAGCCGCGCTTATCCGCACTTGCGTTGGCACCCGGTTCTCTCAGCCAAGGCACGCATCCAGCAAGTGGCGCTGGCCCAAGCGCATCGCTGGGCCACCACCCAGGTCTATGCTTGCGGCAATGCCAGCATGATCAGCCAAACCCGCGAGCAATGCCTTGCAGCAGGCGTACAACCGCATCGTTTTGTCGCTGAGGCTTTTGTTGCCAGCGGCGCATCGCCTGCGCAGGCCTCGGCAACCAGCACGCTGCACCCCGAGCTGGAAAAGGTCGGCCCACGCTATTCACTGAACGGCATGCTCGCAGCTCGCGAGCAGTCGGTACGCGCCGTGACCGCGATCGCCAGCCAGTTGCAGGTCGGCATGACCACTGCGCAGGCCCTGGAAATGGCCGCACACACCTTGCAGGCAATGGGTGCGTCGCACACCTGGCACCCGACCTACATCCGCTTTGGCGACGATACTGTGCGTACACCGCGGCAAGGCGTTGATCTGCAACGTGCATTACGTACCACGGATATTGTCGTGGTCGACGTTGGGCCGGTATGGGACGGCTATGAAGGCGACTACGGCGACACCTTCGTGTTTGGCCAACACCCACTGCACCAGGCCTGCGTCAAGGCACTGCATGAAGTGTTCGACGAGACCCGCCTGGCCTGGAGCCGCGGGCTGACCGGGCGCGAATTGTATGACTTCGCCGAGCGCAGTGCCCAGGCCAAAGGCTGGCAGCTGGAACGCAACCTTGCCGGGCATCGCATCGCCGACTTCCCGCATGTGCTGTACAGCCAGGAGAAACTGGCCGAGGTGGAGTTCGTCCCGAGCGAGGTGGTATGGGTGCTGGAAATACAGCTGTGCCATCCCACCGAACCGGTCGGTGCGTTCTTCGAAGACATCCTGATTGGTGAGGCCAGGGCGGTTACGGCAACGGCGGCATGATCGGCATGCGCTGCGCCTTGTGGGAGCCGTGAACACCGGCGCAGCCGGTGCCATGCACCGCGTTAACTTCTTCGCGGGTAAACCCGCTCCCACAAGGTATTGAGCGCCTGCCAACATTGGTTCTCTGCGCGACAGCGCAGCCCGGTAGGGCTGTGTGATCTCCCACAGGTACTGCGCTGGTTTCGGGCTCACGCTGTACCGGTGTAGGAGCGGCTTTAGCCGCGAACACCGGCAAAGCCGGTGCCATCCATTGCGTCGCCTGCTTCGCGGGCAAGCCCGCTCCTACAATACAGCCGGCAACCCGAGTGCAGCCGGCAGCTTGTCCCGGGTCGCCAGGGTGCACGGCTGCATCGGTTCGCGTAGCTCGTCGCTGATCAACCCTTGCAGCTGCAATGCCGCCTTGACCACAGCAGGGTTAGGCTCGGCAAAGGCCATGGTTATCCAGGGCAGCAATTGGTAGAACGTACCGCGCGCCGCTAGCCAATCACCTTGGTCAACCTGGTGCAGCATGCGTACATACAGGTGGGCGTGCACATGCGCCGATGCCGAAATGGCCCCCGCGCCGCCCAGGCACAGGTTGTTGAAGATCTGCAGGTCCTCACCGGCCAGCACCTGGGCGTGGCCGTCCTGGATCAGGGCCATGGTGGTCTCGCTGTCGCCACTGCAGTCCTTGACTGCCGCTATGCGCGGATGGCGCATGATGCGCCGCAGGGTTTCCCGCTCGATGCGCACCCCGGTACGGTAGGGAATGTCGTAGAGGATCACAGGCACCCTGGCGGTATCCGCCACGGTGTTGAAAAACGCTTCGATGCCGGCCTGCGAAGGCCGGATGTAGCAAGGTGCAGGAACCAGAAGCCCGCCAATCTCACGCTGCTGAACTTCAGCCTGGAAGGCCAACAGTTCGCCCAGGTTATAGCCCGACAGGCCCATCACCACCCTGCCCGGCTCCACCCAGGCCAGCACCGCATCCAGCACGGCCAGCTGCTCGGCCTTGGACAGCGCCGCCGCCTCCCCGGTGGTACCGCACACCACAAAACCGCTCACACCTTCTGCGAGCAGCTTCTTCACCAGTTTTTCCAGGGCGGCGAAGTCGACTTCATTAGCGCGCAATGGCGTGACGAGGGCGATCCAGATACCACGGAAATTCGACATGCATAAACTCCTGATGTTGACCGAAAGTCAGCGTCAGCAGGGCGAAGAGTCGAAGTGGTCTGGCAGGGATACCTGGCGCCATCTGTCTCGTCAGCCCACCTGACGAGACAGCGCGCCTCGGTCAGATGAGCGGCTGTTTCTTGGATTTCTTGGCAACGGCAACGCACGCGCCTGCCTGGGCAATGAAGCCCGAAGCGGTAATGGCGTGGTTGGATAAGGTCATGCTGGTAAGCTCGTTGCGTGGGTATGGCTGGATAATGGTGCGGCGGCACACGCTGTGTCAACAGCCGATGCTGTCCAGATGAGAGCAACTGCCTTGCTCAAATTCCAAAAAACTTGCACTGCCCCTGTGGGAGCGGGTTCACCCGCGAATGCATCAGTGGGTTCAACGACGCATTCGCGGGTGAACCCGCTCCTACAATGGCCGTGCAAAGGCAAACCCCGCAGTCAACGCCACTCGCTGTAGGGCTCCAGCGCTGTCACCGGCAGCGCCAGGTTGCCGCGCCATGGCTCGAACAGGTAGCGCAAGTAGAGCATGGCATGGCTAGGCGCATAGTCATCGCTGTGCTGCCAGTCGAACCCGCCGCCCAACACCCATTGGTCGCTCAGCCGCCGCTCGAACAGGCCGCGCAGGCGGTAACCCAGCCCGCTGCTGTCGCTGGCGTCGAGCCTGGCATCGATGTTGGACTCGCCAATGTCATATCGATCCATCAGCTTGCGGTTGAGGTGCAAGTCCGGATAGAGCCGGCTGCGGCCGCTGTGGGCCTGGGACCAGCTGACGGAACCTTCCAGCAGGACCGACCAGTCGTAGTTGCGCCAGGCATAAGTGACCGGCACGCCCACCGAGCTGTAGCGCTGCGGGCTGTAGTAACCGCCCTGCCCCAGGCTGTAGCCACCCAGGTCCTTGTCGTGCCGCCAGTGCATCAGCGTCAAGCCAACGCGCACACGCTCGTCGGCCTTATCCAGCACGCGGTGGTAATAGCCGGCCATGGCGCGGGTGCGCTGGTTGTCGGCGACGTTTTCGCCATACAGCCAGTGGTGCCCCAGGCTGGCCCAGACCCCGTTGTCACCGCCTTTGTCCCAGCTCAGTCCGAGTGTGGCGCCGTTGGCCGTGACCCCGCCCCAGTGCACACCCGTCCGAGGGTCGCGTGCCCCGGCGAACGACAGCAGCGAGTTGCTCATTGGCCGCCGCGAAGCCGTCAGCGACCACCCAACCTGGCCAAGGTCACCGTTGACCGTGGCGCCACCCAACCAGTTGTTGATCGCGTAGCCTTGGGTGCTACCCAGGTCGAAGGCCCAGCGGCTGCCCTGCCAACCCAGCGCCAACACACTGCCGTCAGCGGTTTGCGAACCGCCCTCGCAGGCGGGCAGCGACTTTCCGTCAGTGCCCTGACCAACAAACTGACAGCTACCGAAATCAGGCGTGTACCCCCCCTGGTCGTTCTGCTCGAACGACCCCGCATCCATGCCAATGCGCTCCACTCGCGCAAAAGCAGTGCCGTCCTGCCAAGGGGTATCGACATGCAACAAGGTCGACTGAGTACTCAGTTCGGACGTACCCGGTGTACCGTCGTCCTCGCGCCAGCCATAGTCGTGCTTCAGCGTCACGTGGGTATTGCGTTGGCGATACAGCGCATCGACGTCGCTACGCAGGCTGCGTGCCAGCCAGTCATCGGCGTCCTGCTCGCGGCTGGCCAATGTGAGTGCGCGGTCATCCCGTGGCGAGACGGAGGCACGCTCCAGTAACTGCGCGTCGGCCATCGCCGCAGCGTAAAGGTCCAATGCCCGTTGCGGGTCATCCTGCGCCACCAGGCGGGCGGCGTCACGCCGCAACAACGGGTCGGGGCGAGCCTGCTGCGCGGCTATCCGGTCGAGCAGCCTGGCCGCCTGTTGGTGCTCGCCCAAGGCGACCCAGACAGCCGCCAGGCGCCGTTGGGCGTTGCTGTCATCCGTGGCCAGTTGTGGCACCTGCACGCCAAGCATGTGCCGGGCCTGCGCCAGGTTGCCTTCGGCCACCGCACTTTCCATCACCCCAAGGCGCGCTTCGGGTCGCCCGGGCTGTACGGCCAGCACGCGTTGGTAATAGCCACGCGCCTTGCCAGGCTCGCCGCGCGCTGCTGCCCATTCGGCCAACAGCATCAGGTCGTCTGGGCTACCCTCGCCACGCGCCAGGCTGGCTTCGAGCAGGGCTGTCGCCTCGGCACTGCGGCCTTGGGCCTGCAGCTGCTGCGCCGAGGCCAGGGTCATGCGCCGCCGAATACGCTGTTCCAGCGCGTGCATGTCGGCATTCCAGGCCGCTTGCGGTACTGCGCCCAGGCTGTCGAGGGCCAAGGCATCACGGTCGCTGGACTCCAGGTACAGCCCGTGGGCGTAGCGGGTTGCCGGGTCGTGCGGCTGGTGTTGCACAACCCTGGCAAATGCCACATCGGCCTCGGCGGTGCGCCCTTGGTGGCGCAGGCTGTTGGCCAATTGATAAACCAGCCAAGGCTCATCGGGGGCCAAGGCCGTGGCCTGGCCCAGCACTTTGCTGGCTGTCGGCCAATCTTCGCGCTGCAGGGCCTGGTCCCCTTGCTGGCGCAGGCGTGCAAGCTCCAGGCTGCGGCGCAAGCTGGCGAACTGCGCTTGCTGGCGTGGCGGCAGGTTGTCCAGATACGCCCGGGCCTTGTCGGGTGATTGCGCCTGGTACACACGCATCAGGCCGCGCACGGCGCTTTCGTTATCCGGCGCCATGCGCCGGACCTGCAAATACTGCCGTTCGGCAGCAGCCGCATCGTCTTCGGCCAACGAAACATCCGCCAGCCCCAACAAGGCGAACGGGTCGTCCGGGCGCTGCTGGCGTGCCTGCTGATAAAGTGAACGCGCTGTGCGCATGTCCTTTGCCTCAAGCGCGCGGTCTGCCTTCTGCAGCACTGCCCAATAACGGCTCACCAACTCCATGTCGTGCCATTTGCTGATCTTGTAGCTGTCCTGCTCCTTGGCTGTCGCTGCGCGGAAAGAGGCGTTGGCACCCTCGTAACGCTTTTGCGACATCAAGGCATAGCCCAGGGCGCCATGCAGGCTGGCGTCATCCGGGTATTGGCGCAACGCCCGGCGCAGTTGCACTTCAGCTTCGCCATTGCGGCCCTGGTCGAGCAACGCCTTGCCGCGCTGGCCCGCTTGCCAGGACGGGTCAGCCAGCAGGCTACGCTGCTGGCGCAGGGTCTCGCTGGCCTGCGCCAGCAGTGGCGAGGCCGGGTAGCGTCGGAGGAAGGCTTGCCAGGCCGCGGCGCTGGCGGCGCTTACCGCTTGCCCGGCCAGGTAGTCGAACTCACGCTGGGCAGCGGCATCCCGTGCACCGGGGTCGCGGGCCAGTTGGTCGAGCAATGCCAGCGCTTCGCGGTCGCGATTTTCGGCGAACAACCAGCCGGCCAGGGTCTGGCGCAACCCGGCATTGCCTGGGTATTGCTGGTCCAGCTGCTGCAACTGCCTGATCGCTTCAGGGCGTTGACCCGGCAGGTTGCCACGCACGCGCCAGTAGTCCAGGGCAAGCTCAAGGCTGGGAGGTTCACCGGCGAACAACTGCTCATAAGCCGCCAACGCCTCTTCATTGCGCCCGGTAACGGCCAGCAGTCGCGCTTGCTGCAAGCGCCGCGCGATCTCTGGTTGCTGCAGCTCAAGCAGGCGCCTGGCCTGGCGTGCCTGCAAGCTGCCAGGCGCGATGGCACTGATCCGGGCACCCAACTGCTCGGCCTCGGCGCTGTTCTTTTCGCGCAATGCCAGCTTCAAGGCCGCCAACAGCACATCCGGGTTGCGCGGTTCGAGCAATTGCAGGCGGCCCAGCGCATCACGCACCAGGTCGTCGCGGTGCAGCGCTTCGCCGCGGCGTACCTGGTCCAGCAACCATTGCCGCTGCTCACTGGCATCCTTGGGTTGCGCCGCGGCCTGGCAGGTCACTGCCGCCAGCATCAGCACGCCAATCATTCGCTGCATGGCGCGCTCCAGGTCGGTAACAAGCGGCCGTACGAGTCAAACCGGTAGCGGCCTTCGTCCCAGCCCTGGCCAAACAGCGCCAGCACCTGGCTGTAATACGCCTTGGCTTCGACCGGCTGCTCGCGCAAGCGCTGGCGCTGGGCCGCCAAGGCCGCCACGTGCTCCGGCGACGCCGCCAGCAATGGCAGCAACGCCGCAGAAAAACCCGCCGGGCCATGGCCACTGGCCTTGGCGTTGTGGGCATCCACCTGCTCTGGTGGCAACCCTTGTTTCTGGGTCAAGGCCGCCATCGGGGCATAATGGGCCACCAGTTCGGCACGCTGTGCCGCGTCCTTGGCCAGCATGCCGACCCACAGGTAAACACGGATGGCGTCGTAGTCGCCGGCATTGCCATGTTGCGGGTCTGCCGCCAGCTCACCGGCCGGCGTCCACAGCAGCCAGTCCGGGGCAAAGCCCTTGGGCGACGAAGCTAGCCACAAACGGCGGGTGTTGGCTGCCAGCTCACCCCACAGCGGGTCCACCAGGCTGAAGCGGTCGAACAATTGCAGCGGCAGGTAGCTCGGGTTCAAGCGGGTGCCGTGGGCATCCTCGAAGCCGTAGTCACCTGGCAGCAGCATCACCCCCAGCCCCGGCAGCTTGCGCACGGTCTGCGCGGCAATGCGCCACAGCAAGCGCTGCCCCAGTTGCGTATAGGCCGGCTCGCGCCACAGGCGCCCCGCTTCCAGCAGGCTGTAGGCAATCCACAGGTCGGCGTCACTGGCGTTGTTGGCATCCAGCACCTGCCACTGTTGCTGGCCGTTACGGCCCCACAGCCAGGCCGGCAGGTGCCCGGCCAGGTCGCCTTCAGCCAGGTTGTTGCTGGTCCAGCGCAGCAGCTGCGCGAAGGCCTGCCGGTCATTGCCCACCAGGGCGAAGAACAACGCATAGCTCTGCCCTTCCGAGGTGGTGATCAGTCGCTCATCGCTCGGGTCGATGACCCGCCCGTCGACACTCACCAGCTCGGCCTTGAAGCGGTCCCAGGCCGGCCACGGGCAGGCCGGCGCGGCACTGACGAAAACGGGCAAGCCCAAGGCGACCAAACCTGCCAGCCACTGGCGCATCATCATTGCGCCTCACCCAGGCGACGCCGGCTCGCCCAGCGCAGTGCCCGCCACAGCAGGAAGGCGAACAGCACCACGCAGATGGCCGCGATAGCCGCCAGCAGCACCGGGTGCTCGGACAAGTGGTACCACAGCAACAGCCACCACGGCAGTGCGCCAACAAAGTAGTAGTCGCCGACAAACTGGCTGCTCACGCCACTGCTGCGCACCAGCGTCACCGAGCCGGCCACGGCATCAAGCTTGCCCACATCGCCGAGCACGTCACGCAACAACGCGTAGTCGCTGTCGCTGTTCGCCAGCAGCGCAACCACACTGCGTTGCTCATGGAACGGCGATTTCAGCCCGGTGATGGCCGCAATCGGCGCCTGCGCACTGACTGCCACGCGGCTGCTGGCGGGCACCGCTGCGGTATCGAAACGCTGGCTGCCCGGCAGCCCGGTGCTACGGCCTTGCAGCAGCCAGTCACGCTGGGCACTGAGCAGCAGGCCAAGGTTGGGCACATCGTCCAGCGCCCCAGGCAAGCTGCCGATAAGCAGCAAATCGGCATCTGCCGCTGCGGCCTGTTGCCAGTCATCAGCCAGCTTCAGGCCAAGTGCCGGGTAGCCGATCTGCCCGGCCAGCCCGCCAACCGTGTCGAGCAAAATGCCAACCTGCATCGCCGTGGGCTTGGCTGGCACGATGGCCAGGGTCTCGGAAAGGTCGGCCATGCGGCTGAACGGGAAGCCGCTGCGGGCAAATGCGCGCAGGTCGGGCATGGCGATGTAGTGATGGTAACCGGACAGGTCGATGGTCGAGTTGTCGTCGATGGCCGCACGCACGTCCACCGGCAGCGACGTCTGGCAACGGTCGCGCTGGGCACTGCCCAGGGTGCTGGCAAAGCTGAAATCGAAGCGCAGGCGGTTGCGGTCGCCAATCTTCAGCGCCGGCACCAGCGACTTCTCAGTCAGTGCCGTGCTGTCACCGGACAACACCGCCAGGCGCATTTCTTCGAGCGTGCCGCCGCGCCGGTCATTGCCCACCAGCGGCATGCTGGTGATGTACTGGTCGTTGACGCTGATGCTCAGGCGCGATTCGTCGCTCACTGCCGGCGCCGTATAGCGGTACAGCGTGCGCAGCGGAATACCCTGGTTGCGCCACACAAACAAGTCGGGCGGCAGGTTCAGCTCCAGCGTGACCGGCCGCGGTTGCAGGCCACTGACCTGCAGCTGCTCAGGGTAATCGAGCAGTTCGGCGAAGCGTACCGGCCGGTCGGTGCGCGTCCAGTTCGGCGCATCATAGGGTTGGCGCGGTTGCAGCGCAGTCATCTGCTCCACCTTCACCCGGGCCCCGCGGAACAGGTTGTTGCCAACCGCCAGCGCCGAGGCGGCCTTGACCAGGTCGTCGTCATTGCGGCCCAGCACCAACAGCACTTTGCTGAAGCGGTCGTGCGGGTGGTCGATCATCTGCAGTACCGGGCCGTCGACCCGTGGAAACTGCTGCAGGTCGGCCAGGAATGCCGGGCGGCGGTCATTGGTCGCGAACACGATGCTCGGTGCGGGCTTGTCGGCCCGGGCCGGCAGGCTGTTGTACAGCACCGGGAAGGTTGCTTTGCGCCAGCCGGCCTGGCTGCCGAAGTAGGACGCCAGGATCGCCGCCGCCCGCTGCTCACCCAGGCTCGGCACGCCACTGAACACCACCGGCAGCTCTACTTTGCCCGTATCACGCGCATCGAAGAACGGCAGCGGGAAATACGCCAGGTCGTTTTCCAGCGCCAGCGCCTGCTCGTGCAACTGCACCTGGCTCTTGCGGTTCAGGTTCAGCCACAGGCCGCTGTGCGCCGGGTCTTCGCAAATGTCGGTGTAGTGCCCGACGAACTCCAGGCGTACCCGGTTGAAGTCGCTGAGCAGCTTAGGGTCCAGTGGCAACTGCCGGCGCACGCGCTGGCCCAGCTGGTCCTTCTCCACCGGCACCACGCCCATCAGTTCGTCGTTGAGGTAGACACGCAGGTGCGACAGGTTAGGCAGCAGCGCGGGCGAAGGCGTGTAGTCCAGTTGCAAGCTGGCGTCGGTGGCCAGGCGGTCGCGTCGCAGGCCGAATTCGATATGCTCGCTGTTGCGTACACCCAGCAGCAGGCTGTCGGACGCATGCCCGAGCTGCTCGAAGGTTTTCGTCACCGGCCAGTTCGGTACCGTGGGTACGGCGGGCTCGGCAAGCGGGGCTACAGAGGCGGCAGCGGCGCTTTGCGACAAGGCGGCAAACAGTGCCATCGCCAGGCCCCAGGTACGCGCGGGATAACCAGTCATCATGCGTCTCGATCAACAGGGTTCATGGAAGGGAAAGGCCGCGGCGTGCGGGGCCTGTAACTGGCCAGCCAGTGCACCAGCAGGCGCAGTGGGCGCAACCACGCCCGCAGCCACGGCGGCATGTGCTCGACCAGGCGCAGGTAACCGACAGCACCCAGTTTCAGCACATCGACCAGGCTGCGCAGCGGCCGCTCGACCTCATGCTGCTCGTTCCAGCCAAGCCAGGCATCGGCACGGGCAAAGGTGCAATGCACCAGATCGATGCGCTGTTGCTGGCTGAGGTCGTGGAACACCAGGCCCACGTGTTGCCCGACCGTACGGGTGACATAGGCCTGGAAGGCGAACTCGCGCTGGCCACGGTTGAGCAGCAGGCGCACCTGCTCGCCTGGCTTCAGCACCAGCCCCTGTTGCAACTGCAGGCCGACGCCGCCGTCGGAATAATCGACCAGGCTGCAGGGGTAGGCGTGACCGCTGGCCAGCACCAGCCCCGCCGGCAGGCACATCTGCACGCGGTGGGCACGGCGCACTTGGCGCACTTCGGCGGCCACGGCAACCGCGGCACCGATGATCAGCAGGTTGTAGACCACCCACAGCGAGCTGACGATCACCGTGCCGACTTCTGCCGCAGGGCCTGTGAACAAGCGCCACACGGCAAAGCCCAGGCCAGCCACGTTGAGCGCCGCCAGCCACAAGTAAGGCTGGGCGATACGCCAGTCGAACTGCTCCTGCTCCATCAGGCCGCCCTTGGCGGTGACGTTGAACTTGCCTTTTTTCGGCGCAAACAGCGCGACCGTGGTCGGCCGTGCGATGTACCAGGCCAGCACGGTCTCGTAGACCTCGCCCCAGAAGGTTTGCCGGTACTTGCCCTGCATGCGCGAGTTGGTCAGGCTGGCGTGGATCATGTGCGGCAGCACGTACAGCAGAATCATCAACGCCGGCGCATAGATGATGTAGGCATGCAGCAACAGGAACGCCAGTGGCGCGGTGAGGAACACCAGCCGCGGCAGGCCGGCCAGAAAGTGCAGCATCGCGTTGGCATAGCACACCCGCTGGAACAGGCTCAGGCCGCGCCCGAACAGCGGGTTGTCGGTGCGGAAGATCTGCACCATGCCGCGGGCCCAGCGAATACGCTGGCCAATGTGCGCCGACAGGCTCTCGGTGGCCAGGCCAGCTGCCTGCGGGATACTCAGGTACGCCGACGACCAGCCTTGGCGGTGCATGCGCAAGGCGGTGTGGGCATCTTCGGTGACGGTCTCGACGGCAAAGCCGCCGATGCTCTTCAATGCGCTACGGCGCAGCACGGCACACGAGCCGCAGAAGAACGCCGCGTTCCACATGTCGTTGCCGTTCTGGATCAGGCCGTAGAACAGTTCGCCTTCATTGGGGCGGCGGCGGAACGAACCGAGGTTGCGCTCGAACGGGTCCGGCGAGAAGAAATAATGCGGCGTCTGCACCAGTGCCAGCTTCGGGTCCTTGAGGAACCAGCCCACGGTCAGTTGCAGGAAGGAACGCACCGGTACATGGTCGCAGTCGAAGATGGCGATCAGCTCGCTGTCGGTCACACCCAGTGCGTGGTTGAGGTTACCGGCCTTGGCATGCTTGCTGTCCGGCCGCACGATATAGCCCACCCCCACTTCGTCGGCGAACGCGCGGAACGCATCGCGCCGCCCATCATCGAGGATATAGATGCGCAGGCACTCGCGTGGCCAGTCCAGGCCCAAGGCGGCCAGTACCGTGGTGCGCACCACCGACAAGTCTTCGTTGTAGGTAGGGATCAGCAGGTCGACGGTCGGCCAGTGCTGCGGGTTGGTCGGCAGGTTGGCCGGTTTGCGCTGCAACGGCCAGCTGGTCTGGATATAGCCCAGAATCAGCACGAACCACGAATAGGTCTCGGCCGCCAGCAGGATCACCCCACACACCAGGTCGGTGGTGTCGTTCCAGTTCAAGGTCGAGGTGTAGCGCCACCACAGGTAACGGCAGGAAATGATGGTCGACAGCACGATCAGCATCAGGGTCGGGAAGCGGCCTGGCATGTGCCGCACCAGCATGGCAATACCCAGCAGCAGGCAAATGAACACCAGCTGCGCCAGGTAGCCGAACGGCTCGGTCACACACAGCAGGGCCAGGCCGATGGCGCACAGTGTCAGTACGCTGTAGAACGCCCGCCGGGCGAACGTGCTCAAGCCGCGTAGACGCGCCGAGGCTGCATGGGTGAAGACACTGGTGCGGTAGCGCGCGGGCAGCTGTTGCAGCCTGCCGATCAGCAGGCCATGGTAGTGGCGTACCCACTTGCCTGTGCCCCGCAGCTGCACATTTACGGCAGCCCAGGCGCGGCGCGCGTGCCCTGGGGCGCGCGGCACCGGCTGGCGCCGCAGCAGCAGCCACAGGCTCTGGATCAACAGCCGCACAGGGTCGCCCAGGCTCGGGCGTTTGCCCGTCAGCTGCGGGTACAAGCGCTGGCGCTCGGCCAACAGCGCCTGCCAGGCGGGCGCTTCCAGGCGCAGGAACAGGAACGCCAGCCACACGCCGAGGGTAAACAGCACGGCAACTGGCCACCGCGCGCCGCGTGCAGTGAACCAGGCGTAGGCCGACAGCGGGTTCAAGCTCACGACTGGCGCCTCGTCAGGCAGCGCACCGCCAGGCTCTGCACATCCCGGCAGGCCAGGCTTTGCGGCGCGTAATGGCCAAGCGGTGCCTTGCACGCCAGGGCTTCGAGAAAGGCCTCGTCGCGGTGCACCAGCTGGATCGGCAAGCGATCACGAAACAGGTCGCGCCACACCATCAACAGGTCACTCTGCAAGCGGCTGGCCGGGTCGTAGCGGTTGACCAGCAGCAGGTCGTAGTGCTCGATCGGCCGGCGCCCTAGCAGCAGGTGGCTAGCCATTTCAGCCTCGACCACCAGCACCTGCACATCGGTCTCGACGCTGTAGCCAAACGCATCGGCCGGCGGCTGTGGCAGGTCGAACAGCAACCAGTCGAAGTGCTCGGCCAGCTCGGCCTGGTGCGTGCGCCAGGTCGCAGCGTTTGGCAACGGCGGCTGCGTGCCGGCAGGCAGGTTGCCGAACGGCATCAAGCACAGGCCATCGACCACCTCGTACAAGGCATCGCTGAACGGCCGCCCTTCCCGCTCGGCAAGCGCCCAGCCCTCGCGTATGTCGAGGGGCAAGTTGAAGTGCAGCCCGAGCAAGTTGCTTGGGCACAGGTCGATCAGCAGCACCCGCTCGCCCACCCCCTGCAGCGCATAGCCCAGCGCGGCCAGCAAGGCACTGCGCCCCAGGCCGCCGCGTACGCCATGCAACGCCAGGCTGGTCATGGCGACACCACGCCGCGTTGCGACGCAGTTGCGTAGCCCAGGCCCTGGGCGTTGGCCCGGCAGCTCTCAGCCAGCAACGGCCAGCGCTGCATGGCCTGCTGAACACCCACCAGCATGGAGATGTCCTGGTAGTTCAGGCCCGGCATGTCCAGGTGCTGGCGCAGTTGGGCAATATCGTCGCTACGATCGGCGGGGTCAGCATTGCCAGGCGTCATGGACGCTCCTTGGGGATGGGCTGCCAGTCGGGCTGGCCTTGCAGGCGCATGTAGGCGCGCCCCTGGTAGTTCAAAACCTGCGCACCGGAGGTTTCGGCGACTTGCTCGGTGGTCGGCAGGTCGGTCAGCAGGCTGGGCACATCCAGCACCTGCTGCTGGCCCAGGCCCGCATACACGCGCGAGATCAGCTCGGACAAGGCCAGGTAGCTGGTCGGTGCCGAAACACGCAGCGGCTCGTTGCGGGCAGGCTGCCCCATGCCGATGAACTTGAGGCCGACCGGCACATGGGTAATCGACGGTGTGGGGATTTCGCGCATGCCCGACAGCTGCATGCGGTCGCCATGCAGCGCGGCGCCATGCTCCGGGACAATGGCCACCACTACACGGCGGCCGCTGCGGTCCAGCTCATCGAGGAAGGTGCCAAGCTCGCCGAACAGGCGATTGGCGCGGGTGGCGTAATCGGCCACGCGGGTACCGCCGTCTGCGGTGACGATACGGTTGCCGTCATGCAGGCTGATGCTGTTATAGAACAGCGACACATGCTCGGCCGACGTCCCTTTGCGCTGCCCCCACCAACGGCGCAACACGTCCAGGTCGCTGGCAATCGGCGAATCGTCGAAGCCCACCAGTGCCCGTGGGAAGTCGGTGTTGCGCATGCCAGGTTGCGGCATGTGCTGCTGGGTGATGTCGCCGATGAAGTTGTCGAACCGGCCGCTGTGGTTGAGCAAGGTGTTGCTCTGGAAACCAAGCCTGGCCAGGTTCTGGAACAGCAGGCACTGCTCCGGGGCCGGCTGGTACAGGCCCGCGTGCGACGACTGCCCGCAGCTGGCACGCAGCACGCGAATGGCAGCCGGCCCGCTGTAGGAGGTAGCCGAATTGAACTGATCGAAGAGCACGTCCATGCGCGACAACAGTGGGTTGTCCCGCAGCCCGACGGCAGACAGGTCATCCCAGGCCAGCGAACAGATGTTGATCACCAGCAGGTCGAACGGCTGCTCATCCGCGTTCACGGCAGGGAACGCTGTCACCCGTTCGCGCTCACTGCTGAAGAACCGCTCAAGCCAGCTGTCGAGCGTGGCATTGTCGGCAAGCGCAGCGGCCGGCACCGGCTCGGTCGAGCTGCCTGCCACTGCGCTGGGCGCATGGCTCGCGACCAGCGACGGCAGGCCGCCAACGGCCAGCCACGCCAGCCCCAGCAGGCTCAAGGTACTCAGGCGCAACCAATGGCGCAGGTACAGGTAACCCACCAGCAACAGCGCCAGTGCCCCCAGCAACTGCCAGTTGATGAAGCGGCCCAGCAGTTCGAGCAGGTAGTCCCACGAGAAATCCAGCACCCCTGGCTGTGCCAGCAGGCGGCTGAAAGGTGGCAACCAGGTGTCTTGGTAGAACAATGCGATACCCAACGGCACTGCCACCAGCTGCCGCGCTATGCGCAGCCACTTGCACGGCAACGGGATCAGCAGAAACGCAGCAAACAGCAGGTTCGGCAGCACCTGGAAGTCGAGCATGCCCAAGGCGACTAGCAGGAACTTGGCCAGGAAATAGAGATTCCACCCTCCCAGTCCAGGCCATCTGGCCAGTACCGGGAGGGAGGCTGTGGTATTAGTCATTGCGGGGTTCCCGGCGTGCTGCGCGGTGGCGTACGCCCAACGGTTTCAGGTAACGGGGGGAAAGGCGGCGGCGCAACCAGCCGCGCAACACGGCGTGCACGCGCAGCACCAGCAGGGCCAGGCCCAAAGTAACCAGCGCCGTAATGCCGACCACTTGCAGCAGTTGCACGAAGTTCATGCGTTACCCCGCTTGCCCAGGGTAACCTTGCGCGGTGCCAGGGCCGGCCTGGTCAGTGCAGATAGCGGCGCCGCCGGGTCTGGCCGGGGTGGCCGTGGCAAGCTGTCGTCGAGGAAGGCCGGGGTGTTCAGGCTGTCGACGCCGGCAAGCACCTCCTGGCTGATGAACAGCTCTTTCCATGACAACTGGAAGATGTGGTCAAGCGCCTGTTCGACGCCTTCGGAGCGGCAGGCGAACAGGAACAGCAACAGCACATCGCCAACCACACAAGCGATGTCGCCGTCGCGGCGGAACACCGTACGCGAGCATGCCTGCAGCGGGGTCAGGCCCGGGGCCGGGCGCAACACCAGCAATTGGTGGACGATTTCGCCGTTACGCACCCCGTGCCACATGGTCTGCACGGCTTCGGCGAACGTACGGGGCGCCACCAGCCCGCACAGGGCCAGTGGCCGCAGGCGTGCGAGCAAGGCATCGAAGTCGCTTGGCAGGTGCCGGCGCCAGACGTACCCCTGGATGCTCTCGACCATGGTCAGGAAGCGCGACAGGCTGGCGCCGAATGGCACGATCTGGCTGGCGCCACAGGCCAGCAACAGCTGCTCATCCTGATAGCGCAGGGTCGGCGCCATCTCGCGTACTACCAGCTTCAGGGCATTGCCACGCAATTGGCGCAGCTGGTGCAGCTGGCGCGCCAGGCTATCCAGACGCTGCCCACCGTCCATGGCGAATATCACCGTGGCAGAAACCGCTCGGCTGGCCTTGGCGGCCAATTCGTCAAGGTTTTCGCAGACCTGCCAGTGTTCGGAGAACGCGGGCGCACCCTCCAGTACCGAGCGCTGGGCCAGGCATAGCAGCTCGTCGCCACCGGTGTCGGTGGGAGCCTGTGGCGCGCTGGCGGCGGCAAAACCTGCGTCCTGGCGCACCAGCTCAACGTCGCGGGTGCCGGCCTTACCGAGCAGGTTGCTCCAGAAATGCTGCAGGTAGCGCACCCCGCCTTTGCCGCGGTACACCTGGGCCAGCCCGTCGACGCCCTGGTTGAACGCACGCAGGTGCTCCACCAGCCCGGCACTCTGCCCGCTGCTTATTACCAGTAGTAGCGCAGCCTCGGCCAACAGCAGCGGGCGCAGCGTATTGCACCAGCGCTCGACCGTGCCGGCCGCCCAGATGTCGGCAGGCGCCAGCAGCACGAGCACGCGCCCAGGCACATCAATGCGCGGCAGATCATCGACCAGGTGCAGGGTGGCTTGTGGGGAGGCTTCGTACAGCGCCAGTTCCGCCGGCCCCTGCGCCGCATCGAGCGAACCCAGCACATCAGCCATGGCTTGCGCATCGGCGATCAGGGTTGCTTTAGCGTGTTCGGGCATCCCTCCGAGCACTTGGCGGCATAGCAAGGCGGCGTCTTCTGCGGTGTCACAGGCTAACCAATACAGTCCTTGTACATGCAACTGGCTGCTTTCGGCACCTAAGCCGGAAATTGCCAGTAACGGCATTCCATTCGTCAAAACACTGGCTCTGCATTAAAAATTGAAACGGTTTGAAAGGTGAATCTGACACATGTGTCGTTGAGGACCTGTGATCCACGTCAATAAAACGACAAAACACAGAGGTCTCGGCGAAACTCGTCAATTCTACAGCACCAAGGCGAAATGGAATCAACCGAAAATGTAATAAATTGCAAAGTTGTGTAAACAACAGCTTTTATTTGGGTTTTTCTGGGCACAAGCAAAAGCCCCCACAGGCAGGCCTGGGGGGCTATTTTTTGATCGGGCTGATAAGGCATTTTGGCTGCGAGGTGCTTGTCGCAAGATTTTCAGCGCCTTTGAGATCGAGCGCCGCAGGTGTTTACCGAAACATTTTCAGCGCCTAGGAGATCGAGCGCCGCCCGCGCGGCGCTTCGCGGCTAAAGCCGCTCCTACATTTGTTTCGGGCCAGTATCGCCTGTGCCAGACGCGCGCGACCGCCTTGTTTGTACGACGCGATATCGAGGCATGCGCCAAAGCGTTCGCGCGCAAATTCCACAGAAATAATTGGCCCGAAACAAACGTAGGAGCGGCTTTAGCCGCGAAGCGCCGCGCGGGCGGCGCTCGATCTCATAGGCGCTGAAAATGTTTCGGTGAACACCTGCGGCGCTCGATCTCCTAGGCGCTGTAAATGTTTCGGCGAACATCCGCGGCACTCGATCTGTGCATCACCCCTAATCCTCAGCCATGCACCTGCAAGCCCTCACCCCACCCCCCGCCAAACCAATCGCAGCCACTCTTCCCCCAACCTTTCCGCCTGCTTCAGCGCTCCAGCGATGCCGCCGCTTCCAGGCTCATGCCGCGCGTTTCAGGTGCCAGCCACACCGATACGATCAGCCCGGCGAGCGAGACCAGCGCGGCCACCAGCATGGTGTTGCCAATGCCGATGCTCTGCAGCGAAATAGGCACCAGCCACGTGCCAGCGGCAGAGCCGATCCGCGACATGGACGACCCCATGCCCACCGCAAACGCGCGGATCTCGGTAGGGAACAGTTCGTTGGGGTAAACCAGCTCCAGTACCTGCGCCCCGCCAATGAACAGCGCATAAGCGCCGAACAGCAGAAGCACCAGGACCTCGGAGCCGTTGGAAAACACCCCAAGCCCCAGCAACGCCAGGGTCGACCACAAGAAGCTGTGAATGATCAGCGGGCGCCGCCCGAGGGTGTCGATCATGCGCGTCGCGACAATACAGCCGACAACGAACAGCAAGGTAATCAGTACCGACCCGTAGGAGGCCCAGGCACCTTTCAGGTTCAGTGCCTGCAACACCACGGGTGCAAACGAGTACACCGCGAACATCGGTACCACCGCAGAACTCCAGAACACGGCAACGAACAGCATGCGTTTGCCGTAGCCCGAACGCATCAGCGCACCGAGCGACACTTTTTGCTCTTTCGCCTGCTCAGGCATGTTGGCGATGGAAAACGACGGCCCGTAGACCTGCTTGATAACGCGGTCGGCCTCGTCGAAACGGCCCTTGCTCATCAGCCAGCGTGGCGACTCGGGGGTTTTCAGGCGGATGATGAACAGCAAAACGCCAAGCACACCGGCGCTTGCCAGTACCCAGCGCCAGGCATCATCGCCGCCGCGTGCCAGAATGAAATTGCCCACCATGTAGGACAGTGCCGCACCGGCAAACCACAGGATGGTCAGGCCGGCCAAGCGCCGGCCACGGTGTTTCTGCGGCAGGAACTCGGTGAGCAACGAGCCGGCCACCGGGTACTCCAGCCCTACCCCTACGCCAACCAGGAAGCGCAGTGCGAACAAGGCAATGCCTGATTCGACCCAGAAGGTGCCTACAGAGCCGACGATGAACAAGACCGGGCCGACGAAGAACAGGCGCTTGCGCCCGATCTTGTCAGTCAGCCATCCGCCCAGGAAGCCACTGCAAAAAGTCCCGAGCATGGCCGAAGCAGCCACCATGCCTTGCCAGAACGAGTCCAGTTTCAGGTACTCGGAAAACTGCACGATCACCACCCCGATAATACTCAGGATATAACCGTCGAGGATCCAGCCACCACCGGCACGCAAGGTCATTAATTGATGGAATCGGTTTAACGGTACATCTTCGATAGAAACAGTATTACTTGTCACCGCGAGTGCCCTTTGTGGTCTTAATTATTGTTGGAACCTGAAGACGTTCAACTCGTACTTCATAGTGGACTTTGCGCCTATAGCCGAAACGCGCGCACACGCGCTCACTGGCGCAACTTTCCGGGTAGGTGCGCTGACTGGCTTATTGTCTACTATGTGTAGACATAGGATAGGCGAGGCTTTGATCGATGGTCAACGCCGTAGAATGGGTAAAACCGAGACATGCAGAAAGTAACTCTCGCGGAAATTTAGTTCTGCTTTTCTGTCAAGTCTCCATCACTGTAGCGCTGTGAAAAAATGTAAGAAATAGTAATTATCCGTGGCGCAATTTGACATTTACGCGGCGCTACCAGTAGGTTCTGAAACGTGACGCAGCGCCTGTTCACGGCAAAAAAATCCGCCACAAAAATAGCGTTTTTTTGTCGTTCGCCAGCATAACGGTGTCGTCGCGCGGCAAGTTCTATATTTGCCTGATTCATACCTGCCCAAAACAGGTCATTTAATACCTGATCGCGACATGCGCATCCCTCGATGGCCAGGTAGTCCATGCCAGGCCGGCGTGCCTGATCAAGCCTGCATCTGTGGTGTCTACCGACAGGCGAATGCCGCAATGTGCTGTATGGTTACCGGTCAGGCAAAAATTGATTTTCCGGAGACAAGCATGCTTCGTATCTTTGAGCGATGGCTCGACCCCTTCCCCCCCGACGAAGTACCACCGCCACCGGTTGGACTGTTGCGCTTCATGTGGGCCTGCACACGTGGCGCCCGCGGCTACATTCTGGCGCTGGCACTGCTCAGTGCCGGGGTGTCGATCTACGAAGCCTGGCTGTTTGCCTTCCTCGGCCAGGTGGTCGACCTGCTGTCGGCCTGGCAGGCCGGCGGCACCATTGGCCCGCAGGAAAGCCATGTGCTGTGGGGCATCGGTATCGTCCTGGTAGTCAGTATCGGGCTGGTGGCGCTGCGCACCATGGTTCAGCACCAGGTACTGGCGATCAACTTGCCACTGCGGCTGCGTTGGGATTTTCACCGGCTGATGCTGCGCCAGAGCTTGTCGTTCTTCTCTGACGAGTTTTCTGGCCGGGTCACTACCAAGGTGATGCAGACAGCGCTGGCGGTGCGCGAAGTGCTGTTCACCGTCATCGAAATCCTGCCTGGCATTGGTGTGTACTTCATTGCGATCATCGCCCTGGCCGGTGGCTTCGCCCTGAAACTGATGCTGCCGTTCATTGCCTGGGTGCTGCTGTTCGGGCTGGCCATGCTGTACTTCGTGCCGCGCCTGGGCAAGGTCGGGCAGGAACAGGCCAATGCGCGGTCATCGATGACTGGGCGGGTTTCCGACGCCTACACCAACATCACCACAGTGAAACTGTTCTCGCATTCCAAACGCGAAGCGCACTTTGCGCGTGCGGCCATGGAGGATTTCAAGCAGACCGGCTTTCGCCAGATGCGCCTGGTCAGCCAGTTCGAAATCGTCAACCAGGCGCTGGTGGTGGGCCTGATCTTTGGTGCTGGCGGCTACGCGTTGTGGTTGTGGCACCAGGGCCAGGTCGGCACCGGGGCGGTGGCGGCGATTACCGCCATGGCCCTGCGTATCAACGGTATGTCGCACTGGATCATGTGGCAGATGACTTCGTTGTTCGAAAACATTGGCACTGTGCAAGACGGCATGGCCACCCTCACCCGCGGCCCCAAGGTGCAGGATGTACCGGGTGCCGTCGAGTTGGTGACCACGGGTGGTGCAGTGAGTTTCGACAAAGTCAGCTTCAACTACAACGGCGAGCGGCAGGTGCTCAACGACCTGAGCCTGCACATTCGCCCGGGCGAAAAAGTCGGGCTGGTCGGCCGTTCTGGTGCCGGCAAGTCCACCTTGATCAACCTGCTGCTGCGCTTTTACGACGTGGACAGTGGCGAGATCCGTATTGATGGGCAAAACGTCGCCAAGGTCACCCAGGACAGCCTGCGCAGCGCGATCGGCATGGTCACCCAGGATACCTCGCTGCTGCACCGCTCGATTCGCGACAACATCGCCTATGGCCGCCCCGATGCGAGCGAGGCGCAAATCCGCGCTGCCGCTGCCAATGCCCAGGCCGATGGTTTCATCAGCCAGCTCAGCGACCGGCAAGGTCACAGCGGTTACGACACGTTGGTGGGCGAGCGTGGCATCAAGCTGTCCGGCGGCCAGCGTCAGCGCATCGCCATTGCCCGGGTAATGCTGAAGAACGCGCCGATCCTGCTGCTGGACGAAGCCACCAGCGCGCTGGATTCGGAAGTCGAAGTGGCCATCCAGGAAAGCCTGGATGAAATGATGCAGGGCAAGACCGTCATCGCCATCGCCCACCGGTTGTCGACGATCGCAGCCATGGACCGGCTGATCGTGATGGACGAAGGGCGCATCATCGAGCAAGGCACCCACAGCGAACTGTTGGCAAAGAATGGCACCTACGCGCGGCTGTGGCAGCACCAAAGCGGCGGGTTTCTGGGTGAGGACCAGGGCGTGGCCGAGGCAGTGGAGTAAGGCCGCGCTGTAGGAGCGGGTTCACCCGCGAACACCGGCGCAGCCGGTGCCAGCCACCGCTGGATTCTTCGCGGGCACGCCCGCTCCCACAGTTACTGCGCAGGCTTCGGGCTCACGCGATACCTATGTAGGAGCGGCTTCAGCCGCGAACACCGGCGCAGCCGGTGCCAGCCACCGCGTTGGATTCTTCACGGGCACGCCCGCTCCCGCAGGGATGGTGCCGGGGCCGGCGTCCTGCCTGCCGATTCAACCAAAAACATGCGAAGGCCGGCGCAGTACCGGGTCGAACGGGTTGACACGCTCGCCAATCGCCGCCGCCTCGCGCTTTAGCAGTGCCACCACGGTTGGCATGCGGTTGGGCCCCAGGCGGTCACTGATGGTCGCCACGCTCAGGGCCGCAACGGCATGCCCATTGCGGTCCAGGATCGGCACCGCCAGGCCGGCCATACCATCAAGCACACCGGTGTTGCGCCCGGCGTAGCCAAGGCTGCGCACATTGTCGATTTCGGCACGCAACATGACTTCGTCGTAATGGTGGAAATCCTTCAGCCTCGGCAGGTTGTAACGGATCACCTCGTCACGCTCTTCCTCCGGCAGGAAGGCCAGGATCGCCAGGCTGCCCTGCCCCACTCCCAAGGCCACACGGCCGCCGATGTCACCCGTGAAGGTACGGATCGGGTATGGCCCTTCGCTGCGGTCCAGGCACACCGCATCGAACCCCGAACGCGCCAGCAGAAACAGTGAATCCCCCAACGAGGCCGACAGCCGCAGCAGACTGGGGCGCACCACATCGCGCAGGTTGCCAGCCTGCCCGGCCTTGGCCGCCAGGGCAAAGAAATCCAGGCTCAGGCGGTAACGTTTACTGGTCGCGCATTGATCAACCATGCCCTCGTCTATCAGGCTGCGCAGCAAGCGGTGGGTGGTGGGCTGCGCCAGGCCAACCCGCTGCGCAAGCTGGCTGACCTTCTCGCCCTCGCCGCCGCAATCACCCAGCGCGCGCAATACGGCAAACAAGCGCGACACTGCACTGACACCCACTTCCTTGCCTTGCTCATTTCGTTTATCGGAATCCATATTTCGCTAAACCCCAAACAATTCCAGTCAGTGGAATAATTTTAAAATAGCTGTCACTCAGTGAAATTACCCTTTGTCGCCATCCTAATCATTGCCCTACTCTCCGGTCCATAGGGCGATATCACAACATCGGCCGCCGCCACAGAAGCGAGCGCCAACGTCCGTAAAAGCTTTGCTTTTCGCCGCTGGCGCTCTGCCCACCCTGAAACTGCCGGTTGACCCCGGTTCCGTTTGCGATGGAGCACAGCCATGACCTTTCTTTTGATCGACAAACTCTGCAAGCGCTATGGCGCCACGGAGGCAGTGGCCAGTTCGTCACTGGCCATCGAAAAAGGCGAGTTTGTCTCCCTGCTCGGCCCCTCCGGCTGTGGCAAGACCACCACCCTGCAGATGATTGCCGGCTTTGTCGAAGTCACCAGCGGCCGCATCGTTCTCGACGGCCGCGACATCACCCACGCCAAGCCGGCCAGCCGCGGCCTGGGCGTGGTGTTCCAAAGCTACGCACTGTTCCCGCACATGACTGTGCGCGACAACGTCGCCTTCGGCCTGCGCATGCGCAAGGTAGCCAATGCCGACATCGCCCGCCGGGTCGACCAGGCCTTGGCGCTGGTGCGCCTGGACAAGCATGCCGAACGCTACCCTCGGGAACTCTCCGGTGGCCAACGCCAGCGTGTGGCCCTGGCTCGCGCCCTGGTAATCGAGCCGCCGGTGCTGCTGCTGGACGAGCCGCTGTCCAACCTGGACGCGCACCTGCGTGAAGAAATGCAGTTCGAGATCTGCCGCATCCAGAATGAAGTCGGCATCACCACCCTGATGGTCACCCACGACCAGGCCGAGGCCTTGTCGATCAGCGACCGGGTGGTGGTGATGGAGGCCGGGCGCATCACCCAGGTCGACGACCCCTACCGCCTCTACGAACACCCAGGCACACCGTTCATTTCCGACTTTGTCGGCAAGGCCAACCGCCTGCGTGGCGTAACCGGCCCCGGCGGGCTACCGCAGGCGCACGCCCAAGGCCCGCTGACCCTTAGCCTGCGCCCGGAAAAAATCAGCCTCGGCCCGGTCGGCGGCGGCAAGCTCGCAGGCCGCATCAGCTGCCGCTACTTCCTCGGCAGCCAGTGGCTGTACCGGGTCGACACCGCGCTGGGCAACCTGGCCGTGGTGCGCGCCAACGACGGCAGTGCACCACTGGATGAAGGCACCCAGGTCGGCCTGGACTGGAACGATGCCCTGCTGCGGGTGCTGAACGCAGGCGAGGTGGCGGCATGAGCACGGCAAAACTGCGCAGCAGCGCCTGGGGCTACGGCCTGAGCAGCCCGGCCCTGCTGCTGTTCCTGGCCTTGCTGGTGGTGCCACTGGGGCTGACCGTGCTGCTGTCGTTCAACGCGTTCGAATACAGCAGCGGCATCCAGGCCGGCCAGTACACCCTCAGCCATTACCTGAGCCTGGTGACCGACACCTACTACTACGAAATCTTCTTCCGCACCTTCTGGGTCAGCGCCGTGGTCACCCTGCTGTGCGTGCTGATCGGTATCCCCGAGGCCATGGTACTCAGCCGCATGGGCGCGCCTTGGCGTTCGATCTTCCTGATCCTGGTGCTCACCCCACTGCTGATTTCGGTAGTGGTGCGGGCCTTCGGCTGGAGCTTGCTGCTGGGCGCCGACGGCCTGGTCAACCAGGGCATCACCGCCCTCGGCGGGCAACCGGTGAAGCTGCTGTACACGCCCTTTGCGGTGATCATCGGCCTGGTCCACGTCATGCTGCCGTTCATGATCATCCCGGTGTGGACCTCGCTGCAGAAACTCGACCCGGCCGCCGAGCAGGCCGCACTGTCGCTGGGCGCCAGCCAATGGACGGTGTTCCGCCGCATCGTGCTGCCGCAGATCATGCCCGGTGTGCTGTCGGGCACGCTGATCGTGTTCGGCCTGGCCGCCAGTTCCTTCGCCATCCCCGGCTTGCTGGGCGGTCGCCGGCTGAAGATGGTCGCCACCATGATCTACGACCAGTACCTGGCGGAGCTGAACTGGCCGATGGGCGCCACCATCGCGGTCGCCCTGCTGCTGATCAACCTGTTGGTGATGCTCAGCTGGAACCGGCTGGTCGAACGCCGCTACAAACGCGCACTTGGAGTCTGAACCGATGACCCGTAACGGCCCGCTGGCCCTGTCCTTTCACGCCCTGGTGATGCTGTTCATGCTCGCCCCGCTGGTGGTGGTGTGCCTGGTGGCATTCACCCCGGAAAACACCCTGAGCCTGCCCACTGCCGGCTTCTCGTTGCGCTGGTTCAGCGCCGTGTTCGAGCGTGCCGACTTCCTCGATGCGTTCTACAACAGCCTGAAACTCGCGGCCCTGGCGGCCTCGTTGGCCACCCTGCTCGCCGTGCCGGCGGGCCTGGCGCTGACCCGCTACAGCTTCCCTGGCCAGGGTTTTCTCAACGGCCTGCTGCTGTCGCCGATCATCATCCCGCACCTGGTGCTGGGTGTGGCCCTGCTGCGGCTATTCGCCCTGCTGGGGGTCAATGGCAGCTTCGCCTGGCTGGTGTTCGCCCATGTGGTGGTGATCACCCCCTATGTGCTGCGCCTGGTGCTGGCTGCGGCCATCGGCATCGACCGCAGCGCCGAACAGGCCGCACAAAGCCTGGGCGCCGGCCGGGTCACGCTGTTCTGCAAGGTCACCCTGCCGATGATTCTGCCGGGAGTGGCCGGGGGCTGGCTGCTGGCATTCATTAACAGCTTCGACGAAGTGACCCTGTCGATCTTCGTCACCTCGCCCGCCACCCAGACCCTGCCAGTGCGTATGTACGTGTACGCCACCGAGTCCATCGACCCGATGATGGCCGCCGTCTCGGCACTGGTGATCGCCGTCACCGCCATGACCATGGTCGCCCTGGACCGGGTGTACGGCCTGGACCGCGTGCTGGTGGGCAAACAATGACAAGGAATGCCCCTATGCCCCTGTTCAAGCGCGTGGCCGAACACGACCGCGAGCCATTGCCCTTCCTGCTCGACGGCCAACCAGCCCAGGGCATGAACGGCGACACCCTGCTGACCGCCATCCTGACCAATGCCGCGCACCTGCGCGGCAGCGACTTCAACGCCGAACCACGCGCTGGCTTCTGCCTGATGGGTGCCTGCCAGGACTGCTGGGTACGCCTGCAGGACGGCCGCCGGGTACGCGCCTGCTCGACCTTTCTTGAACCGGGCCAGTGCGTGACCCGCGACCTGGGGCGCCGGCCATGAGCGCAGTCGTGATCATCGGTGCCGGCCCGGCCGGCATCCGCGCCGCGCAAACCCTGGTGGCCCACGGCGTACGCCCGGTGCTGCTGGACGAAGCCAGCCGCGGCGGCGGGCAGATCTACCGCCAGCAACCGGCCAACTTTCGCCGGACGGCCAAAGCGTTGTACGGTTTCGAGGCGGGCAAGGCGCAAGCCCTGCACAGTACCCTTGAGCAACTGCGCGGGCAGATCGACTACCGGCCGGAAACCCTGGTGTGGAACGCCGAGCAACAGGTGCTGGACACCCTGCAACAGGGCCAGTTGGCCGACCGCCTGGCGTTCGACCGGGTGATCGTCGCCACCGGCGCCACCGACCGCGTGTTGCCAGTCCCCGGCTGGACCCTGCCTGGGGTGTTTACCTTGGGCGCCGCGCAGATCGCCCTGAAGTTCCAGGGCTGCGCCATCGGTGAGCGGGTGGTGCTGGCTGGCAGCGGGCCCCTGCTGTACCTGGTGGCCTACCAGTACGCCAAGGCGGGTGCCACGGTCAGCGCAGTGCTCGATACCTCACCTTTCAGGGCCCAGGTACGCGCCCTGCCACGCCTGCTGCTACAGCCGGGCACCTTTGCCAAGGGCCTCTACTACCGCGCCTGGCTGGCCGCCAAAGGCGTGCCGGTACACCAGGGCGTGGCCCTGCTGGGTATCGACGGCGAGCAACGCGCCAGCGGCGTGCGCTGGTCGCACAATGGCCAGCAACACTCCCTGCCGTGTGACGCGGTGGCGTTCGCCCACGCGCTGCGCAGTGAAACCCAGCTGGCCGACCTGCTGGGCTGCCAGTTCGCCTGGAACACCCTCAACCGCGCCTGGCTGCCGGTACGTGACGCCCAGGGCCGGGCCAGCAGCCCCGGTGTATACCTGGCAGGCGACGGCGCCGGTATCCTCGGTGCCGAAGGCGCCGAAATGACCGGCGAACTGGCCGCCCTGACGCTGCTGGCCGACCTCGGCAAGCCTGGCAACCCACCACGCCAGCAGCAACTGGAAAAGCGCCTGGCCACCCTGCAGCGTTTTCGCCAAGGCCTGGAGCAGGCCTTCCCGTTCCCCGAGGACTGGGCCCGGCAGGCCCCGGACTCGCTCACGGTATGCCGCTGCGAGCAGATCAGCGCCGGCGAAATTCGCGCCAACGTGCGCGCCGGGCACTGGGAAATCAACCGAGTCAAGGCCATGTGCCGGGTCGGCATGGGCCGTTGCCAGGGCCGTGTATGCGGCACCGCTGCCGCCGAACTGATCGCCTGCGAAAGCGGCCGCCCGATTGACCAGGTCGGCCGCCTGCGCGGCCAGGCGCCGATCAAACCTCTGCCCTTCGGCCTGGAGATCAAGCCATGACGCTGATCGAAGTGGACGCCATCATCGTCGGCGGCGGCATCGTCGGCAGCAGCGCTGCCCTGACCCTGGCCCGCGCTGGCCAGCAGGTGGCGCTGCTGGAGCGCGACTTCTGTGGGTCGCACTCCAGCGGGGTGAACTACGGCGGCGTGCGCCGCCAGGGCCGCTCGCTGGCCCAGCTACCGTTGTCGATGCGCGCCCATGTCATCTGGGGTCAGTTGTGCGAATGGATCGGCATTGACGGCGAATACGCCCGCAGCGGCCACCTGAAACTGGCACGCAGCGACACCGACTTCGACGCTTTGAAAGCCTATGCCCGGCGCACCCAGGCCTTCGACCTGCGCCTGCAACTGCTGGAGCGTCGCGAACTGCGTCAGCGTTTCCCGTGGGTGGGTGATATTGCCGTCGGGGCCTCGTATTGCCCTGAGGACGGCCACGCCAACCCACGGCTGGTGTCACCGGCATTCGCCCAAGCGGCCCGGCACAGCGGCGCCCAAGTGCACGAGCAGTGCAACGTACTGGCGGTCGGCCACGACGGCCAGCGCTTCAATGTGCGTACCAGCAGCGGCCAGTGTTTCAAGGCCCCCTGGCTGTTGAACTGCGCCGGCGCCTGGTCGGCGCAATTGGCCGAGCAATACGGTGAGCCGGTACCGCTGACCGCAGCCCACCCGGCCATGCTGGTCACTGAGCCACTGCCACTGTTCATGACCGCCAGCACCGGGGTCGAAGGCGGCGGCATCTACGCCCGCCAGGTGGCGCGCGGCAACTGCGTGCTGGGCGGCGGGCGCGGCTTTGCCCTGACCCCGACCACCGCACGCCCTGGCCAGGCTGCGGCGCTCGACATCCTGCGCAACGCTACCGAGCTGTACCCGGCATTGGCCGGCGCACAGGCCATCCGCACCTGGAGCGGCACCGAAGGCTACCTGCCAGATGACGAACCGGTGCTCGGCCCCAGCCTGCGCCAACCCGGCCTGCTGCATGGCTTTGGTTTTGCCGGCGCCGGCTTCCAGATTGGCCCGGCGGCTGGCGAAGCACTGGCGCAGTGCATCCTGCACGGCGCGCCGGCCATCAGCCTGGCGGCCTTTTCCATCAACCGTTTCCAGCCCAACCACCACAAGGAAAACCTGTCATGACGCACAAGCAACGTTTGCTCGCCCTGTTCTGCACCGTGCCCGGCCTGTTCGCCTGCCTGCCCGCCATGGCCCAACCCACGTTGTACCTGGGCATGAACGGCGGCACCATGGAGCGGCTGTTCAGCGACAATATTCTGCCAAAATTCGAGCAGGCCAACGGGGTGAAGGTGGTGATCGTCCCCGGCACCTCGGCCGACATCCTGGCCAAGGTCCAGGCTACGCCGAACAAGCCGTCGATCCATGTGATGGTGCTGGATGACGGCATCATGTACCGCGCCATCGGCATGGGCCTGTGCAGCACGCTCAAGCCCAACCCGATGCTGGCCCAACTGCCGGAAAAGGCCCTGATCAAGGACAAGGCCGCCGCAGTCAGCCTGGGCGTGACCGGGCTTGCCTACAACAGCCGGCTGTTCAAGGAAAAAGGTTGGGCAGCACCCACCTCGTGGAACGACCTGGCCGACTCGCGTTTCAAGGACAAGGTGGTGTTCCAGTCGATGGCCTCGTCCACCTTCGGCCTGCACGGTTTCCTGATGTACAACCGCCTGCACGGCGGCAGCGATACCGACGTCAACCCGGGCTTCACCGCCTGGCAGAAAAACGTTGGCCCGAACGTGCTGGAATACATTCCCAACTCGGCCAAGCTGTCGGAGATGGTGCAAACCGACGAAGCTGCGCTGTTCCCGCTCACCCCTACCCAGGTGACGGCACTGAAGCTCAAGGGCATCCCGGTGGAATATGCCGCGCCCAAGGAAGGCGCCGTGGTGCTCAACCAGGCCGAGTGCGTCACCGCCAACAACGACCAGCCCGAACTGGCGCAGAAGCTTGCCGAGTTTTTGCTCAGCCCCGAGGCTCAAGCACCGGCCCTGGAGCTGGGCGACCAGATCCCATCCAACCCCAACACCCCGACAAGCGACAAGACCCGTGGCCAGGTCGAAGCCATGCAGACCTACCTGCAAACGGCGGTGACCATCGACTGGGACCAGGTCAACACCCAGCGCCCGGAATGGAACGCCCGCTGGAATCGCCAGATCGAGCGATAAGCCGAGGCCCCCTGGCCCCCTGCCGGCACCTGGCGTGCCGGCAGGCGGGCACAACCCCCGCTTGAGCCACCGCTAACCACACAGTCGCTCTGCCCTGCACAGGCGCGGACAGGGCTTCTGCGCGCCTGCAAAACGGCTCGGGCACCCTCTTGCGTCACGCTGCCACCTAACTAGAACAAGCAACCGGAGCATGAAATGAGCATCAACACACTCGGTGTAACAGCCCTCTTGCTGGCGTCTTCCGCCAGCCCCTTGCTACAGGCCAGCGAGCAATCGGAGTCGACGGGTTTCATCGCAGGCAGCAAGCTGTCGATCAAGGCACGCAACATGTACATGCAGCGTGACAACCGCGCCAGCGGCGCGCGGCAGAACTATGGCGAGGAATGGGCCCAGGGCTTCATTGGCACCTTTCATTCTGGTTTCACCCAGGGCACCGTGAGCTTTGGCCTCGACCTGATCGGCCTGTACGCATTCAAGCTCGACACCGGCGACGGCCGCACCGGGGGTGGCACTGGCCTGCTGGAGCAGGACAGCCACGGCGCCAAGCAAGACATCAGCAAGGCTGGCGCCGCGCTGAAGGTGCGGGCCTCAAACACGGTACTCAAATACGGCACACAGGTGATGGCGGTACCGGTTCTGGCCACCTCCGACAGCCGCCTGCTGCCGGAAACCGTCGACGGTTTCTCGCTCACCAGCAAGGAAATCCGCGACCTGCAACTGGACGCCGGCCACTTCACCGGCCTGACCAACCGCAACCAGTCGTCCCGCGACAGCGGGCGCATGACCGCCGTGGACTACATTGGCGGCGTGTACAGCTTCAACGAGCGGCTTTCCAGCAGCCTGTACTACGCCAAGACTGCCGAACACTTTCGCAAGTACTACGTGAATACCCGCTACCTGCTGCCCCTGAGTGCCAGCCAGTCGCTGAAGCTGGACTTCAACGCCTACGACACGCAAAGCATCGGCCAGGCTCGCAGTGGCGAGCTGGACAACCGCATCTGGAGCCTGGGTGGCACCTGGACGCTGGGTGCACATGCCTTCACCCTGGCCTACCAGAAAGTGTCCGGCACCGGCGACTACGTGTACGGGCCAGACGGCAACGCGGTCTACAACTTCGCCAACTCGGTACAGTATTCGGACTTCGACTACGAGAACGAGAAGTCCTGGCAGGCCCGCTATGACCTGAACATGGCCAGTTATGGCGTGCCGGGTCTGAGCTTCATGACCCGTTATGTGAAAGGCACCGACTTCAAGAACGGCACCGGCGGCGACCTGGATGGCAAGGCCTGGGAACGCGATGTCGAAATACGTTACGTGGTACAGGCCGGTATGGCCCGGGACCTGTCGTTCCGCGTGCGCCAGGCCAGCTACCGCAGCCCGGACCGCGGCGGGCAGATCGATGAGGTGCGGGTGATTACCGAATACCCGCTCAACCTGTTCTGATGGAATGCGTGCAACTGGCTTGCCTGCTCGGCCCCTGTAGAGCGGCCTTGTGTCGCGAAAGGGCCGCGAAGCAGCCCCAGGGTTTCAGCGCAGATGCACAAATTGCCGGGGCTGCTGCGCAGCCCTTTCGCGACACAAGGCCGCTCCTCCAAGGGGCCGCGTTAGCCGATCCGGCGATGTCGCGGCAGTAAGCCAGGCTGCGAGTACGACTGTCTTGAAACCTGAAAAGCCTGCGCGGCCGCACCGGTTCAATCCGCTGACACGCGCTCGCTATCGGCTGGCTTGTAACCCAGGCTGCGCATCAGGTCGCGGGCCGTGTCGAAAAACTGCTGGCGCAGGCTTAGCGCGTACTCTTCGGTAAGCCGGCTGGCAGGGCCGGAAATGACCAATGCCCCCATCAGTTCATGCTGCGCGCCATACACGGGCAACGCCATCGAGGCCGCATGCGGGTCGGTCGCACCGCAGGAGTAATAGGGTTTTTCCAGGGCGATGCCGGTATCGAAGGGCGCGCGCAAAGCCTGGGCGCCTGCGGCCTCATCCATCGGGCGCATGTCACCGGGCTGCAGGTTGAGGCGCAGGCGGTGGGACGAATTGACCCGGTACTGGCACATGCGGTACGCGCCATGGCGCACATAGAACGAGGCAGTCTCGCCGGTTTGCTCGGCCAGAAACTGCAGGCGCGGCATCACATGCCGCTCCAGGTCCAGGGCCTCCTGGTACACCGCGTTCAGGCGCATGACCTCGCTGGCCAACTGGTAGCGGCCGTCGGCCATGCGGGTAATGAACCCGTGGTCTTCCAGCGACACCATCAAGCGCATGATCGTGCTTTTGATCAGCCCGGTGCGCTCGACCAGTTCCACCAGGCTCAACGCTGCATCGCCGATACGAAATGCGCTGAGCACGGTCAACACACGGTCAGCCGAAGCCACCCCATTCACCGCTGGACGCGGCCGCGCCTTCACCATCAGTAAGACCTCATGTTATTGGCGCCCTCGTACTTGGCGAGGGCTGAAGCGAGCATTATCCGATAACGCCGCGCCAGCGAGCAAACCTGCAAGAATCTGAATGTTCCCCACAGGGACACCCCATACCTGAAGTTGGCGCTGTACCTGTGGGAGCGGGTTTACCCGCGAATGCGTCAGTTGCTGCACCGCCCACGCCAGCGTGGAATGAGCAGGCTCAGCAACCCCACACCCAACACCCCGCCAGCAATGCCCAAGGTAACCGGTGCGCCATAACGGGCCGCGATCAAGCCGGCTGCCATCCCACCCAATGCTTCAAAACCAAAACGCATGGCAATGTAGAAAGCGATCACCCGCCCTCGCAACTGGCTGGGCGCGCCGCTCTGCAGCTGCATGTTGGTACTCACATTGCTCAGGGTGATAGCAAACCCCAGCAGCGCCAGGGCCAGCAGCGCCGACGGCAATGCACCGGCCAACCACAACCCGACCAGCGCCACCGCGCACAATAGCGCCCCCGCATCGGTAAATTGCCGCAAGCGTGGCAATGCCCCCGCCACCGCGAGCAGCAGTGTTGCAATAAAGGCACCCGCCCCCGCCGCGCCCCACAACCAGCCCAGCACACGGGCATCGCCCGCATACACGCTCTTGGCCAGAATCGGCAGTAGCGCGGCGTAACACGATGCCAACAGGTTGACCAGGATCACATTGATCAGCAATTGCCGCACTGTGCGGGTCTGCCACATGTAGGCCAGGCCTTCACGGAACACCTGGGCAGTCGAGCCGGCAGCCTTGGGCATGACCGTGCCACGCACCTTGAGCAAACCGCCCAGCAACGCCAGGAAGGCAAACGCGGTCAGCCCAAAGCAGGCCGCCTCCCCCGCGAAGGTAATCAACGCGCCTGCCAGTGGTGGGCCGACAAAGCGCGCGGCGTTGATCAGCATGGCATTGAGCACCAAGGCATTGGGCAAGTCTGCCGGGTCATCGACGAAGCTGCCGATCAGGGCCTGGCGCAGCGGTGTTTCCAAGGCATTGAGTACGCCAAGCAGCAGGGCCAACGCGGCAATGCTCACCCCGTTCATCCAGCCCGCCAGTGTGGCGAAGGCCATGCCCAGTGATTGCAATACCAGCACGCATTGCACCGCGATCAGCAGGCGACGCTTGTCGTGGCGGTCGATCCAGGCACCGGCCAGCGGGCCAATCAGCAACTGCGGGGCCAACGACAGGAAGGTAATCAAGCCCAGCAATACCGCCGAGCCCGTCAGGTGATAGGCCAGCCAGGCCAACGCAACCTGCTGCACCCATTTGCCCAGTGTAGAGACGCCTTGGCCGGCGAAGTAAATCTGGAAATTGCGGTAGGCAAGCGCACGCACGGCGGTAGGCCACTGCCTGCGCGCGGATGAAGATGAACCGGACAAGTATGCGAATCCTCAATGAATGCGCCCATGGCCGATCCAGCCTCGGCTGCGCACCCCTTCTCCAGGTGCGCAGTGCAGGCGGGGTCAGCCTGGCAGCAGGCAACCTTTGTTCTTCAGCGACGCCACGACCCAGGAGCGGTCGTTGGTGCCTTGGGCAATCTGTTCCATTTGCGCCGTCTCGGCAGCGTGCTTGGCAGTGGCCCGCTCATACACCTCGGCAACATGGTCGTAGGGCACGCACAGCAGGCCATCATCGTCGCCGATGACCAGGTCGCCGGGCTCGATCACCATACCATCAATGGCAATCGGCACGTTGATCTCGCCAGGGCCGTCCTTGTACGGGCCGCGGTGCGACACGCCAGCGGCGAACATCGGGAAGTCGCCCGCGCCAATGTTGGCCGCATCACGAATGGCGCCGTTGATGACGATACCGGCCACACCGCGCTTGACCGCATAGGCCACCATCATTTCGCCGATCAGGGCATTGCTCAGGTCGCCGCCGGCATCGACCACGATCACATCCCCGGGTTGGGCGATGTCGATGGCGTAATGCAGCATCAGGTTGTCACCGGGGCGGGCCTTTACGGTCAGCGCCGGGCCTGCCAGCACGCCTTCACGGTGCATCGGGCGCAAGCGGGCACCGCCCGCCGTCATGCGGTTCATCGAGTCGCTGACGTTCGCCACCGGCACTTCGCGGTACCTGCCGACCCATTCCGGCCCAACCTTGCGTGCGCGCTCAAGCACCTGGAAACCAATGCTCATGTGACATACCTCTCTTGGTGTTATTGGATGCCATCGACGGCTGTCGATATGTGTTTTTTAGAATGGCATTGCATTTTTATGGTTGCAATCAATTTTTTAACCTCTTATTTGATGAAAAGGCATCACGATAAGATGACTAAAATATTTTCTTGCAACGCCGTTTCATTCTGATAGGGTTTTCACCATCGCCGTCACACGATCGACTGCGCCCCTCGACAAGAACAAGGTACTGACGATGTCCCGAACCCTGCTGCTTACCGGCCCCGCACTCGCAGACGAGGCCATGCGCCTTGCTGCCGAGCATGGCGTGCGGGTGATTCCGACCACCCCTTACCTGCCGGCTGACGAGCTGCAAGCCATCATCCGCAGTGAGCAACCTGATGCGATCATCGTTCGCCAGGGCCAACTGACCCGCGGCATGATCGAGGCCTCTGCCAAGCTCAAGGTGATTGCCAAGCACGGCGTCGGCTTCAACACCATCGACATCCAGGCTGCTGCCGAGCACGGCGTCCCCGTGTGCATCGCGACTGGCGCCAACGCCCAGTCCGTGGCTGAACACGCGTTTGCCCTGATGTTCAGCGTGGCCCGGCAAACCGCCCTGCTGGATGCGCGCATGCGTGACGGGCACTGGGACAAGAGCGAGGCCAACGGCATCGAGCTGGCCGGTAAAACCCTGGGCCTGGTCGGGCTTGGCGCGATCGGCAGCATCCTCATGGAGCTGGTGGCGCCGCTGCGCATGCAGGTCAAGGTGTACGACCCCTACCTCAAGCAACTGCCCGAGCGCGCCCATGTGCAGCGCGAAGAAGATTTCGATCGCCTGCTGGCCGAAAGCGATATCATCAGCCTGCACTGCCCACTGACCGAGACCAATCACAACCTGCTCGGCGCCGCCCAGTTCGCCCGCATGCGCCCCGGTTGCATCCTGATCAACACCGCCCGTGGCGAGCTGATTGACACCGGCGCCCTGGTCCAGGCCCTGAGCGAACGCAAGATTGCCGGTGCCGGCCTGGACACCTTCAACCCCGAGCCACCGCCCACCGACAGCCCGCTGTGGGGCCTGCCGACGCTGGTCGCCACACCCCATGTTGGCGCCAATACCAGTGAGGCGCGAGACCGGGTGGGGCTGATTGCCCTAGGCCAGGTTCTCGATGCCTGGGCAGGCAAGGCACTGGACCCACGCTGCGTGGTCAACCGCCACCTGATCGATTGCTGACCGCGCCGTTGCGCGCCCTTTCCCACATGAAAGGGCGCCATCACAGCACATCACTCCAGAACAACAACAAGTGGAGAGCACCATGAATTCAGCTACCTCCCTGCCGGATGAGCTCGAGCGCAGCACCATGCGCCGCGTCGCCTGGCGCCTGCTACCGTTCCTGATCGTCTGTTACCTGATCGCGATCATCGACCGCGGCAACATCGGCATGGCCTCCCTGCAAATGAATGAAGACCTGGCCCTGTCGGCCAAGGTGTTCGGTTTTGCCAGCAGCCTGTTCTTCTTTGCCTACTTCCTGGTCGAAGTGCCCAGCAACCTGGCCATGCAGCGGTACGGCGCACGCCTGTGGATCGCCCGCATCATGGTCACCTGGGGGCTGATCTCCGCCGCCACTGCCTTCGTCCAGGGCGCCAACTCGCTGTACGTCATGCGTTTCCTGCTCGGCGCCGCCGAAGCCGGCTTCTTCCCCGGGGTGTTGCTGTACCTTACCTACTGGCTGCCGTCGGCCTACCGTGCACGCATGGTGGCCATCTTCATGGTGGCGATCCCGGCGGCCAATTTCATTGGCTCGCCCCTGTCCGGCCTGCTGCTGAGCCTGGATGGCTGGATGGGCATGCGCGGCTGGCACTGGCTGTTCATCCTTGAGGGCATCCCGGCCGTGCTGCTGGGCATCGCCTGCCTGTTCGTGCTCACCGACCGCCCCGAGCAGGCCAAGTGGCTGACCGACGAGCAACGTAGCTGGCTGACCCGGCGCCTGGCCGACGAGGCCGCGAAAAAAACCGCCATCGGCCATATCTCGCTGTGGAAGCTGCTGCGCCACAAGGACATCTGGCTGCTGGCAGTGATCTACTCCGGTGCCTCCGCAGCCGGCAGCACCATGAGCGTGTGGGCCCCGCAACTGCTGAAAACCTTTGGCCTCAGCGCCATGGAGATCGGCCTGGTCAATGCCATCCCCTACGGTATTGCCTCGGTGCTGATGATCATCTGGGGGCGCAGCTCCGACCGCACCGGTGAGCGCCGCTGGCACACGGCGATGACCATGCTGCTGATTGCCGCCGGCCTGCTGATGACCTTGTTCACCTCTTCGCTGCCAGCGACGGTGGTGATGTTGACCATGGTGCTGGTGGGTGCCTACTCGATGAAAGGGCCGTTCTGGGCGCTGGTGTCCGGCTGGCTGTCATCGTCCACCGCGGCTGCCGGCCTGGCCGCCGTGGGGGCCATGGCCAACCTGATTGGCGGGGGCTTGATGGTCAACGCGTATGGCGCCATTCATGACGCCACCGGCAGCTACGCCCTGGCACTGATGCCATTGGCAGCGCTGTGTACCCTGGCCGGGGTGCTGGTACTGGTCATTGGCCGCAAGCGCCAGCGGGAACAGGCTGAGTTGGCGGTGGCTGGCGCCAAATAGAAATTTGCTGTCGGCTAACACAGTCAGTTGTAGGAGCGGCCTTGTGTCGCGATAGGGCTGCGAAGCAGCCCCCGGTTTTCAGCGCAGACGCATAAATTGCCGGGGCTGCTTCGCAGCCCTATCGCGACACAAGGCCGCTCCTACAAAACACTGCACCGGCTTCGGCTGCGTGGCGCCTCAATCCAGCACAGGCCGCAGCAATGCCTGCGCCTCATACAATGTCGGCAAATAGCGCAAGCGTATTTCATCAACACTCAACCGCGACGCATGGGTCGTGATGGTCAGCGTCGCCTTCAACCGTCCAGCGCGGTCCAGCAGCGGCACGCCCAGCACGCGCATACCAATTTCATATTCCTGGTCCACGATGCAGAACCCCTGCCCCTTCACCCGCAGCAACTCCGCCCCCAACTGCACCCGATCCGTCAGCGTGTAAGGCGTCAACGCCCGTAGCGGGTTGCGGGCGAAATAGTCATCCCGTTCCCCCTCATCCAGCCAGGCCAGCCAAACCCGCCCGCCAGCGGTGCAATACATCGGCACCCGCGAACCCGGCCGAATCGACAACGAGGCCACATGGCTGTAGCGGCTGCGCACCAGGTGAATGATCTCGTCACCATCGCGGGTCCCCACCGACACGTGCTCCTGGGTCTGTCGCGCCACCTGCTCGACGATGGGCCGCAGCATGCGCGGCAACTGCGCCGAGTCGACATACGCCTGGCCAAGGCGCAAGGCCTTGGGCGTCAGCCAGTACTCGCGGCTGTCGGTTTCGGCAAAGCCCTCGTGCACCAAGGTCAGCAGAAAGCGCCGTGCGGCACTGGGGGTAAGGCCAGACAACCTGGCCGCCTGCGGCACGCTCAGGCGTGGTTGCTCGGTGCTGAACAGCTGCATCAGCGCCAGGCCTTTCTGCAAGCCGGCAATCAGGTCACGGGGGTGGATGGCAGGCGTATTCATGTATTCGACTCGCAAGCAGGGAGTAAAACAACCGATTACTGCGATAACCGGATCAATGATGCGATTATCGCACTACACAGCCAGTAAGCGCATTGTTGCTCACGCCTGCCTGCATCACTCTTGCCTCCACAACAACGCCAATAAGGAGGTCAGCATGATTCGTGGTTCCACTGAACTGGTCGCCATCGTCGGTTCGCCCATCGCCCAGGTGAAGTCCCCGGAAAACTTCAACACCTGGTTCGCCAACAACAACCGCAACCTCGCCATGCTGCCCATCGACTTGCAGGAGGCGGCGCTGGATACCTTTTCCGACACCCTGCGCGGCTGGCAGAACCTGCGCGGTTGCGTGGTCACCGTACCGTACAAGCAGGCGCTGGCCAGCTGCCTGGACGGCCTGAGCCAACGCGCAGCTGCCCTGGGCTCGGTGAATGTCATCCGCCGCGAACTCGACGGGCGATTGCTGGGTGACAATGTGGACGGCGCCGGCTTCCTCGGCGCTGCGCGCAAACATGGCTTCGAGCCGGCGGGCAAGCGGGCGTTGGTAGTCGGTTGTGGCGGCGTCGGCAGTGCCATCGCCTATGCGCTGGGCGAGGCCGGTATCTCCAGCATCACCCTCAGCGACCCCAGCACAGCGCGCATGGGCGCTGTGTGCGAACTGCTCGGCAGTGCCTTCCCCGGGCTTGTCATCAGCACACAGTTCAATGGCCTGGAAGACTTCGACCTGGTGGCCAACGCCTCCCCCGTCGGCATGGGGACGAACGCAGAGCTGCCACTGCCTGCTGCCCTGATCGCCACCCTGCAGCCCGATACCCTGGTCGCCGATGTGGTCACCTCGCCCGAGATCACCCCCCTGCTGAACCGGGCAAGGCAGGTCGGCTGTGCGATCCAGACCGGCCCGGAAATGGCCTTCGCCCAACTGGGCTACCTCGGCGCCTTCATGGGCGTCACGCCGCTGGAGATCTGAGGCCATGGCAACTCTCGAACAGACACAACACAGCTTTGACCTGGTGGTGCTGGGCAGCGGTGCCGGCGGCTTTGCCACCGCTGCCACGGCGGCGCGGCGCGGGCTGAAGGTGCTGGTGGTGGAAAAGGCTGAGCACTTTGGCGGCACTTCGGCGATTTCTGGCGGTGCGGTGTGGCTTTATGGCACCGAGCAAGCCCGCGCCGCCGGGGCCAAGGACACCCCCGAGGCCATGCGCACCTACCTCAAGCATGTCATCGGCGACGGCTACGAGCCTGCCCTGGTCGACGCCTTCATTGAGCACGGCCAACAGGCGCTGCGCTGGCTGGAGCAACATACCGAATTGCGCTACGCCCTGCGCCCGCACTCGCCGGACTATTACCCGGACGCGCCAGGCGCCACCCAGTCTGGCCGGGCGCTGGAAATGGTCGAGTATGACGGCAAGCACCTCGGCCCACGTTTCAAGGACCTGCAAATGCCACCGCCCGGCATGCTGCTGTTCGGCGGCATGATGGTCAACCGCGTGGATATCCAGCATTTCCTCAGCATGCGCCACTCGCCCAAGTCGCTGTGGCATTGCCTGAAGCTGATAGCACGTTACGCACGGGACCGCCTGTATCACCCGCGAGGCACCCGGCTTACCACCGGCAACGCACTGATCGCCCGCCTGGCCACGAGCGCCTTTGCCCAGGGTGCGCAGCTGTGGTTACGCAGCGAGGCCCTGGAGCTGATCGTCGAACACGGCGTGGTGACAGGCGTGGTGGTGCAGCACGAGGGGCGCCGTGAGCGGGTACTGGCCCGTGGTGGTGTGGTATGTGCCATGGGCGGTTTCGCAGCAGGCGCGCTCGCCGCCGGCTACCGGCCAACCCAGCAAGCGCCGCACCTGACCATGTCACCCGCCAGCAACGACGGGGCCGCCCTGCGCCTTGGCCAGGCCGTGGCGGCGGCTCAGGGCCAGGGCCTGGCCGCCAACTTCTTCTGGGCGCCGGTTTCCGAACTGCAACATGCCAGTGGCGGGCGTGAACGCTTCCCGCACCTGGTAACCGACCGCGCCAAACCGGGCGTGATTGCGGTGGACCCGAGCGGGCGGCGCTTTGTCAACGAGTCCAACTCCTACCACCACTTCGTGCAAACCATGTTCGCCAACGGCATTGCCAGCTGTTGGCTGGTTTGCGATGCCGAGGCGATGAACCGCTATGGCCTGGGCCTGGCGCGGCCAAAGCCGGTGAACAACCAGGCGTTGATCGACGCTGGCTACCTGCACCGGGCTGCAAATGCAGCAGCCCTGGCCCAGGCCATCGGCGTCGACCCACAGGTGTTTGCGCAAACCCTGGAGCAGTTCAACACCGATGCGCGCAACGGCATCGACCGCGCCTTCGGCAAAGGCGGCAACAGCTACAACCGCTACATGGGCGACCCGCAACACACCCCCAACCCGTGCCTGGCGCCATTGGCCAGCGGGCCGTTCTACGCCATCCGCATCCATACCGGCGACCTCGGCTCGGCCTGCGGCCTGGTAACCAACGCCGACGCCAACGTGCTGAACCGCAGTGGCCAGCCGATTACCGGGCTGTATGCGGTCGGCAACGACATGAACTCTTTGATGAAGGGCACCTACCCAGGCCCCGGCATCACCCTGGGCCCTGCCCTCACCTTCGGCTGGCTCGCAGCCAACCACATCACCGCGCGCCTGCAGGCGCCGGCCAACCACATGGAGACCCCGGCATGTACTACGAACTGAGAACCTACACCCTCGACCCACTGAAAATGGCCGACTGGCTGGCCCTGTACCAAAGCCATGCGCTGGAAGTGCAAAGCGAACACCTGGGTAACCTGGTCGGCTTTTTCACCAGCGAGTTCGGCGAGGTCAACCAAGTGGTGCATATCTGGGGCTATACCAGCCTCGACGAGCGCATGGCACGTCGCGCAGCGATGGCGGCGGACCCGCGTTGGGCGGAGTTTTCACGGCGCAACCGCGAACTGGGCGCCGTGCTGCGCCTGCAATCGCGGCTAATGCGGCCAACCGGCTTTTCACCGCTGCAGTAACACCTACTTTCAACGCCTGAGCGGAACCCCACAATGCCCCCCCTCGAATGTGACGTACTCGTCATCGGCTCCGGCGCCTCTGGGCTGGCTGCCGCCGTTACTGCCGCGCATCACGGCCTGCAGGTAATAGTTGCGGAAAAAGCCAGCCAACTGGGTGGCACCAGCGCCTGGTCGGGGGGCTGGTTGTGGATACCGCGCAACCCACTGGCCATCGCCGAAGGCATTGTCGAAGCAGACGATGCCCCAGAGCGTTACCTACGCGCGCAAACCCACGCCAGCGAGCTGGACCCGCGTCAACACGCGTTCCTGCGCCATGGCCCGGAAATGGTGGCGTTCTTCCAGCAACACACCGCAGTACAGTTCCAATCCGGCAGCCGCATGCCCGACATGCGTGAAGGTGACGGCAGCACGCCTGGCGGCCGTTCGCTGTGTGCACTGCCATTCGACGGGCGCCAGCTCGGGCCGTGGCTGCACAAGCTGCGCCCGCCGCTGGATATTGTCAGCCTGGCGGGCATGGGCATCGCCGGCGGTGCCGACATGGCCGCCTTTTTCAACGCCACACGCTCGCCCAAGGCGGCGCTGCATGTCGGCAAGCGCCTGCTGCGCCATGGTTGCGATCTGTTGCTGCACCGTCGCGGCCAGCAACTGGTCAATGGCAATGCACTGGTGGCGCGCCTGCTGCGTAGCGCGCTCGATCTTGGCGTGACGCTGCTAACCGACAAACCCGCTACTCGCCTGCTAGGTGAAGGGCGGGTCAGCGGCGCGTTGTTTGCCGATAGCCAGGTGATTCATGCCCGCCGCGGTGTGGTGCTGGCCTGCGGTGGCTTCCCGCATGACCGCCAGCGTATCGCGCAACTGATGCCGCACGCGCCGGACGGTGACCAGCATTACTCTGCTGCGCCCACGGAGAACAGCGGTGACGGCCTGCGCCTGGGCGAACAGGCCGGTGGCCTGATTTCCACGACTGCGGTACATGCTGGTGCCTGGGCACCGGTTTCGCGGGTACCGCGCCGCGATGGCAGTTTCGGTCATTTCCCGCACTTGCTCGACCGCGCCAAACCCGGCTTCATCGCCGTGCGCCGCGATGGTCGGCGCTTCGTCAACGAAGCCGATTGCTACCATGACTTCATGAACGCGCTGTTCGTCGCCACACCGCAGGGTGAGCCGGCGCAGGCCTGGCTGATCTGCGACCAGGCTGCGCAGCGCCGCTATGGCATCGGTTGGGCCAAGCCCTTTCCCTTCCCTACTCGCTTGTATCAACGCTGCGGCTACTTGCACAGCGGCGATACCCTGGCGCAACTGGCGCAGCGCTGCGGGATCGATTCCGCGCAGTTGCAGCGCACGGTGGATGGCTTCAACCACCATGCTGCCCTGGGTGAAGACCCTGCCTTCCAGCGTGGTGTATCGGCCTATAACCGGGCCCAAGGCGAACCTTTGCACGCCCCCAATCCGTCTCTGCGGCCTCTGCTGCACGGGCCGTTCCATGCGGTGAAAGTGCTGCCGGGCAGCCTCGGCACCTTTGCCGGGCTGGGCACGGATGCCTCGGCCCGCGTGCTGGACCACGCGGCGCAGCCGATCCCCGGGCTGTATGCGGTGGGCAACGACATGCACAGCGTGATGGGCGGGCACTATCCGAGCGGCGGTATTACCTTGGGGCCGGGGATGACCTTTGGGTATCTGGCTGGCCAGGCGTTGAGTGGTCTATAGGCTCCTCAGTGCTTTTACCGTCCCTGGTTTTCATAAAGGTTGTTCATCCGACTGCCGCGCTTGCGCCACCTTGGGTGGTTGTTGCAGCAAACCGCGTGGCAAGCGGAAACCTTTGAAAGGCTCCTGGGTAATGGGGTTGAAAGCCTTTTCTGCGTTGAGCCGGTAGCGCATGACACCATCACCGGTCTTGAAGCTCAGGTCCACGCTGGTTGCCGTTCGCCCGTTGAGCGAGCCGCGGCTTAGCAGGCGGAACATCGACCATGGTCCTCGGTATTCCAGGCTGCTGCTGTTGCCGTTTTGCCTGAGCAATGTCAGGTTGCTGCGCACATGCTGCCCCAGCGTATTGGGCCAAATGATGCCGATGATCTGGCTCGGGCCATGGGTATAGGAAATCAACTGGCCATCCAGGTCCAGCAGGCTGGTGCGTTGATTGGCACTCAGCCCCAACGGCTCGATGCTGAACTGCACACTCAGGTTGCCGCGCTGATCGAAGAAGGTTTCGCGGATGCGGTCTGCCAGTTCCAGCTGTTCGATCACATCGCTGCGGATCAACGACTGCCCCTGCTGGCCGGCCTGCAGGGCTTCGAGGTTTTCCTTCAGAAATAGCTTCAGGTACTGGTCGTGGAACTGTTGCAGCCGCCCCTTTGGCCCGAAGAACGCTTCAAAATCGTCCAGGGAAGCATCGGGCGCTCTCACCACGAACGGGTAACGCCCCGCCAGACGCTGCTGGAAGAAACTGTAAACCTCGGTATCCCAGCGGCGCTCCAACTCACGCAGTGCTACAACGTTCAATACTTGCGCAGTCTGGTCTGCGACTTTTCTGACCTGATGGTTGAGCGGTTCCGGCAAACCTGTGGCGACCCGCTGCAAGGTGCCGATCGGGTCGTGCCCGGTCAGCGAAAAGCGCTGGTGCACGGCTTGCAAAGCGGCCCTGCCACGGTCCGGGCTGTCCTGCACTGCCTTGGCATAGTCGTGAACAGCAGTCATCGCGCTGAGGGTTTCATCGTAATAGCTCGGCTTATCACCTGCTGCCTGCAACATGGCACTCAATCCTGCAAACGCACGCTGGATGGCCAAGGCGTGCGGGTGTTCGGGGTTGCGGCTGACTGGCCGCAGGGCATCAGCCTCAGCCGGTATTTCGATTGCTGCTGGCGACCACAGCGCAGTATTTTCTCTGACCGTCTCCAATAACCGGTGCATCGGTGCGGCAGGCCCGATCAACTGCTCCAAAATTGCCACGCCGTGGTCCAGATCACCGAAGTCAGCCACGGCAAAGGCATTCAAGGCACGCCGCCAGCTATCAATGTAATCGGCGCTGTACAGGTTGCGCAGGCGTTCGCCAAGCGCGTCGCGGTCGGTAGCCGAGTATTCGAGTTGCCCACGTTCACCCAGCGCCCACTGGTCAATCATTGCCATTTCAGCGAAGCGCTGGCTGTGGGGCTCGAAGTACTCCTTGAAACCTTTGGCGGTGAGCATCGGGGCAAGCAGGATTCCGTCATCGCCCTGGGTGGACCCGGAAGCCGACTGGTACACCACATCGAAGGCTGGCCCCACCTGATGGCGCAGGTCAAGGCCGGCATGCAGCTGTTCCTCGGCCTGCTGCTTGAGGCCAGCATAAACCCGCTGCGGCAACGGTACCTTGCGTAATACCTGCTGCACTTCGGCGACACGCTGCTGGTACTGCGGCAATTCGGTATCGGCATAGGCCAAGGCGTATTTCAGGTGCAGCATGAGGTCGCGTTGCAATTGCCCTTGTCCCGGGAATGCCTGTTGCCACTGCTGGGCCATCCACTCCTCGACCCAACCGGGCCGGCGGTTCTGACGGCTCTCCAGCATTCGGTACACCCTGAGTGCGGCCATTTGCTGCTCGCTGCCGGGGGGCGCGGCGTTCATTGCATCGATTACACCGCTGGCCAAGGCCGGCAAGAAGTGTCTGGAGAGCAAATCCAGATACGCCTCATCGACGCGAGGGCCGATTGCGCGCCCCTGATACAGCCCTAAATCAGCAACGCCCGGCCACGCAGCGCGATAGTCGCCAAAGACCGACACCGCAGCGCGTATCTGGTCCAATGGCTCCAACAGGTTGCGTCCAGTCGGGTCCAGACGCCGCTCCACTTCGTGATGGCTGTACTCGCGGCTCTTGGCAAGTACCGTGGTTGCCCTGGTGTCATTGACTTCGAAGTAACGTTGCCAACTGGCAATGGCGACACAGAACGCCAGCACACCAACACCAGAACCGACCCAAAGTAACTGGCGCTTGCTGCGAGCCACCCGGACGTTGTCCCCGGCAATCCCGACTTCCTGGTAGATAACCCGCCTGAACGCCTGTTGGATGAAGTAGGCCGACGCCTTGCCCTGTGCCTTGCCCTCACGCAGGGGTAGCTTTGTCGTGTAAGGCTGTGCCGCCTCGCGGACGAATGCATTAAGCATGTCACCCTGCTGCACGACCGATGAGAAATACACGCCACGTACCAAAGCAGGCGTGGTGAAACGGTCACTCGCCAGTGTTTCACGCAGAAAATTCAGCAAAATCGGCTGCAGCCCAGCCAGCTGCGCATGCAAGGTGAACAGGCGTGCACAGAGTGGAGCACTGCCCAAGCCATCGAGTTGGTCAAAGACCTGCTCGTATAGCATCCTGATCAAGCGATCGAAGTGTTCGCCGTATTCGACCAGCCAGGCATCGAACGAATCGACCGTATCCAGGGTAAACGTGAAGCCCAGCAGTTTTTCCCGTCCAGAGGCTGAAAGCTTGCTATAGAGCTGGTCGAAACCATCCAGCAGGTCGAACTTGGACAACACGACATACAGTGGCAGACGCGCACCTAGCTGGCTACTTACCTCATACAAACGCGTGCGCAAGACATGAGCCAGTGCGATACGTTGCTCGGGCGTACCATGCAGCAGCGCAGGCAGGTCAATGACCAGCACCAAGCCGTTGAGCGCTCTTTGGCTGCGATTGCGCAACAGCCATCCCAACAAGTGATGCCACAGCCTCGCCGGGGTTCCGGGCGGTACGTTCGGGTCGTGCTCTACAGTATTTTCAGCTAGCACGCCCGCCGATACCTCTTGGCTGATGAAAACACCGGGCGTGTCGATAATCACCGCGTCATTGCTGACCCACCAGCCCACCGGGTAGGCAAGCGCATCATCTTGTCGACCACGCGCCTGGGCCCTGTCGATGCGGGTCAAAGAGAAGCTCTGGTCGGTGCGATCAATAAAGCTGGTCTTGCCCGCACGCTCGTCGCCCAACACCAGATACCAGGGCAATCGGTACAACGCGCTGCGCCCGCCGGCATTGTCGAAGAAGCATTCAAGCCCGTGATTCAACGCCTTCTCTTGCGCGTCGACGAACGGCAACGTGCGATCCAGCTCAGCGGCAGCTGCCTGCTTGCGCTCTTTTTGAAGGCGGCGAAAGCGTGTGCGCAACACAAGCAGCCAACACGACAGCGATACCAGCACAAGCAGCAGGCTCGCCACAATTCGATAAGCGCCATTGGCCAGTGGTTGATGCTCACGCCACGTCCAATGCGGACCAAGCCACCAGATGGCGACAAGCAGCAGCACGACGCCAAGTGCAAGCAGCAGCGGCATCGCCAGACCAATACGGTTAGCCAAGGGTAAACCCCAGCGCTTGAGTTGCTTCCAAAGTGGATTCATCAGGGCTCCAGATCCTTGTTCTGATCGGCCAATGCCGTGGATATCGCGTGTTGCTGAAGCCGCTGGAACACCTCGGGCTCCCAGGCATCGGCAGTGGTTTGCTGCATCGTTTGCGCTATTGCGGCGCACAAGTCCTGAGCCAACCAGGACACGCCGCGGGCGGCCAGCAAGTCAGCGGCGATAAGCGTGGTGTGGGAGCGCTCACGCGGCGAATGAAGCGCCCCTTGCATGCCCTGCAGCTTCAACAGCACCTGCTCGACACCAACGCCCTCCAGTTGCGCGATGAGTTCCTCGCGCAGGCTGCGGAACTCCTGAAAGACAGCACCCTGCTCAGCCATTTGCTGGCGGCCTTTAAGCCACGCCAGGCATTGATCATCGACGAACGCCGTGCCATCGCTGAAGCACAGTTGCTGCAACGAAGGCAGGCGCTGAACAAACCGTGCGGTCGTACTGCGTATGGCCTCGCTAACTTCGGCCATCGCCAGCTGAGACGCCACAGTTGCCGCCAGGAAACTCCCCCGGATCCAGTAAGGAGCTGCCGTGAGGCTCTTCTCGATGCGGTGCAGTAACGCAACGTCAAGCGAAGTGCCAGATGCGGCATTCTCGTAACCCGCGACAACATCTGGCGGCACCGCAATCAGCCCCGTGCAGTGCCGCTGCTTCGCGGCCGGCGCAGCCTGGACATGGGCCCACAGGCCGAAGCGGCGTAACTGGTAGCCAGTAGGGTCGTAAGGGTCCTGTTGATTGATGAGCTCGGCCATACTCAACACGGCACGCCGCGTTTCGCGTTCGTTGCCAATCGAGACCCGAGGCACAGGCATGGCAATGACATCAGCTAGCGGCGCAGGCTGGATGCTGGCAACCGGCTCGGCAGCTTCGCCCACACCAATGGCCAGGTCTGTGTGTTTGGGCAGCAAGCGCCCCAGTTCGCTCAGAGCAGCAATATCCAGTTGTGCGAAGGCCTGTTGCTGGTTCAGACGCCGCAATGCTTCCTGCGCTGCGGCCGCATAGGCAGGGGCATACGTGAATCGGTCAAGGCGCGGCAGCGCTTCGATCAAGCGTTTGAGCACAAGGCCAACCAACTTGCGCTTGCCCAGGAAACCTTTAGGGCCAGGTTTTGGATGAGCGGTTTCCCAGTAGCACTCAATCAAGCCTGCCAACAAGGCCAAGCTGCTTGCCCAGCGCTCCCAGCAACCACTGCGCAGCCACGCGACATTCAGATGCGCGGCGATCCGCAAGTGTTTGCAATGCTGGCCCAGGTACTGACAGGACGCCTCTTCAATGTAGGTCCAGTCAATTGAAGCCTCCTGCAACCCACCCAGCTTGACCATCTCCTGGTCAATGGCTTGGTAGGTCTCATCTTCAACATCAAACAGGCCAGCCGGAACAGCCGGATCAATCGGCATCAGCAGCCGGTGGAGCTGCTTTTCCAGCCCCCCGGTTACCAGCGACATGTGCTACGCGCCTTGCTGATCAAAAGGTCCAGCCCCTGGGCATCGAACATGAGGCCATCAACCGCAGAGTCGTCGCTGAGCAACTGTATGCGCTGAGCTCCGATAAGTTTCTTGATCTGTTCGATGGCGGGCAGCCCTCGGCCGGCATCGAGCACCTGGCCGTTCTCCATTACCTGCCAGGGCGTTGCAATCGGCGATTCATCCATCCCCTGTAACCGAACCTTTACCCATCTCGCATCCAGAGGTTTTCCGGTAATCAACTGCAGTCTCGAGATGCTCTCTATGCAACTGATTGCCAGGTACGAGCGTGGCTCGGCCGACGCAATTGCCGGTGCTGATATCACCAGCCCGTGCGTCCGCCAGTCTTCTTCACCGGCACTGGCGAGAAAGGTCAGGTCATGTGGGCCTCGCGCGGTTTCATTTGCCATCACCCGTAGCACGCTGGGCGCCTCTTGCTCAGGGGTTGACCACTGCCGCTTTACTGCATGGGCAGGTGTGTTTGCTGCTTCATCAAAGCACGCCAGACGCTCCACGTTAGACACGATCCGAGGGCAATCCCGTACCGGGTTTGCGAACGCCAGCGGTAGACAAAACATCAACGAGATAACAGCACAGGAATAGCGGACATTCATCTTAAGTTCACCCTCCTTGCAATAGCATATACATCCTACGTGACATGTCGCACTTTCCTACAAACTCATTCCGCCACACCCATCAACACTCAAACCATCAAGCCGAGAGAAAGCGCCCAGAGACTAGTCCATCGCAAACAGGTAATACAAACAAATATTTTTTTACATCTTACCGCTCGACTCACAACGCACTTCAAGCGCATGGTTTTTACGCACAAGGAAAACCAGAAGCGGTCATGCGTTTATTGATAAGCGCAGACTTGTAGGAAGCTTCCTACATAAAGAGTGCAAACAGAAAAGGATATGAGGCCATGAGCAAATCTTCCGGCTCCGTAGCGCCCAAAGAGCGCATCAACATCAAATATGTACCCGCCACCAGCGATGAACAGGCGGAAGTAGAGTTACCACACAAGATGCTTGTTCTGGGCGACTTTGGCCTGGATGACCACCGCGCCCTTGAAGACCGTGCAGTCATGGGCATCGACAAGCACACATTCAACAATGTCCTGAACGACGCCGAGGTGCGCCTGGATATGTCCGTGCCCTCCATGCTCAGCGCGGCCCCAGATGCCGAGTTGGCGGTCAACCTGCAGTTCAGGTCGATCAACGACTTCGGGCCCGACCGCATCGCACGCCAGGTACCGGAGCTGAACAAACTGCTGCAACTGCGTGAAGCGCTGGTTGCCCTGAAAGGCCCACTGGGCAACGTACCGGCATTCCGCAAACAACTGCAGCACCTGTTGAATGACGAAAACGCCCGCAGACAACTCGCCAAAGAACTCGACCTGGTGCTTGAGGCGCCAAAAGAAGACTGAGACAACGGAGCGTCCCTATGCCGAAGCCAAGCAGCACTACTGCAACCGTTGATGCAACGAGCGAAACGTTGAACAACGCTACCTTACTCGACCAGATCATGGCAGAAACCAAGTTGATACCCGCTCAGGAGGGCTACCAGATTGCCCGCCAGGGTGTATCTGCCTTTATCGCCGAAGTCCTCAAAGACAATGACCCAGATCAACTTATCAACAAACATCGCGTCGATCAGATGATTGCAGAGTTGGACCGGGTCCTCAGCAAGCAGATGGATGCCATTCTGCACCAGCCTCAGTTCCAGCAACTGGAGTCTTCCTGGCGCAGCCTGAAACTATTGGTCGACCGGACGGACTTCCGCGAAAATATCAAGCTAGAGGTCTTGCATGTCAACAAGGAAGACCTGCTCGATGACTTCGAGAATGCGGCCGATATCACATGCAGCGGCCTGTACAAGCACGTTTATACTGCCGGCTATGGCCAATTTGGTGGTGAACCGGTTGCTGCCATGGTCGGTAATTACAACTTCGGTCCCTCTTCTGCGGATATCAAACTGCTCAGTTACATGGCCTCCGTTGGCGCCATGTCACATGCACCTTTCCTCGCGGCCCCCTCACCGGAGTTCTTCAACCTCAGCAGCTTTGAAGAGCTACCCAATCTCAAGGAGATCAAGGACATCTTTGCCGGCCCACGGCATGCCAAGTGGCGCGCTTTCCGCGAAAGCGAAGACGCCCGCCACACCGCACTGACCGGGCCACGCTTCATGCTCCGTTCTGCCTACCACCCAGAAGAAAAGTCGATCGAGAGCTTCAATTACGTAGAAGACATCGCTGGCCGACACGACAACTACCTGTGGGGTAACTCCGCCTTCCTGCTGGCCAGTTGCATCAATGACAGCTTCGCCCGCTACCGCTGGTGCCCGAACATCATCGGCCCGCAGTCCGGTGGTGCCGTCGAAGACCTGCCAGTGCACCTGTACGAGTCGCTGGGCCAATTGCAGGCCAAGATCCCTACCGAGGTGCTGATTTCCGACCGCAAGGAATTCGAGCTGGCCGAAGAGGGCTTCATCGCCCTGACCATGCGCAAGGACAGCGACAACGCAGCATTTTTCTCGGCCAATTCGGTACAGAAACCGAAGAACTTCCCCAAGACCCCTGAAGGCCTGCAAGCACAGACCAACTACAAGCTCGGCACCCAGTTGCCCTACCTGTTCATCGTCAACCGGCTGGCCCACTACATCAAGGTGCTGCAGCGCGAGCAGATCGGCAGCTGGAAGGAACGACGCGACCTTGAGTCCGAGCTCAACACGTGGATCAAGCAATACGTCGCCGACCAGGAAAACCCCTCTGCCGATGTACGCAGCCGTCGCCCGCTGCGCGCTGCCAAGGTCGAGGTATCGGACGTTGCCGGTGATCCAGGCTGGTATCAGGTATCACTCGCCGTACGCCCGCACTTCAAATACATGGGGGCAAACTTCGAGATCTCTCTGGTCGGGCGGCTCGACACGCAATGAGTGCTTTCTTTGATCGCTTGATGGCGGATCCGACAGTCGCCCAGATGCCGTCTCGGCAGGAGAGCGCAGCACACAAATTCGCCGCCATCAAACGCCACCTCGAAACGCTGCTCAACGCGCGCAAGGGTTGCTCGCAGAGCAGCCCTGAGCTGGGCCTGGCTGATTTCAATGGGCATGACGCAAGCAACGGTGACCTGCTTGAGCAGGTGAGTACTGATATCCGTCGCACTATCCAGTGCTTTGAACCACGCATTCAGGTGCGCGCGCTCAAAGCAGTTCCGGATTGCCACGCACCGCTGGAGCTGCATTTCAGGCTGGACTGTCAGGTGCAGGTCAACAACCACACGGAGCAGCTGCAACTGGAACTTCTGGTGAACGGGCACAACCGCCATACCCGAGTGAGGTGAGACATGTCTCTGAAGGACCGTTTCAGCGAAGAGCTGCGTTACCTGCATGAACTGGGTAACGACTTCGCCAAGGACAATCCGCGACTTGCCCGGTTTCTTGGCAACGGCGCGAGCGACCCTGATGTCGAACGGCTGATGGAAGCCTTTGCATTCCTGACGGCCAAGTTACGGCTCAAGCTGGAAGACGACCTGCCAGAGCTGACGCACCCCATGCTGCAGTTGCTGTGGCCCAACTACCTTCGGCCGCTGCCCAGTGTAACGAACATCCAGTTCACGCCGCGCAAGCAATCACTCAGCCAGTCACAACAAATCCCCAAAGGCTCAAGGTTGTTCTCAAAACCCGTGGACGGTGTCGCCTGTGAGTTTCGCACCTGCACAGCGGTAAACATTCATCCGTTCGAAATCGGCGCGGTTGGCGCAACACAGACCCTGGACAGTTCCGTGGTTCACATCGGCCTTCAAACCATGGTTGAGCGACCACTGGATACCTTGGGCTGTGCCAGCCTCGACCTTCACCTGAGTGGCGATCACCGCACCGCCCGCACGCTGTACCTGTGGCTCTCGCAATACCTCAAGCATGTCAGCGTAACCATCAATGGCGAGGTTCGCCGGTTGCCGGCCAGCAGCATTGCCTTTCCAGGCTTCAGCCCTGACGAAGCCCTGCTGCCCTATCCGCAGAACGTATTCGATGGCTACCGGATCCTGCAGGAATACTTCATTTTCCCGCAGCGGTTTCACTTTTTCACTCTCACCGGGCTGGACAGGCTGTGGCCCGCGGAGCAAAGCCAGCAGGTGGATATCGAGTTCCACTTCACCCGCCAGTTGCCTGATTCACTGCGTGTTGGCAAAGCAGATTTCAGGCTGTTCTGCACACCAGCAGTCAACCTGTTCAAACACAGCGCCGAGCCCATCGACCTTTCCAGTGAGGTTGCCCAGGTCGAGCTCAAGCCCAAAGGTGCACAACCATTGGCTTACGAGATCTTCAGCGTCGATGAGGTTATCAGCACCCGTACCACGCCAGACGGGAGCACCGGCGAGCACCTCAGAACCTTCCGCCCCTTCGAGTCGTTCGCCCACGAAATCGAACATGTCCAAGGGCGCACGGCGTTGTATTACCGCTACACACTCGAAGACTCACTGAGCGGCGATGGCGTCACGCATCGCATTGCTTTCGTGCGCGCCGATGCCAATGCGTACATCGGTGAGCTGGAAACGGCCTCCATCGACCTGACCTGCAGCAACCGCGACCTGCCGCTGGCGTTGAGCGTCGATGACATCAACGTGGTAACCGAAGCCACGCCGCCCCTGGCTACCTACACCAACATCTGCGCACCCACCCGACCCTGTCGTCCGGTGCTGGATGGCCAGTTGCAGTGGGCCTTGATTTCCAACATGTCGCTCAACTACCTGTCGCTGCTCTCGGTCGAGCCACTGAAAGCGGTCATCCGTGCCTATGACTTCGTCGCCTTGCACGACATACAGCAAACACGCACCACCGCCAAGCAACTGGACGGCATCCGCGAAATCCACACAGCTCCCTTGGATTGGCTGATCAAGGGGCAGCCCGTTCGCGGCCTGCACACCCAGCTGAAGCTGGACCAGGCTGCCTTCCTCTGCGAAGGCGACTTGTACCTGTTCAGCTGCGTACTCGCCCACTTCTTTGCCCTGTACGCCAGCATCAATTCCTTCCATCAGCTGGAAGTAATCAACACTACCAACAACGAGCATTACACATGGCCAATCCAGACCGGCAAACAACCGCTGATCTAGCCGACAAGCTGCTCGCCGAAGCACACCAATACAACTTCTTCCAGCTATTGGAGCGTTTGCATGGGCTATTCGGTGACGACCTTGAACCGCGTTGGCCAAGTGAGGCCACCCGGTTGCGCGTGCGACTCGCCAGCGACCCACGGCTGGCCTTTCCCGTTTCGGACGTATACAAAGCCGAACGCATGGCCGGCGAAGAACGGCGCTATCGCGTGTGCACCACCTTCATGGGTTTGCACGGTACCGACTCGCCCTTGCCCTCCTATTACCTTGAACAAGTGGCATACGAGCATGCACAGGGCATCGGTGTGCGCCCGGCATTTTTCGACTTCTTCAATCACTACCTGCTCAGCCTGCTGCACCGTATCTGGCGTAAATATCGCTACTACATCCGCTTTCAACCCGGTGCCACCGATGGTTTCTCACAGTACATCTTTGCCCTGCTCGGCCTGAACGACAAACAGCTGCGAGGGGATACGGCACTGCCGTGGAGCCGATTGCTCAGCTTCGCTGGCGTCATTGCCAGCCGCAGCCGTGCACCGGGGACCGTGGCCGGCATCATTGCCCATTGCTTCGACCTCAAGCATGTACAGATCCGGGAATTCGAAACGCGCTCAGTACCCGTTTCAGCGAAGCAGCTCGTATGCCTTGGCCGTAGCAACGGCGAACTGGGTCGCACCTTCATGGTCGGCAGCCGCACGCGTACCCGCAGCAGCAAGTTCACCATCGTGATCAGCGAACTGGACCAGGCGCAATTGCGCGATCTGCTGCCCAGCGGCATCAATTTTGGCCGCTTGCGCGCGCTGATCGACTTCCTGTTGCGCGATGGCCTGGCCTACGACCTGGAACTGCGCCTGAAGCAACATGCACTTTCGCCCTTCTGCCTGCACCGTAGCCAAGGTGCATATCTGGGTTGGACCAGCTTTGTAAACGATCGCCACGGCCAGATCAGCCCCGTCGTGCGGTTCCGGGGGCGCTCATGAGTACATTGACCTTGAGCATCACCAACCTCGACCAGTTGCAGCACAGCGTTACTGCTCGGCACCAGTTCGATAGCACAGGCGGCACCATCGGCAGCGCAGCGGCCACTTGGCAGATCAATGACCGTGCCCAGACCGTTGCGCCCATCCACTGCGAAATCCGCTGGATCGAGGGCAGCTTCTGCGTGGTAGACCACTGCAACCGTACCTACCTGAACGACAGCGCCCTCAGCCTGGGGGCACTCACGCCAAGGCGGCTTGTTGAGGGCGACCAACTGTGTATCGGCGCCTATCGGTTGCAGGTTCAGTTTTCACAAACCGATGCACGCTCGCTGACGGATCTGTTCAACCCCGGCCTGAGAGTACTCGACCAGCTGATAGCCGATGTTCCGGCCGAAGCGTGGCAAGCCGAACCTCCAACCGCACAGGCTGCCGTGGAGATCTGCTCAATCTTTGAAACGGCCCCAGGCAAGGATCCCTTGGTGGCACTGGATGCAGAGATGGCTGCGGAGTTGAAGCGAGAGAACCCGCTGCAGCGCCTGATATCAGGAGAACGCTCATGACGCAGCAACCGTTCGCAGTCGCCCTTATGGCCGCGTTGATCGGGCTTTCGGGGTGCACGTCCCTGAGCAGAATGAGCCAAGTGGTCATGGATCATTCGTTACCCATTGGGCCGCCCAAGGATCACCCAACCGAGGTTGCATTCAGCATCAATGCCAGCCCTACCCTCAACGGCAACCCGAACAGCCTCGACGTCGACGCCGAGCATGAGAGCGCCCTGGAGCCCAGCCCTTACGCTGTCAGCCTGAGTGCGGGTGACCCCGAGGCCCTGACCGAAAAAGTCGGGACGTTATTCGAATACCTTCAGAAACAATTTCCTGCAATCTCGCCTGTCGTGATGGACGAGGACAATGGCAGCAATCTGCCTCGTTCCGCCCTGGAAGAGAGCACGCCCGGCAGCTACGACGACCCGACGGTAGTGCTGACTCTGCCGCACACGACGACCGTGGCCACAGAGTCGGTCGCTACGCCCATGGCCATCAAGATCCTGCAGTTACGCGACGACTCACTGCTACGTAATAGCGTTTATCAGCTGTTGGACAAAGACCCCGCCAAGGCCCTGCGCAGTTCCTACATCCGTGATGACGACTACCTGTTGCGCCCCGGCCAGTTCAAGTTCATCCCCTTTGCACCCATTGAGGCAGAGACCCGCTTCGTTGCAGTGATCGGCGACTACCGAAACCAGGACAACGCGACCTGGCGCCAAGTGCTGCGCATTCCCCCACGTGGCTACAAGATCATTTTGTCGGTGCTGCTCAACGACACGCAACTGCTGCTCAAGGAGGAAGACTGATGCCGTCTCCAGCCCTGCCCTTTTCGCCTGCTCACGCTGACACGGAGTGCTCATGAGTACACGTAACCCTGTCCTCTGGCCCGAGGGCCTGTACGTAAAACCGCAGCATTTCCAGCAAGCGGCCCGGGCCAGTGAAGCGGCCCTGCATCAACGCCTTGGAAGCCTCAATGCTGCCTTTTACGGTTTCAGCGAACTTCAGTTGAACGACGAATACCTGAGCCTGGGCAAAATCGCCATCACCCGGGCACGGGGTGTCATGCCGGACGGCACTGTGTTCGATATCCCCGCAGATCTTCCGCCCCCGCCACCGCTGGAGGTCGACGATGACGGTTCAAGAAACAGCGAGGTATATCTATGCCTGCCATTGCGTACAGAGGGTGGCCGAGAGGTCAGCTGGCCCGACAATGCCGCCAACTTTCGCTACCTTGCCCAGGCGCAGGAAGTCAAAGATACCCATACCGCTGATGGCGACCTGGCGCAGGTCGACATCGCCGTCCCCAACCTGCAACTCAAACGCCAGACCGACGACAGTAGCGCCTATACCCGCCTGGCCTTGGCGCGCATTCTGGAACGCCGCCCCGATGGCAGCCTGCAGCTGGATGAAGCGTTCTACCCCACCTGCGTGTCGGTGCGGGCAGTGCCAGCGCTGCAACGCTTCCTTGAAGAAATTACCAATACCCTACGTGAACGGGCGCGCAACCTCGCCGCACGCATTGGCGGTGCCAACCAGTCGGGCATCGCCGACATCCGCGATTTCAACCTGCTGCAAGCCATGAACCGCTGGTGGCCATGTTTTCAGCACCTGGCCAGACAAGCCCAGACACACCCCGAACAGCTCTACCTGTGCATGAGCCAGGCTTGCGGCGAGTTCGTGACCTTCACTGATGAGAGCCGGCTGCCGCACGACTACCCGGCCTATCACCACACCGCACTGCGCATTTCGTTCAAGCCGCTGGAGGACACGCTACGTCGGGCACTCAGTACGGTGCTGCAACCGCGCGCCGTGTCGCTGCCACTGGTAACGCGGGCCTATGGCGTGATGACGACCACACTGGAGGACCGCCGGCTGATCGATGTGGCCGATTTCATCGTCGCTGTCCGTGCCCAAGTGCCGCCTCAAGTGCTACGCCAGATGTTCGTTCAGAAGGTCAAAGTCACTTCACTCGAATCACTGGAAGAACTGGTGCCGTTGCAACTGCCTGGCATCCCTTTGACCCCATTACCGGTGGCACCACGCGATCTGCCCTTCCATGCAGGCTTCAGCTATTTCGAACTCGATCGACGCGACCCGGCGTGGGCTTGCATGAAGTCGGCGAACGGCTTCGGTATTCACATCGCGGGGGACTTCCCTGGCCTTGAGCTGCAGTTCTGGGCAATCCGGAGTGAGTAACATGGAAGAGATCAACAATGCACCCACCGATATCGCAAATGGCGAAGGCGCACGGCTGCACTCGAAGCTCAAGACACCATTACCCAATGCTCCACCCGCTTCGACAACGTCCGCAGCCGCCGAGCAAAAGCCTAATCCTGAGCCCGTTCATGAAGGCTACCCGGCTGATCCGGAATTCAGGCTACGGGGCAACTACGACAACTTGATGCTGGATGCTGCTGCCCCGCTGTTCGGCCTGGTCATACGCCTGCGCACGCTGGATGAGTTGCCAAACATCAAAGTTGTACACCGGAAAGTGCGCAACCAGATCGAAAACATTCAGGAAGAAATGCGCCAACACGGCTACGAGCCCGCCCAGACGTTGGCGTATTCATACGCCTTGTGCCTGTACATTGATGAAGCGGTGATGGAGAGGCCTTGGGGTAAGAACAGCTGCTGGAGCCAGGAACCACTGCTCAGCATCTTCCACGACGAAACCTGGGGTGGGGAAAAGTTTTTCACGGTGCTGTCCCGCCTGATGCAGGAACCCGCGCGTTATCAGGACGTACTGGAGTTCATGTACTTCGCGCTGTGCCTGGGCCTGAAGGGCAAATACGCCATTGCGCCGAAAGGTGAAGAAACACTGAAAGCGCTCATTCACCAACTTCACGGGATGCTTCGCGAGTTGCGCGGGCCAACCCCGGAAGAAGTATGCGACCCCTACACCAATGTAGCCCCGCGAAACTTCCGCATGACTCGGATATGGCCATGGTGGAGCCCTCTGGTGATTTCCGTTCTTGCCATGGCAGTGGCCTATGGGATCTACAGCTATCGCCTGCACCTGATCACCACCGAGGTTCTGGAAACACTGAACGGCATTTTACAAAAGTAAGAATCCGTTACATGCACAACACCTCTATAAAAAATAGCGAGACACCCATCTCGTCAACAAGCCCATCGCCCCCGATGGCCATGCCCCGTTAAAAGGGCATGCATAACCACTGCAACTGGAGTACATCATGGCATCACCAGCTTATTTAAAAATCACAGGTAAAGTGCAAGGCAATATCAGCGAAGGCGCAAGCACTGTGGAGTCGATTGGCAACATCTACCAATCCGAGTTCGAAAGTGAAATCATGTTACAAAAAGTTGAACACGAAATTAATACGCCTATCGACCCACAAAACGGCCAACCTTCAGGCAAGCGCGTGCATGGGCCGTACAAGGTTACCTTCACAACGAACAAATCCAAGCCATTATTGCTGGAGTCAATCTGCAAGGCAGAGCTGCTTCCGGAAGTTACAATCAAACAATTCCGCGCCACCAGCGAAAACCCTAACGAGCACTATTACACGACAACACTCACAGACGCGACAATCATTAAAATGAGGACAGAACAGCCTCACGCGCAAGAGATTACAACAACGCCACGACATCAAGAGGTAGAACTTTGGTTTTCGTATCGAAAAATCACTGAGTGCCACGAAATTTGCGGAACTGAAGGGTCCGATGACTGGCAGAAATCCTGAAATCCAGGCATTCGCCTAAGGCATGGGATGTTCCGGGCAGCCTCGCTGCCCGGACACCTGAAAACCATCAGACGGCGGACAAGGAGTTATCATGCCTAGCCAATCCGATCTGTATTACAGCTTTCAACCGCTCGCCAGCCGATTAGCCTTCGAGGTGGTTTCTTTCACATTAAACGAAGGTATCAGCAGCAACTACCAATTAAAGCTTGAGCTGATCAGCCATGAGCACGACGTAGACTTCGGGCAATTACTCGACAAGCCTGCATTGTTCACCATCTCGCGCGCAAACCGACCACTGCGCCGTGTCCATGGCTTGATCAGCACATTCAAGCAAGCCGATAGCGGCCCTCATCGCACACGCTATAGCGCAGTCGTCGAACCGCAATTGGCACGAGCCAACCTACGTTCGAACTGGCGTATCTTCCAGCAAAAGACCGTCCCGCAAATTCTAGAGCTGATATTGATGCGCCAAGGCATTAGCCAATACCAAATTGGCAAAGGTTTCGACCATCAGGTTCGGGAGTTCTGCGTCCAGGCCGGAGAAACCGATTACGATTTCTTTGCTCGTCTCTTGGCTGAAGAAGGCTTTGTCTACCGCTTTGAACATACTGAAAAACACCACAAACTCATAATTACCGACCGGCTACTGACATTCGGGAACATCCCATGCCACCCATCTTCCGCCCTCTACGAGGATGAAGGTTTTGCCAACGACGAGGAGCCCGCCAACGCCTACAGCGTGTTGTACCGATCCAACAGCGGTGGCGCCCAGGCAACCCCCTGCTTGCGACGCCTGTGCTACAGCGAACAGGTGCGTACCGCACGCCAGGTGCAACGCGACTACACCTTTACCCACCCTGCCTACCGCCAGGAACACAGAGCCTCCGGCCGCTATCTGGAGCATCAGTCTGCTGACTACGAATGCTTCGATTACCCAGGCCGCTATAAGCGCGATGCCGTTGGCAAGCCATTCACCGAAAACCGCATCACCGCACTACGCCACGATGTACGTATCGCCGAAGTAGAGGGTGACGATGCACGCCTGCAGCCCGGCCTGAGTTTTACACTTGCGGGCCACCCGCGCGCTGATTTCAACGTGCATTGGCGAGTCACTACGGTCACTCATGAAGGCAGCCAGTTCACCAGCCTGCAAGAAGAAGCCGCTGGCGTCGATCAGAGCACACGCTACTTTCAAGTTGCACAGCTTGTCCCCGGTAGAACGGAGTGGCGCCCTGCCCCTCTGGACAAACCTCGCGTCGATGGGCCACACATGGCCACCGTCGTCGGGCCGCGTGGTGAAGAGATCTATTGCGATGAATGGGGCCGGGTCAAAGTCAGCTTCCCTTGGGACCGCGAGAGCCAGGGCAACGAATTCAGTTCCTGCTGGGTACGGGTATCGCAAGGCTGGGCCGGCGGCAGTTGGGGTTCGATGGCTATTCCACGCATCGGCCAGGACGTGATCATCCACTACGTCAACGGCGACCCTGACCAGCCGATGATTACCGGGCGCACGTACTGCGGTGATCAGCTACCGCCTTACGACCTGCCCCAGCACAAGACGCGCATGACGATCAAAAGCCAGACCCACAAGGGCGATGGCTTCAATGAACTGCGCTTTGAAGATGAACTGGGCCAGGAAGAGGTCTTCATCCACGCCCAGAAAGACCAGAACATTGTGGTCAAGCACGATGAGACCACCCAGGTCGGCAACGACCGCAAGGAACAGGTCAACAACGACGAGTCGATTCTGATTGGCCATGACCGTACCGAGACGGTCGGCAATGATGAGCGCGTCAGCATTGGGCATGACGCTGCTCTCGAAATAGGTCGAAACCAGACCATCAAGATCGCCAAGGACCGTATTGAAACCATCGGCAATCACCGCCACGACCAGATCACAGCCAATCACCACATAAGCATTGGCGGCAACCTCGAGCAGCAGGTCGAAGGCCATGCCGATCTTGAAGCCCGCGGCGAAATCCGCAGGCGCACCCGCCGCTATGAGCTGCGCACGGCGGAAGCTGTGATCATCCAGGGGCCTGGCGGCTCCATCCAGATCGATGAAGCAGGCATCACCCTGGACAGCCCGACAATACGTATCAACGGCCAATTGCTCCAATCGGCCGGTGGGGCAAGCAACCCCTTTTCCATCAGTGGCGCGCCGGTCACTGGCAAGCCCCTGGATCGTCAGTGCGGGCGCCGCCCCGATGGCTCCTGCCCCTTGCCCGACTGCCGCTGCATCAGAGGGCCAGGCCGATGAAAACAGCGGCCTCAAACACACTGCCAGGCGCGCATTTCGGGAACAGCGCGCGCTTTCTGCTGCTCCTGACCCGCGCGATCGAGTACTGGGCCTATAGGCCAATATCTCAAATACTCGAAAATGGTGAGCTGGTCCCGGCCTATGCCCCTTCGGTGATTGAGCTTATCAATCAAGTCAGCCGTAACACCCAGCATGCGTGGCTGTGGCGGCGCAGCGCTGTGGACGACGACCGCTATGACTTTGGGCCGTTGCTGGTAAACGTGTCAGACGCGCCCGAACTGCTTGCCCATGCAATCTCCACCTGGATGCCCATTGGTGGCGCCATCGCGCTCGATGCCGATACTGGCCTTGCCGAGTTGGCAGACCATTTCACCAGCCTTGTACAGGTCTCGCTTGCGGATCAGGGGCTGGCCACTTTTCAGTTCAAACCGGACCACCTTGCAGCCTGGCTGGATGCGCTGGATGGCGACCATCGGGCGACCTGGCTCGGGCCTGTGACTTCGCTGGCCTGGCGAGTCAACTGGGGGCCGGCCCACGAGTGGAAAACGCTTGAGCGCAGCCCGACCTCTGCCCGCTCCTTTTCGCAAGCCCCGTTACTGCTGAGCAAGCTTGAACTTGAGCGGCTGCAAGCAGGCATGCACGAACACTTTGTGCTCACGCTGGCCCACGAGGTATTAGCCCTGCCACAACACGACAGCCACACGCTGGCCGATATCAGGCATTGGATTGAAACCCTGCTGCCGCAACTGAAAGCCCTCAACTTTCGCGACGAGGAAGTCGCCGGGCAGTTTATCAGGCTGATGGCCGGGCACATGTGGCTCATGAGCAACGAAGAGGCCGGGAAGATCTACACCAACCTCGAAGAGTCACCTCAAGGTCGCCTTCGCGAACTGCACGCTTTGATCGAAAGCAAGGAGCCCGCCCATGAATGACGCCAGTGTCAGCAGCGCCACCTCCGGACCCGCCTGCAGTGCACGCATCCCCATCCTGCCAGTGCGCTATGCCATCGTGCCACGCACCGGCGACATGCCCGCCTGCCGCTATGCCGATGCAGGCTTCAACCTGGAACAAGGCTTCGGGCCGCTGCAACACTCCACCTATACCCTGCGCGCGCTGCGCCCGGGCTATGTCTACGTGTTCATGAAAGGCGCCCTGGGCGAGAAGCTGGTCATTCACGAGTACGTCGGCGCCGGCCTTTACAAGGAACTGCGCTACCGCGGGCTGGACGACTACCACCTGCGTGATCGCTACCTGTCCAGCCGGACCATGGGCTGGGTGTGGGCCGACACCTGCCCGGATACCGCCAAGGAAGTGTGGATCGGCTACAGCCCACACCTGTGGACCAACGCCATGACTGCTCGTATCACCGGTTCGCCAGCCCTGCGCAAACGGCATATGCGCCAGCTGGACATGGCCGAGCTGATAACCGGCAACCAGGCGCCGTCAACCCAGCCCCATGTCTTGCCGGTCAGTGCCCTGCAAACCTGGGTCGAAGACTTCAAGCCCACCGAATGGCGCATGCCCCTGACCTGGAGCAGCGACCCGATCAACGAAACCTTGCCCATCGGCAACCTCGTCGCCATCGGCCGCCACTACCCCTACACCCAGCCGAAGGTACCGGTAGTGGTGGCGCTCGCCGATGCCGAAGGCATGGCCCTGGACCTGAGCCTGACGGTATCGGCCTACCAGCACCAACTGCGCGACCTGATGCCCGCCGAGCAGCTGGAACACACGAAGCCTGCACCAGGGCCCGAACAAGAGCACGTGCCGGCGTGCTACCAACTGGATGCCGAGCAGTTGAGCGTGCAAAGCCGCGATTTCCACCATCGCAACCTGGTAGCCATGCTGCTGAACAAGACGCTGGAAAGCCTGTACCCCGCGGATGCACCTTCACTGGACCTCGCCGAGTTCCGGCTTGGCACCGAGCGCCGCGGCCCCGCCCTGTCGCCGTCCGAGTCACGTTTCCAGGCGCTCACCCATCAAGACTACTCCCCCAACGGCGCCCGCCTGGCACAGCGCCTCGACCTCGCCAAGTATCGGCGCTTCCTCACCGAGCGTGATGAGCTGGAACGTCGGATCATCGCGTTGCGCAACCAGGCCTTGCAAGCCAGCAACGATCATGACGCCTGGCTCGGCACCGCCGAACCCCAGCATGTCGATAACCCCTACAGCCTGGCTGCGGCCTTGGCCTGTTACGACCGTGATGAAATCGCGTCCGCCCGTGGGCTGGAAATTTCACTGGCGCTGCTGATTCAGCCGATGGGCCAGCCAGCGCCCGGTACCGAAGCACAGGATCAGCGGCTCAAACGCCTTGAGCAGTGGCTGGATCAGCACGACAGCCCGCTCTACACCGCCCTGGCGCCGTTCAACCCGTTCAAAGACAAGGCGGATGCGACCGGCAGCTTGTTCGGCGCCAGCGACAACGTGATCGAAGGCCTGGCCGGCCGCTTCCCGGCCATGGCCGGCATTACCGACCTCACCGCCCAGGCGGTCAGTACCGTGGTGCTCAAGCGCCTGCGCGGCCAGACCCGTTGGGACGCCAGCCATGGCCTGCGTCAGCAGGTGCTGTTGGCGGCGCGTGAGGGCAATGCCGAGAAAGCATTGGGGCTGCTGGCGGCGCGCTACCGGATCACCGAGCAGGCCATCGCGGAAAACCCGTTTAGCCAGGAGGTACAGAAGTACTTGAAGAGTGGCATGGCGCAGGTTGAAGAGATGAAAGAACTGCGTATCTCGGGAAGCCGGACTATTTCAATCGAACTGACCACCACCGCGCGCGTGAAGCCCAACTTCCTCGGGATGCTGACATCGGGCATCGGCGGTGGCTTGAACGCGGGTATGTTGTGGTTCAACGTGATTTCGCTCAAGACCGCCTACAACAGCGTGCAGCAGAGCGATGCTCCGGAATACACGATGGGGTTCGCTTCATCGATTTTCGGGGTAATCGGTGCGGCATCGGCGACGCTGGTGAGCGTGCGGGCAACGCAGAAAGCCGTGATGCTGAGGCTAAGTTCAACCGCCCCAGGGATGGCCTTCGGTAACGGGATTATCAAGTTTTTAAGCAGTAATCTCTACGCGCGCTTAGCAGGATACCCGGCAATCGCATTTAGTTTCCTTTCTGATGCTTTCAAGGCAAGGAGTCAGAGAGCTAACGGCAATGTAGCGGCTGCTGCATACACGATGACGGGTGGCTTAACCATGGCTGTTGGTTCTGCTGTCGTCCTTGAGGCTGGACTTGCAGTTGCTGGCGCAACTTCAGTCGTGCCTTTCGCCGGATGGGCCGCAGCAGCGCTTGTACTCGTAGGGGTCGCAATTATTGCTGGTGGGCTTTACCTACATGCCAAAGCCCACGAACACCTCCACAACCCTATTGAATTTTGGGCAGTCCGCAGTATTTTCGGCAATCGCAATAACGATGGCGAGGCCCGCCCTGAAATTACATTGGACTATGAAAAAAAGGTGCCTGCATTCCCTTCGTTGGACGCGGAAATCAAAGCTTGGCACAACGAGCACTACGGGCCAAAACTACTTTCAGCTGACCAGGCCCTATCACTCGGTGTGAGCAGCGTAGACACGCAATGGCACGATAACGATCACTGGGCACCGCCAAACTGGACTGCCATCACGCACAACGAAGTAGCCACACCTCAGCCAACAGCCGAATTTACAGTGCTGCTGCCAGGTTTCGTATTGGGAGTAAGCGAATGGTCAGGAAGCTTAAGCACGTTTCGTGACGCTCAAGGAATGGATGTATTCCCAATCGCCCCCACTGGCCACCTTGTAGCTGCCGGTTTGGTCCTGCACTTCGAGAACACGTTATCCAATCAGGGCCATGTCTCTTTGTATCTAGCTTACAGTGCTAACCAAGGACTGGACGAAGACAATGAAACACAGTCAACATTTCGCCTGGAGCGCTAAATTTGTCAACTATCTGGCTATTCAATACAACATCGAACTCAGGACATAAACCCGCCATTAGCGGACAGCTATCAAATTCATCAGAAAATACTTTATGCCTGCGAAACCCCTGGGTTACAGACTCAGTTTTTATGGGAAAGTTGTACTGCGCATTGATTATCGCACTGATGATTGTCCTCTATCCTGACTTATTGACCAGCGAAGCGTGGGGGCCTTACACTTTCAGCCCTATCTTGATCGCTGGGACCATTCTTGGCCCTTTCATCTTTCTACCATTTCTGGCCTACCGAATATACTTCATTAAAGGATTGTCAAGCTTCTGCTTCAACCGAACATCCCAAAAGATTTACTACCAACGATTGAGCAAGACTTTAGTCTTTGACTGGAACAATACCGGCGGAGGCATCTTCAAACGCACTGAATTCGGAGGCTCATCATTCAGCACCAGCTACGCCCTCGCCTTCGCCCCTCGCCGTGAGGACGGCAGCCTGCACCAAAAAGACTGCCTCTGGGTCGACAGCAACGAACCCACCGAACCCGGCGTCAAACACGTCGCCGAAGTCTGGGAATACCTCCGCCATTTCATGGACCACGGCCCGGACAAACTCCCGCCGCCCGGCGAACCCAACTGGTGGCACAGGCCACTGCACGCCATATGCCTGACCCCAGCGGAAGCCTGGCGTCACTACGCCCCTTGGCGAACCGGCGAACCCGGCGAAATGCAGGGCAAAAAGAACTGGCAACTGCCGTTCTGGGCCGTGCTGTTCCCCTACAACCTCACACTCGCCATCTGCTGGTATGGCGTCTGCCGGCTATTTAACGTCCGAGCGGCCCCGCCTCCGCCAGAAGCTTTCGAAATGGCACCTGTTCAACCAAGCAAAAGGAAGCGCAAATGAAACCCATCGTACTCGTAGGCCATCGTCATAGCTGCCCGATCCATGGTGAGGGCACCGTGCAAACCGGCGCAAGCGCAACGTTCGTGGATGGCAGGGCCGTTGCACGCGTGGGCGACCGCATCAGTTGCGGCGCCGTCATCGAAACTGGGGCTGCCTGCACAATCATCGAGGGCCAACCCGCAGCAAGAGAGGGAGACACCACCAACCACGGAGGAACGCTGATCGAGGGCGACCCAGGTTGGCTCGTTGATTAAAAGCAAATACCGACCACGTGACCGAAGGCGGTTAAACGCAGTAATCGAACAAAAAGATGCCCTTGATTGTAACGCCTGCCCGGCTTGCGAATTCGGCTGTTCCGCGGCCCAAATCGCAATCCGGTTCTCACAGGCACGAAAAACCATGGAAACTTCTTGAAGTCATTAACGCCTGCGGCGTAGGAACTTACTTACACAAGGCGCCTAAAGTCAAACAAACCCATAAACAACTAAAACCGTCGTAGCCAGGAAAAATCATTCTCAAATTATTTCACTGCTTGCATTACCGCTCAACGGGCGCTAACACTAACCCCATCAAGCAATGGAGAAAGCCCATGTCACGTCTCGCCGAATTCCGCGCCCTTGAACGGCTACTTTCCGCCAAAAAGTCCGAACTGCATTTCATAAAAATCGACCCCCGCCTAAGGCGCGAATTCGAGTTCGAAAGCAAACTCCACGATTTACTGGCCGAATATCAATTCAGCCCATGGGAAGCTCTGACCATTCTCGAAAACGAAAACACGAGCAAATTCGACGATATCTATCAACAACGGCGCCTTCTTACTCCGCCCCCACGTTACAGAACGCGGCAAAGCAAATACTATAAAAACCCGTACACCGGTGAAGTCGTAGAAGCCAGAAGCACCCTGCACAAAACCGTGCGCTCGTGGATTGAGCAATACGGCCGCACCGAGGTCGAGAGCTGGGCAACTGCATGGTCTGTTTGCGCACACAAGCCGCACCTGTAGACAACCGATACTCTGCCAAGCACAACGACCACCACCCGCCCCTTCCGACCTGCGTCATCAAGCAACTAGGGTTAATGCCGTCTACCCTCAATTAAGGTGGATCCCTGCCTCGCCTACAGGCCAACGCAACCGTTCGATAACCGAACAGTAGCCCGTCTCTTGAATTGACGATGCCGCCTTCACTGCGCACCATGCACCGGCCTTGCGTGTCCCCCTGCCTGGGAACCGGTCACGTACTCGTAGCACCGCAGCTGAATACAATTTCAAGAATCGAGCAGTTTATGAACCACTCCAAGACCACCCCCGCCGCGCCCCGGATGTCCCAGGGTTCGATCGGCGACAAGCTTCGCGGCGCCTTCGGCGTCGGCAAAACCCGTTGGGGCATGCTTGCCCTGGTGTTCTTCGCCACTACCCTGAACTACATCGACCGCGCCGCCCTCGGCATCATGCAGCCCGTCCTGGCCAAGGAAATGAGCTGGACGGCGATGGACTACGCCAACATCAACTTCTGGTTCCAGGTCGGCTACGCGATCGGCTTTCTGCTGCAAGGTCGGCTGATCGACAAGGTCGGGGTAAAACGCGCGTTCTTCTTTGCCGTGCTGCTGTGGAGCCTGGCCACCGGCGCCCATGGCCTGGCCACTTCGGCCGCCGGCTTCATGGTCTGCCGCTTTATCCTTGGCCTGACCGAGGCCGCCAATTACCCGGCATGCGTCAAGACGGTGCGCCTGTGGTTCCCGGCGGGTGAGCGGGCCATTGCTACCGGTTTGTTCAACGCCGGCACCAACGTCGGCGCCATGGTCACCCCGGCCCTGCTGCCGGTGATCCTGGCCGTGTGGGGCTGGCAGGCCGCGTTCATCGCCATGGGCAGCCTGGGCCTGGTGTGGGTGGTGTTGTGGGTGCTGAAGTACTACAACCCTGAAGACCACCCCAGCGTTCGCCAGAGCGAGGTGGAATACATTCAGCAAGGCGACGAACCTGAGCCGACCCGCGTGCCGTTCAGCCGCATCCTGCGCCTGCGTGGCACTTGGGCCTTTGCGGTGGCCTATGCGATTACCGCACCGGTGTTCTGGTTCTACCTGTACTGGCTGCCGCCGTTCCTCAACCAGCAGTACAGCCTGGGCATCAATGTGACCCAGATGGGCATCCCGCTGATCATCATTTGGCTGACTGCGGACTTTGGCAGCATCGGCGGCGGCATCCTGTCCTCCTGGCTGATCGGTCGTGGTGTACGTGCCACGACTGCGCGGTTGGTGTCGATGCTGATCTTCGCCTGCACCATGGTCAGCGTCATCTTTGCCGCCAACGCCAGCGGCCTGTGGGTTGCGGTGGCGGCCATCTCGCTGGCGGTGGGCGCACACCAGGCGTGGACGGCGAACATCTGGAGCCTGGTGATGGACTACACGCCCAAGCACCTGGTGAGCACGGTATTCGGTTTCGGCAGCATGTGTGCGGCGATTGGCGGGATGTTCATGACGCAGATCGTCGGCAGTGTACTGACCGCTACCAACAACAACTATGCCGTGCTGTTCACCATGATCCCGGCCATGTACTTCCTGGCGCTGGTGTGGATGTACTTCATGGCGCCGCGCAAGGTCGAGAGCGCCTGAGCGCGCTAACCATTTACCTCTATGGGGCCCTTGCGGGCCCTTTTTTTGGCCGCACTGATAAGGCATCTTGGCTGCGAGGTGCTTGTCACAATATTTTCATCGCCTGTGAGATCGAGCGCCGCCCGCGCGGCGCTTCGCGGCACAAGGCCGCTCCCACAGTCTGTTTCGGGCCAGTTATTCCTGTGCCTTTGACGCGCGCACCCTTGGTGCATGGCTGGGGATCGATGAAGCGCAACGGCGTCCCCTTCGATATCGAATGGAACAAACAAGGCGAACAGAGGTGACCTCACAGGACTGATTGGCCCGAAACAGACTGTGGGAGCGGCCTTGTGCCGCGAAGCGCCGCGCGGGCGGCGCTCGATCTGTGCACCACCTCAAACCCCCAGCCATGCAACTGGAGGCCCTCACCCCACCTCCTCCGGCAATATCTGCGCAGAGACTGAAAATCCGGAGCCGCTTTGCGGCCCTGTCGCGACACAAGGCCGCTCCCACAGGACCGCGCCCGACTCAGGTACTACAAGTCAGACCCTGGCCAACACCGCCTTGGCCTTCTCCAGCGCCATGCGTGCGCGCTGCTCGCCGCTGATGCCCTGCTCCAGCAACTGCCGTGTGGGGATTTCCAGGCTCAGCGGAACGGTTGCAGGCAAACCGCGCAGCAGGCCAACCAAGTCAGCATCGCCCTCGCCCGGGAAGCGCCGCTCGTTACGCGCCTGGCGCAGGATCTCGTCCATGTCGGCCGGTACCGGGCCAGCAACGTCGCACAGCTGGGCATAGCGCATGCGCTGCGGCGCCAGCTGCGCCAAATCGCTCAGCGAAGAGCCAGAGCGGTTGAAGTGGAAGGCATCCACCAGCACACAACCATTGGCGTGGTCGGCATTGGCTACCACCCGCATGGCCTCGCGCAGGTCACGCACGTCGGTCCACGGCATGAACTCCAGATGCGGGTGAATACCGTACCCCGCCGCCAGCCCGCACAACGCGGCAAAGCGCTCGGTCAGGCGCACTTCGTCCGGGTCGTTGCCAGCCACCAGCAGTTCAGTGCCGCCCAGTTCGGCACCCACCGCCAAAATCGGCTCAAAATCGGCCACGCAGGTTTCCGGCTTCAGCCGCAGGATCTCCAGGTCGAGCACCTTGATACCTGTATCGCGCAAGCGCGCCTGGGTCTGCCGGCGCAAGTCGCCATCAGCCACCAATGGGAAGTGCTGCTCCTGCTCGGTGGCTGGCACCAGGCGCAGGCCAACATGGCTGTAACCGGCACGGGCTGCTGCCTCGACCATGTCCGGCGGGGATAGCTCAAGTACTGTCAGGGCGGCAAGGGAGAAAATTCGATCAGTCATTATTCGTCACCAACAAAAGTAAAGGCCGTACTAGGCAATCTGCTCGGGCGCGCAGGCCCGGCCGCTTTCGGCTGCCTGGCGAATCGCTTCGATCAGCGCCAGCGTACGGCCACCGTCGGCGGCGTCGATCAACGGCGCCTGCTCACCACGGGCAACTCGCACAAAGTGCTGCAACTGCAGGGTCAATGCCTCGCCTGCGGGCATGTCTTCCTCGCTCTGTAGCAGCGGCGTGTGCCAGCCCGAGCCGGCCTCGGCGTAGTGCCAGCGCTTGAGCTGGGGAATGCTCAGCGCCCCGTGGGTGCCGGCCAGCAGGTAGCACGGCTGGCCATCCTGGCGCGGGTACACCGGGCTTTCGCCCGAGTCCAGCTCCCAGCTCCACGGCGCCGCTACCGCATCGGAGCCGGTCAGGCTACCCAACGCGCCGTTGGCGAACTGCAGCAGCACTGCGGCGCTGTCTTCGTTGGCGAAACCGCGCACATCGTTGCGGGTAAATGCCTGTACCTGCACCACCTCGCCACACAGGTGGCGCAGCAGGTCGAGGTCGTGGATCAAGTTGGTCAGCAAGAAGCCGGCCCCCGGCTCGCGGCGCCAGGGTGTTTCGAAATAGCTGTCGGGCTTTTGCAACTGCCACAGCGCGGTGACGTTAATCAGCCGGCCCAGCTTGCCCTCGGCAATCACCTGATGCGCCTGGGCGATCAGCGGGTTGTGCCGCCGATGGTGGCCGACCAGCACCGGTACATTGCGGCGGCGCGAGGCTTCCACCAGCGCGCGAACCTCATCCAGGTGCACACCCACCGGTTTTTCGACCAGCACCGGCACGCCGGCTTCGACGCAATCCAGGGCGGTGGCGACGTGCAAGTTGTTGGGGTTGGCGACGATCACCGCCTCGGGGCGCACGCGTTCCAGCATCTGGCGGTGGTCGGCAAAACAGGGCACGCCGCATTCAGCGGCAAATGCCTCGGCCTGCGGACCAGGGTCGGCCACGGCGCACAACTGGGCCTGCGGCACATTGAGCAAGTGCTGGTAATGCTGGCGGCCCATGATGCCGGCGCCGATCAGGGCGATACGTAGGGGTGCGTTCAACAGCCTGTCCTCTTGTCATTGTTGTTGTGCGGATTCTGAAATCAAGTTCCACAATCCACGCTCAGCAATTTAGAACCAAGTTCAGCTTTCCAGAAGAACCGGCAGAACAGACTGTGCGGTAATCGACCAGAAATGCACCGTCAGGCGAACAGCTCGCTTGCCCGGCTGGCTGCCGACAGCTCCTGCGCTGCCGCCAGCAGCAATGGCGCCAGCTCTGCCAGGCGGCTTTGCGCCATGCGCGCACTGGGCCCGGCGATGCTCAGTACGCCAATCACCTCGTCACTTTGCGGGCGGCGCACCACGGCGGCCAAGGCCGAGGTACCGACAGCCGAGGTTTCCTCGACCCAGGCATAGCCGTACTCGCGGGCGCGGCGCAGGTAGGCGAGCAGCTCGTCGGTGGAGCGTGGTGCGTTCGGGCCGAACTGCGCAGGGTCGGCAATGCCTTGGCGCAGTACCATCTGCAGCGCCTGCTCGTCGCCCAGGCTGGCCAGCCAGGCATGCCCGGAGGCGGTATAGAACAGTGGCGCGTCGCGGCCCATGTCCGGGTCGTAGCGCAACCCGGAACGGGCCCCCTGGGACTTGGCGATCCAGGTCTGGCGGGCACCTTCGATCACGCCCAGGCGCACCAGTTCGCCGCTGTCCTGGGCCAGGCGATCGAGAATTGGCTGGATGACGTCGGCACCGCTGCTGGACAGGTAACGGAAGCCCAGCGCCACCAGCTTGGCCGACAGCTGGTAACGGTTGTTGTCACGGTTTTGCCGCACATAGCCTAGCCGCACCAACTCGGTGAGCATGCGGTGGGCGGCGCTCTTGGGGATGTCCAGGCGCTCGGCCAGGGTTTGCAACGGCAGCCCCTGCGGCTCACCGGTAAGGCTTTCTACAAGACTGAAGGCGCGTTCGATCTGACTACCAGCCATGACACAGGTCCCTGAAGTTTTTTGCGGATTCTAGAAGATGATTCCACATCGCCGATAGCCAGCGCAGCTTGGGCCAGGGCTAATGTCCGGTGATCGCCCATTACTTGCTCGATGTGGCCGCCCTGCCCTTGCGGGCCGGCCCGCTGAAGACAAGAATATGGAACCTTGTTCCAATAACAATACAGGAATCACACAATGCCTTCCGCTCCCTTCGAAACCAAATGCGATGTACTGGTCATAGGTTCTGGCGCCGCCGGGCTGGCTGCGGCGGTAACGGCTGCCTGGCATGGGCAGAAGGTGATCGTGGTGGAGAAGGAGGCGGTATTCGGCGGTGCCACCGCCTGGTCTGGTGGCTGGGCCTGGGTGCCGCGCAACCCGCTGGCGCGCAGGGCCGGCATCGTGGAAGACATCGAGCAGCCACGTACTTACCTGCGTAATGAACTGGGGGTGCATTACGACGCCGAGCGCGTCGATGCCTTTCTTGAAGCCTGCCCGCACATGGTGGCGTTTTTCGAGAAGCACACGGCGTTGCAATTTGCAGACGGCAACGGCATCCCGGACATGCATGGCGACACGCCGGGGGCGGCCCAGGGCGGGCACCAGGTGATCGCCGCGCCCTATGATGCCCGCGAGCTTGGTCCCCTGCTGCCACGCCTGCGCAAGACCATGCGCGAAACCTCGTTCATGGGCATGCCGATCATGGCCGGCGCCGACCTTGCCGCGTTCCTCAACATGACCCGCTCCCCCAAGGCCTTGCTGCACGTATGCAAACGTTTTGGCCGCCACCTGTACCACCTGGCCCGGCATGGCCGGGCGATGCACCTGGTCAATGGCGTGGCGCTGGTAGCGCGCCTGGCCAAGTCGGCGCAGGACCTGGGTGTGCACCTGCAGGAGTCGGCACCGGCCAGACGCCTGCTGATCGCAGATGGCCAGGTACGCGGGGCGTTGGTGGCTACGCCGCAAGGTGAGCAACTGATCCGCGCCAACGCCGTGGTGCTCGCAGCGGGGGGCTTCCCCAACGACAGCGCCCGCCGCCAGCAGCTGTTCCCACGTGATGCCAGCGGCCACGACAACCTGTCCTTACCGCCCAAGGGCTGTTCTGGCGATGGCCTGCGCCTGGGCGAGGCGGCCGGCGGCGTGGTCGCCACCGACCTGAAGTCACCGGTGGCCTGGGCGCCGGTTTCGCAGGTGCCGCACCGCGATGGCAGCGTCGGCCACTTCCCGCACATCATCGAGCGCGGCAAGCCGGGCATCATTGGTGTATTGGCCAACGGCAAGCGCTTCGTCAACGAAGCGCATGGCTACTACGACTATGTGTCGGCCATGGTCGCGGCAGTACCGCAGGACCAAGAGGTTTGTTCGTGGCTGGTCTGCGACCACCGCTTCCTGCGCCGCTACGGCCTGGGCCATGCCCGCCCGGCGCCGCTGCCGGTGTGGCCGCATGTGCGCAGTGGCTACCTGAAGCAAGGCGCCACGATTGAAGCCTTGGCTAACGCCTGTGGCATCGACGCAGCCGGGTTACGTGCCACGGTCAACGGCTTCAACAGCCATGCCCGCAACGGCCAGGACCCAGAGTTTGGCCGTGGTTCCACACCGTTCAACCGCAAGCAGGGCGACCCGCAGCACAAAGGGCCCAACCCTTGTGTGGCGCCGATCGAGAACGGGCCGTTCTATGCGGTGAAGGTAAAGCCTGGTTGCTTTGGTACTTTTGCCGGGTTGCGCACTGACGGCCATGCCCGGGTGCTGGATGAGGCTGGGCAGCCCATTACTGGCTTGTATGCGGCGGGTACCGACATGGCCAGTGTGTTTGGTGGCTGGTATCCGTCGGGCGGGATCAACCTGGGGCCGGCGCTGACCTTTGGTTATGTGGCTGGGCGGCATATTGCCGGGGTGCGGGGGTATGAGTGATTTGCCGTGTATGCCGAGAGGATTGCAGCGCCTGTGAGATCGAGCGCCGCCCGCGCGGCGCTTCGCGGCTAAAGCCGCTCCTACGTTTGTTTCGGGCCAATTATGCCTGTGGGATTTGCGCGCGAACGCCTTGGCGCCCGCCTCGATATCGCGTCGTACAAACAAGGCGGTCGCGCGCGCCTGTCACAGGAGGGACTGGCCCGAAACAAACGTAGGAGCGGCTTTAGCCGCGAAGCGCCGCGCGGGCGGCGCTCGATCTCCTAGGCGCTGAAAATGTTTCGGTGAACACCTACGGCGCTCGATCTCACAAGCGCAAACGCTCTCAAACCCTGCCCCGGCTACTTCTTGTCCTTGGCAAACGCCGCCTCAAGCGCCTGGTTGATGGTGCGCAATACCTTCACCCGTGCCCAGCGCTTGTCATTGGCCTCCACCAGCGTCCACGGCGCAATCTCGCTGCTGGTGCGGTCGACCATGTCGCCCACCGCCTGGACGTAGTCGTCCCATTTGTCGCGGTTGCGCCAGTCGTCCTCGGTGATCTTGTAGCGCTTGAACGGGATCTGCTCGCGCTCCTCGAAGCGCTCCAGCTGGGTCTGCTGGTCGATCGCCAGCCAGAACTTGACCACCACCACGCCGGCATTCACCAACTGCTCTTCAAAGTCGTTGATCTCGCTGTAAGCGCGCATCCAGTCGGCCGGGGTGCAAAAGCCCTCCACCCGCTCCACCAGCACCCGGCCATACCAGGAGCGGTCGAAGATGGTGAACTTGCCGCGCGCCGGAATATGCCGCCAGAACCGCCACAGGTAAGGCTGCGCGCGCTCTTCTTCGGTGGGCGCGGCGATCGGCACGATGCGGTACTGGCGCGGGTCCAGCGCTGCTGCCACGCGGCGAATGGCGCCGCCCTTGCCTGCGGCATCGTTGCCTTCGAACACCGCCACCAGGGCGTGGCGGCGCATGTGCTTGTCGCGCAGCAAGCCGGCCAGGCGGGCTTGTTCAGTGACCAACTGCTCCTGGTAGTCGGACTTGTCCAGGCGCAAGGTCATGTCCAGCGCACCAAGCAGGCTGCGGTCGTCGATGCTGCGGCCCAGCGGGGCGACGTTGCCCTGGTGCTTGCCCTTGGGGTTGTTGGCCAGTGCGGCTTGCAGGCTTTCCAGCAGGATGCGCCCCACCGCCAGGCTACGGTAGTTCGGGTCGACGCCCTCGATGATATGCCACGGCGCGTAGTCGCGGCTGGTACGGCGCAGCACGCGCTCGCCGAAGCGCACGAAGCGGTCATAGGTTTCTGACTGCTGCCAGTCCAGCGGGCTGATCTTCCAGCTGTGCAGCGGGTCGTCCTTGAGCGATTTCAGCCGCGCCTTCATCTGCTTCTTGGACAGGTGGAACCAGAACTTGATGATCAGCGCGCCTTCGTCGCACAGCATCTGCTCCAGGCGTTCGGCGCCGGTGATGGCCTGGTCGAGCACGGCATCCTTGAACACTCCGTGCACCCGCCCCTGCAGCATCTGGCTGTACCAGTTGCCAAAGAACACGCCCATCCGCCCCTTCGGTGGCAAGGCCCGCCAGTAGCGCCAGGCTGGCGGGCGGGCCAGCTCCTCGTCGGTCTGCTGGTCGAAGGTGAGCACATCGATCATGCGCGGGTCCATCCACTCGTTGAGCAGTTTTACCGTCTCACCCTTGCCGGCGCCTTCGATGCCGTTGATCAGCACGATCACCGGGAAGCGCGCCTGCTGCTTGAGTTCGTACTGGGCTTCGAGCAGGGCCTCGCGTAAAGCGGGTACCTCGGCGTCGTAAGCCTCCTTGTCGATGCTGTGGCCGATTTCGGCGGATTCGAACATGCACTGGCTCCTTCAATGGATAAGCAAGACTAGCGGATTTGTGGGGTGCCTGTGCTGGCCTCTTCGCGGGTAAACCCGCTCCCACAGGGACCCCACAATGTTTAGAACCTGTGGTAATCCTGTGGGAGCGGGTTTACCCGCGAAGAGGCCGGAACAGCCTGTGCAAACCTTTCAGATGACATAAAATCCCGCCATCCGCTGCAACCGAGCCAACCATGTCCACCCTCCTCCAGCACGCCCAGATCGACTGGGACGACCAGGGCCGCCCCCATTCGCGGCAATACGACGACGTCTATTTCGCGGTCAACGAAGGCATCGAAGAAACCAAACACGTGTTCCTCGGCCAGACCCGCCTGGCTGAGCGCTTTGCCAACCTTGCGCCGCACACCTGCATGGTGATCGGCGAAACCGGCTTTGGCACCGGCATGAACTTTTTCTGCGCCTGGCAGCTGTTTGACCAGCACGCGCACAGCGACGCGCGCCTGCACTTCGTCAGCGTCGAAAAATACCCCCTCGGCCACGCTGACATGCTCCGCGCAGTACGCCTGTGGCCTGAACTGGCCGCCTATACCGAGCCGCTGCTGACGCAGTACGTGGCGGTACACCCGGGCTTTCAGCAGTTCACCTTCGACAACGGCAGGGTCACCCTCACCCTGTTGATCGGCGATGTGCTGGAACAGCTACCGCAACTGGATGCGCAGATCGATGTGTGGTTCCTCGACGGCTTCGCCCCGGCCAAGAACCCCGACATGTGGACCCCAGAGCTGTTCGCACAACTGGCGCGGTTGTCACACCCGGGCACGGTACTGGGCACCTTCACCACCACCGGCTGGGTACGCCGCAGCCTGGTCGAAGCCGGCTTCGCCATGAAGAAGGTGCCGGGCATCGGCAAGAAGTGGGAGGTAATGAGCGGCGCCTACGTTGGCGCCCTGCCCGGTCCCGCAGCCCCCTGGTACACCCGCCCGCCTGCTGCAAAGGGGCCGCGCGAGGCCTTGGTGATCGGCGCCGGGCTCGCCGGCAGCAGCAGTGCCGCCAGCCTGGCGCGACGTGGCTGGCAGGTGACCGTGCTGGAACGCCACGAGGCGCCGGCGCAGGAGGCCTCGGGTAACCCGCAGGGGGTGCTGTACCTCAAGCTGTCGGCCCATGGCACGGCGTTGTCGCAGATGATCCTGTCCGGGTTCGGCTACACGCGGCGTCAGCTGGAACGCCTGCAGCGTGGCCGTGACTGGGATGCCTGCGGCGTGCTGCAGCTTGCCTTCGACGACAAGGAGGCCGAGCGCCAGGGCAAGCTGGCTGTCGCCTTCGATTACGACCTGCTGCATACACTGGCGCGCAGCGAGGCCGAAGCCATCGCCGGGGTGGCCTTGCCGGCTGGCGGGCTGTTTTACCCCGAAGGCGGCTGGGTGCACCCGCCAGCGCTGTGCCAGCAACAGTTGCAGCACCCGGGCATTCGCTTGGTGACGCACCAGGAAGTGCTCGAACTGCGCAAGGTTGATGACCAGTGGCAAGCCTGGGCTGGCGAGCGGCTGCTGGCCAGTGCGCCGGTGGTGGTGCTGGCCGGTGCTGCCGAGGTGCGGCGCTTTGAAGCATGCGCAGGGCTGCCGCTCAAGCGTATCCGTGGGCAGATCACCCGCTTGCCGGCCACCGCCAGCAGCCGGGCGCTACGCACCGTGGTGTGCGCAGAGGGCTATGTGGCACCGCCGCGTGGTGAAGAACATACCTTGGGCGCGAGCTTTGATTTCCATAGTGAAGAACTGACGCCGACGGTGGCCGAACACCAGGGTAACCTGGCGTTGCTGGATGAGATCTCCACTGATCTGGCCCAGCGCCTGGGCGCTGCCGAGCTGGACGCTGAGCAGTTGCAAGGGCGTGCGGCGTTTCGTTGCACCAGCCCGGATTATCTGCCGATCGTCGGGCCCGTGGCGGATGCGCAGGCGTTTGCCGAGGCCTATGCGGTGCTGGGGCGGGATGCGCGGCAGGTGCCGGAGGTGGCTTGCCCTTGGTTGGGCGGGTTGTATGTGAACAGCGGGCATGGCTCGCGGGGGTTGATCACGGCGCCGTTGAGCGGCGAGCTGGTGGCGGCCTGGGTGTGCGGGGAACCGCTGCCGTTGCCGCGGGCGGTGGCTGAGGCTTGTCATCCGAACAGGTTTGGGTTGCGGCGGTTGATTCGGGGGAAGTGATTGCGTCGGGGGTGCATGTCGTTGGATTTGTTGCGCCTGTGAGATCGAGCGCCGAAGAGTTCGCCTCGACACATTCAGCGCCTGCGAGATCGAGCGCCGCCCGCGCGGCGCTTCGCGGCTAAAGCCGCTCCTACGTTTGTTTCTGGCCAGTTATGCCTGTGG
>NZ_JBIVIF010000007.1:0-203654 GCF_044749595.1 Pseudomonas sp. NPDC089392
GACAGCGGTGACCTCACAGGCGTGACTGGCCCGAAACAGATGTAGGAGCAGCCTTGTGCTGCGAAGCGCCGCGCGGGCGGCGCTCGATCTCAAAGCCGATAAAAATGTTGTGACAAGCCACCACTCCGGCACCACGGCTGGCCATGCAGCCCTGACCGTTCGTGCCACTGACTCGCTTAGTCATCAAGCTGGCTGGCAATGCAACTTCCAGCCTATGGGCTACTGGCTATGCTCAGCCTCGACATAGAGAGCACATGTAAGTGCCGAGGTGACATGCAATGACCGCAGCCTTGCCCTATTCCGCCAACACCACTTCACCGGGACCGTTCTGATGCCTATGGCCGAAATTCCATTGTGCGTCTGGCGTACCCGGGGACAGAGTTTCACTTTCCGGGGCCAGAGCATCCGCTACTGGACCGCAGGGCAAGGAGAGCCCCTGCTTCTGTTACACGGTTTCCCCACCGCCAGTTGGGACTGGCACTACCTGTGGGGGCCCTTGGCCCAGCGCTTCCGGGTGATCGCCTGCGACATGCTTGGCTTTGGCGATTCGGCCAAACCGGTCGATCACACCTACAGCCTGATGGAGCAGGCGGACTTGCAGCAGGCTTTGCTAAACCACCTGCAGGTCGACCAGCCGGTGCATTTGCTGGCCCATGACTACGGCGGCAGTGTGGCCCAGGAGCTGCTGGCGCGGCACCATGAACAGCGTGCCGACATTGCCAGCTGCGTATTCCTCAACAGCGGGCTGTTCCCCGAAAGCTGCCGCATGCTGCTGATCCAGAAGCTGCTGCTCAGCCGTGTGGGCTGGCTGGTGGGGCGCTCGTTCGGGCGTGATGACCTGGTACGCAACGTGACCCAGGTCTACGGCCCTTGCACTCACCCCAGTGAAAGCGCGCTGGATGACTGCTGGAGCCTGATCGTTGCCAACCGGGGCACGCGCATTCTGCACAAGCTGGTGGGCTACATGACCGAGCGCAGGTTGCGCCGTGAACGCTGGGTCGGGGCGATGCAGCGCGAAGGCGTGCCATTGCGCTTTATCAACGGCGCGGTCGATCCGCTGTCCGGTGTACACATGGTCGAACGTTACCGGCAACTGGTGCCGCAGCCAGACACCGTGCAGTTGCACGGCATCGGCCATTATCCGCATACCGAAGCGCCGATGCAGGTGTTGCGCCACTACCTGGCTTTTCGTGAACCACCGCTGAGCTTCCCCCAGCAGAAGGTGGCGTGGTCCTGACCGGGCCCCATCGCCCTGCGTTATTGCCAGGCATTCAGCCTGCGTGAGCTTGATTGTCCGCTTGCTGCTGGCGGCGGACACTCGGCTGACCTGAACCTGCCTGGAGCCCTGAGCATGAGCGAGCCTGTCCGTCTGCAAGATCGCGTGGTGATCGTCACCGGAGCCGGTGGCGGCCTTGGCCGTGCCCATGCGCTGCTGTTCGCCGCGCGTGGTGCCAGGGTCGTGGTCAACGACCTGGGCGGTTCCACCCACGGTGAAGGTGCCAGCGCCTCTGCCGCTGACCGGGTGGTGGAGGAGATCCGAGCCGCCGGTGGCAGCGCCATTGCCAACCATGACTCGGTCAGCCACGGCGCACGTATCGTCGAGCAGGCGCTGGACAGTTTCGGCCGGGTCGATGTGCTGGTGAACAATGCTGGCATCTTGCGCGACAAGACCTTCCACAAGATGGATGACAGCGACTGGGAGCAGGTCTACCAGGTGCACGTCGAGGGTGCCTACAAAGTTACCCGTGCCGCCTGGCCGCACCTGCGCGAGCAGAACTGGGGGCGGGTGATCTTTACCGCCTCTACCTCCGGCATCTACGGCAACTTCGGCCAGGCCAACTACGGCATGGCCAAGCTGGGCCTGTATGGGCTGACCCGCACCTTGGCCATCGAAGGGCGCAAGCATGGCATCCTGGTCAATGCCATCGCCCCTACGGGCGGCACCCGCATGACCGAAGGGCTGATCCCGCCCCAGGTGTTCGAGCGGCTCAAGCCGGAGCTGGTCAGCCCGCTGGTGGTGTACCTGGGCAGCGAGCAGTGCCAGGGCACCGGTGAACTGTTCGAAGTGGGCGGTGGCTGGGTCGGCAAGGTGCGCTGGGAGCGCAGCCTGGGGGTGGGCTTTGATCCGCGCGAAGGCTTTACCCCGGAGCAGGTTGCGGAGAGCTGGGCACGGATTGGCGACTTCGATGGGGCGGTGCATCCGCAGGACAGCCTGCAAGCGCTGCAGCAGATGATGATGAATCTGCAGAAGTACCCGCTGGGCTGAATCCTGTATTGCCTGTGCCGACCTCTTCGCGGGTAAACCCGCTCCCACAGGGATATCACGGGCCCGAAGGCATGTGGCGTACCTGTGGGAGCGGGTTTACCCGCGAAGAGGCCGGCACAGGAGAAGGTGTTTTCAGGGCAAATAAAAAAGGCCGCTGCAAGCCGCAGCGGCCAATCGAGACGTCAGATCAAGGAGCTTCAAAATCTACGTCGGTGAACCTCGCAGGCATGAAAAAGCGGGGGAGTGCCCTTCATGCCGGCCAGTGAGTTAAGAATAAGCGCTTGATCCTGTAGGAAAAATAGCCGCTTATGACATTCACCTTTACGTATCGGGCAATAGTGCCGCAGGCGCTCAGCCAGCGGGCGAATAGCCCATGCGCCAGCTGGTTTCCCGCGCTGCCGCCAGTAGCCTTTGCGCCGCCGGGCCATGCTCGTCGGCATGGAAGATCGAGGTAGGCCCGACCACGGTCATTACCGCAGCGACGTGCCCCATGGCATTGAACACTGGCGCCGACAGCGCATCGACGCCTGGCATCAGCAGCCCATGCACATGGTGCAGGCCACGTTCGCGAATGCCCGCCAGTACCGCCTGGTAGTCGTCGGCACTGTGCTGCAGGGCGGCCAGCTCCTGGTCGCGCAACTCCACGGTCTCGCGCTCGGGCAAATAGGCGGCGAATACCAGGCCGGTGGATGACGTTAGCAGCGGCAGTACCGAACCGATCTGCGTCACCACGGTGACCGCACGCACCGCCGGTTCAATGCTGACCACGGTCGCGCCCTGGTTACCCCATACGGCAATGAAGCAGCTCTCGTTCAGTTCATCGCGCAGTTGCGACAGCGGCAGTGCGGCAATCTTCAGCACGTCGATGCTACCCAGCGCCGCCAGCCCCACCCGCAATGCCTCGCGCCCCAGGCCGTAATGGTTGGTGGCCGCATCCTGCTCGGCAAAACCGCTGGCAATCAACGCCTGCAGGTAGCGGTGCACCTTGCTCGCCGGCATCTGCACATGTTCTGCCAGGCGTGACAGCGAGGTGGAAGGGGAGAGCTCGGCAAGGGCCTTGAGGATGTCGGTGCCGACCTCCGCCGAGCGGACTTTCTGCTTGCCGTTGTCGGCGGGGGAGCTGGCTTTGGCCATGGACATCTTCTTCCGGATTCTTCAAGTCGCGCCTTTATAGCTTGACGCATTGCTCGGAGCAAATTACGTTATTCGTAATCTGATTACGATAAAAACAATGCAGACGCGCTGCCACCCCACCCAGGGCCAGCAGCCAGCTGCCAGCAACGGCTCGGCCAGAGCCCGGAGGCATCGATGAATCGCGACACCTCACCCGACCTTCACTACCTCAGCGGCTTCGGTAACGAGTTTGCCAGCGAAGCACTGCCAGGTGCCTTGCCGGTCGGGCAGAACTCGCCGCAGAAAGCCCCCTACGGGCTGTATGCCGAGCTGCTTTCGGGCACGGCGTTCACCATGACCCGCAGCGAGCTGCGCCGCACTTGGTTGTACCGTATTCGCCCGTCTGCATTGCACCCACGTTTCGAACGCCTGGCGCGCCAGCCGCTGACCGGGCCACTGGGGTCCATCAACCCCAACCGCCTGCGTTGGAGCCCCCAGCCGATTCCTGCCGAGCCGACCGATTTCATCGAAGGCTGGCTGCCCATGGTGGCCAACGCCGCAGCGGAAAAACCGGCCGGCGTAAGCATCTACATCTACCGCGCCAACCGCTCCATGGAGCGGGTGTTTTTCAACGCCGACGGTGAACTGCTGCTGGTGCCGGAACAAGGCCGCCTGCGCATTGCCACCGAACTGGGTGTGATGGAAGTCGAACCGCTGGAAATCGCGGTGATCCCGCGCGGCATGAAATTCCGCGTCGAACTGCTCGATGGCCAAGCCCGTGGCTACCTCGCCGAAAACCACGGCGCACCGCTGCGCATTCCGGACCTGGGCCCGATCGGCAGCAACGGCCTGGCCAACCCGCGTGACTTCCTCACCCCGGTGGCGCACTACGAAGAAGCCGAAGGGCCGGTGCAACTGGTGCAGAAGTTCCTTGGCGAGCACTGGGCCTGCGAACTGCAGCACTCGCCGCTGGACGTGGTCGCCTGGCACGGCAGCAACGTGCCGTACAAGTACGACCTGCGCCGCTTCAACACCATCGGCACGGTCAGCTTCGACCACCCGGACCCGTCCATCTTCACCGTGCTGACCTCGCCAACCAGCGTGCATGGCCTGGCCAACATGGACTTCGTGATCTTCCCGCCACGCTGGATGGTGGCCGAGAACACCTTCCGTCCACCATGGTTCCACCGCAACCTGATGAACGAGTTCATGGGCCTGATCAACGGTGCCTACGACGCCAAGGCCGAGGGCTTCCTGCCGGGCGGTGCTTCGCTGCACGGGGTGATGAGCGCCCACGGCCCCGACGCCGAAACCTGCGAAAAAGCCATTGCCGCCGACCTGGCGCCGCACAAGATCGACAACACCATGGCCTTCATGTTCGAGACCAGCCAGGTGCTGCGCCCGAGCCTGCAGGCCCTTGAATGCTTGCAATTGCAGGCCGACTACGATAGTTGCTGGGCCACCTTGCCGAGCACCTTCAACCCGAACCGGAGATAACCCATGAACCAGACCGCCATTGCCCGTAGCTGGGTCGAGCACGCCAACGGGCATAGCGATTTCCCGTTGCAGAACCTGCCATTGGGCATCTTCAACCGGCCGGGTGAAGCCAAGCGCTGTGGCGTGGCCATCGGCGACGCCATCCTCGACCTGGAAGCGGTGCTGGCCGCCGGCCTGTTCGACGGTGCCGCCAAGGCTGCCGTCGAAGCCACCCGCGGCGGGGCACTGAACGCATTCTTCGCCTTGGGCCGCAGTGCCCGTGTCGCCCTGCGCGAGCGCCTGCAGGTGCTGCTGGGCGAGCACAGCGAACACCAGGCAGCGCTGCAGACCGCGTTGTACCCAGCCAGCGCCTGCCAGCTGCATGTACCGGCGCAGATCGGTGATTACACCGACTTCTACGTGGGCATCGAGCACGCCAAGAACGTGGGCAAGCTGTTCCGCCCCGACAACCCGCTGCTGCCCAACTACAAATACGTGCCGATCGGTTATCACGGCCGCGCCTCGACCATCCGCCCGTCCGGCACCGACGTGCGCCGGCCCAAGGGCCAGACATTGCCGGCCGGGCACACCGAGCCGAGCTTCGGCCCCTGCGCACGGCTGGACTACGAGCTGGAGCTGGGCATCTGGATTGGCCAGGGCAACGACATGGGCCAGGCAATCCCGGTAGGCGATGCCGCCGAACACGTGGCCGGCCTGTGCCTGCTCAATGACTGGTCGGCACGCGATATCCAGGCCTGGGAATACCAGCCATTGGGACCGTTCCTGTCCAAGAGCTTCATTACCACCATCTCGCCCTGGGTCGTCACCGCCGAAGCACTGGAACCCTTCCGCTGCGCCCAGCCGGCACGCCCGGAAGGCGACCCGCAGCCACTGTCGTACCTGCTGGACAAGCGCGACCAAGCCGACGGTGCATTCGATATCGAACTTGAAGTGCTGTTGCTGACCGAACGCATGCGCGAGCAAGGCATTGCCCCACACCGCCTGACCCTGAGCAACACCCGCAGCATGTACTGGACCGTCGCGCAGCTGGTTGCGCACCACAGTGTCAACGGCTGCCAACTGCAGCCGGGCGACCTGTTCGGATCGGGCACCTTGTCGGGCGCCACAGCAGGTTCGTTCGGCAGCCTGCTGGAGATCACCGAAGGCGGAAAACTACCGGTGCAGCTGGGCAGCGGCGAAGTGCGCAAGTTCCTCGAAGACGGCGACGAGATCATCCTGCGTGCCCGCTGCACGCGTGACGGCGTAGCCAGCATCGGCTTCGGCGAATGCCGTGGCACGGTCATCGCGGCCAACTGAGGAGGCTGGGGCATGGAGCTGTACACCTATTACCGTTCCACCTCGTCCTACCGGGTGCGCATTGCCCTGGCACTGAAGGGGCTGGCTTACCAGTCCCTGCCGGTCAACCTGCTGCAGGGGGAGCAGCGCGGTGCGGGCTACGTTGCCGTCAACCCGCAGGGCCGCGTGCCGGCCTTGCGCACCGACGGCGGTGAGTTGCTGGTGCAGTCGCCGGCGATCATCGAATACCTGGAAGAGGTTTATCCACAGCCTGCGCTGCTGCCTGCCACGGCCGAGGCGCGCGCCAAGGTGCGTGGCGTGGCGGCGATCATCGGTTGCGACGTCCACCCGCTGCACAACGTCAGCGTGCTCAACCGGCTGCGCCAGGCTGGCCAGGATGAGGGCCAGGTCAACCAGTGGATCAGCCACTGGATCAGCCAGGGGTTGGCGGCGGTGGAGCAACTGATTGGCGATCACGGTTACTGCTTTGGCGATGAGCCGGGGCTGGCGGATGTGTACCTGATCCCGCAGTTGTACGCGGCCGAGCGCTTCAACATCGACCTCAGCAACTTCCCGCGCATCTTGCGGGTTGCTGCGCTGGCGGCTGGGCACCCGGCGTTCCAGCAGGCTCACCCCGCCCAGCAGCCGGACAGCCCGGCTCAGTGAATCGAACGGTTCGCCGCCGGAAGCTTGCCGATGCGCTCGGACAGCTTCAGGCGCTGGACCGGGTCTTCCGTCAGCAGTAACGCATGCTCCAGGTCGAAGCGCTCGGCATGCGGGCAGTCCAGGTGTTGGTAAAGCGAGGCGCGGGTTACGTAGTCGCTGACCTGCGCCGGCCCCAGCTGCATGACCCGCTCGGCATCGACCAACGCAGCCAGGTGGTTATCGTTGCTGATGTGCAACTGGCGCAGGTTGCGTGACAGGCGTTGCAGCATCTGCAGCGGGCTGGCGCTGCGCATGTGCTCAGCGGTCAGCGCCACATGCGGGCCAAACTGGCGGGCCAGCAGTTCACGGCAATCGTTGGGGTAAAGGCGCCGGCCGCCACAGGGGTCTAGCAGGTGATCGGCGCCTGGCACGCGCAACAGGAAGTGGCCAGGGAAACCCACGCCTTCCAGTGGAATGGACAGGCGCCGGGCCAGCTCCAGGGCGAGAATGGCCAAGGTCAGCGGCTGACCACGGCGGCGTTGCAGGACTTTGTCCATCATCGCCGCATGCGGGCGCAGGGGGTGGAATTCATCCTGCTGGAAGCCCAGCGCATTCAGCTGGCGCAGCAGTGGCTGGGCCAGTTCGCACAAGGGCAGCATTGGCAGGTTATTGCTGATTTCGCGCTGAAGGTCGTGCAGCGTGGCAAGGCTGGCTGCGGGCTCGACACTACGATCGTGCTCGGCGGCAATCCACAATGCGGCTTCCAGCAGGGCGACAGGCTCGCGTTCCAGGCAGGCCAGGCAGGCTTGACGTGGCTTCATGGGGCTTCTCCACACACGCTTGAGTATTAGCTATGGCGCGCGGTTTCGTCCAGTGGTCCGGCGGCGGCGTCAGCCTCGGTGCCGTGCCTATACTGGAAGGAGCACCTCGTTGGGGGAGCCCGTCTATGTTCGCACTGATGCAAAGCACCCGTACCCAGTCACTGCACCTGTTCAACGACCCGTCCACGGGCCTGAAGGCCGTGGTGGCGATTCACAGCGAGCAGCTGGGCCCGGCCATGGGCGGTTGCCGCTACCTGCCTTACGCCGATGACGAAAGCGCCATGACCGATGCCATTCGCCTGGCCCAGGGCATGAGCTACAAGGCGGCGCTGGCCGGCCTGCCGCTGGGTGGCGGCAAGGCAGTGATCATGCGCAACCCGCATGTGGAAAACCGCGCGGCACTGTTCGAGGCCTTTGGCCGCTTCATCGATACCTTGCAAGGGCGTTTCATCATCGCCGTGGACAGCGGCACCTCGACCGTGGACATGGACTGCATAGCCCAGAGCACACAGCACGTGACCAGTACCACGGCTTCGGGTGATCCCTCGCCGCATGCGGCGATGGGCGTATTCGCCGGTATCCGTGCAACCACTTCGTTCCGGCTTGGCAGTGATGACCTGAAAGGCCTGCGGGTGGCGGTGCAGGGGCTGGGCAATGTCGGTTATGCGCTGGCCGAGCAACTGCATGCGGTAGGCGCGGAACTGCTGGTGAGCGACCTGGACCCAGGCCGTGTGCGGCTGGCGATGGAACAGTTCGATGCCAAGCCGGTGACCAACGATGCGTTGATCAGTACCCCCTGTGACATCTTTGCCCCGTGTGGTGTGGGGCCGGTGCTGAACGGGCAGAGCGTGATGCAGCTGCGTTGTGCGGCAGTGGCAGGAGCGGCTAACAACCAGCTGACCACCTTGCAGGTGGCCGACCAGCTGGAATCGCGCGGGATACTGTATGCGCCTGATTATGTGATTAATGCGGGTGGGTTGATTTACGTGGCGCTAACCCATCGTGGCGAAGACCTGGGCACCATCACCGCGCACCTGGCGCGGATACCTTCACGGCTGACCGAAGTGTTTGGCCATGCGCAGGCTGAGAAGCGCTCGCCGGCGCGGGTGGCGCAGATGTTGGCGGAGCGGTTGCTTTATGGCTGAAGGTTGATACTGGCTTTGTCGGCCTCTTCGCGGGTAAACCCGCTCCTACAAGAGCCCGCGGATCGTCGGAAGATTGCTGCATGACGCCGATATCACTCGGCTGCACCACCCTCAAGTAACTCGGCCAACGCATCCGGCTGGCTCTTGAACGCCCGGGCGAACACATCGCGGTTCTTGGCCATGTAGATACCGGCTTCCTCGACCTGCTGTTCGGTCAGCGATGGCACCGCTTTGTGCAGCACCTCGGCCAGGCGCTCGGCCAGTTCGAGCATCTTGTCGTGACGGTCTGCTTCGGCCTTATCCATGAACAAGCGCTCCGGGTCGCGGCTGCTGCGGTACACCACTTCGACGGCCATTCATCACCTCTATGCCTTTTTGCTGGTTTTGCTGCGGGTTACTGTATCTATATACAGTAATGGCAATGTTGGTTGGTTCGCAAGCAGAAATTGTAGCGTGGCGCTTTGCGGGGTGTCCGGCACAACATCTTTATCGCCTGTGAGATCGAGCGCCGCCCGCGCGGCGCTTCGCGGCTAAAGCCGCTCCTACGTTTGTTTCGGGCCAATTATTCCTGTGGGATTTGCGCGCGAACGCCTTGGCGCATGACTCGATATTGCGTCGTACAAACAAGGCGGTCGCGCGCGCCTGGCACAGGAGTGACTGGCCCGAAACAAATGTAGGAGCGGCTTTAGCCGCGAAGCGCCGCGCGGGCGGCGCTCGATCTCGCAGGCGCTGAATGTGTTGAGGCGAACGCTTCGGCGCTCGATCTCGCAGGCGCTGAATGTGTCGAGGCGAACGCTTCGGCGCTCGATTCACAGGCGCCGAAACCGCCACGCCGAACACTCCGCAGTCCCCTAAACCCACCATGCCACAAAGTGCCCTGCGGCAATCGGCCGCCTTCCAAGGCAGGGGCCTGGCCCTTTAACTGCATGGCACAAGCGTCACACCGGTGACGCATCATCCTTCAAGACGTATCGGGGAATGGAATATCGTGAACATCAAATGGGCAGAAAAGCTGCGCAAGGGCCTGCACGGCTCGGCGGACTCGCTGGGCAACCTGTGCGTCGAGGCCTTCCATTACCTGGCGCTGTTCGGCATTGGCGCGATCACCGCTTATGCGGCGGTAGTCACTTTCCTGGATATGCTCGGCAAGGGCGGGATCAGTGTCGATGACATCCTGCTGCTGTTCATCTACCTGGAGCTGGGGGCAATGGTTGGTATCTACTTCAAGACCAACCACATGCCGATCCGCTTCCTGCTGTATGTGGCAATCACTGCGCTGACCCGCCTGCTGATTGGCGATGTTTCGCACCACAAGGCGCCGGACGAAGGGCTGCTGTACCTGTGCGGCGGCATCCTGTTGCTGGCGTTCTCGATCCTGGTGGTGCGCTATGCCTCGTACCGCTACCCCTCGACCAAGGTGCTGGACGCTAATGGCAAGGAAGTGGAGGAGGGCAAGTAGCCCTCAGTTGGCCATGAAATGGCGCGGCGCGTGACGGGCGTCGCGGGTCAGCGCGGCCAGCACTTGCATGGGGTTCTGGCCCAGTTCGATGGCCAGGCCCAGGCGGATGCTGTCGATCACCCGCTGCAGGCGCACCGGGTTGTTGCGCTGGGCTTGTGTGATGAGGCGCTTGGCGACCACGCCGGCGTCGTCGGACAGGGTCAGCATGATGCTGCCATCGAGGTTTGCAATGCTCAGGTTGACCCGGTATTCGGGGGCGAATGCAGCACTGATTCGTTCGAATGGGTTGTTCATGGTCGTGCTTCTGCGGTGAATGAGTGCAGAGGTTGACCGGGGAAATCGTGGGTTGGTTCAGCGCCATTGATCGGTACAAATGAAAACGCCCGGCATCTGGCCGGGCGTTCTTGCATTGCCAATCAGGCGTCTGGGTCACTCAGTTCCAGGGCGCCGCGCTTGCTGCGCAGCTTGCCGTAGAAGTGTTCCAGCGCGTGGTTGAGCTTGGTGGCAGCACCGTCGACTGCCTGGTCCAGCGAAGTGGCGGTGTGGGTCACGGAAATCGGTTGGTGGCCTTTGGGGCGAGCCTCCATCTGGCAGCGTTTGTCATGCGGTCCGGGCTTGGCGCCGTTCTCGTCGCGCAGGTGCACCTCGATGCGGGTGAGGTCGTCCTCGTAACGTTCAAGTGAGCTTTCCAGTGTACTGCGGACCCACTGGTCGAGCCGGGCGTTGCCTTCGAAATGGTTGCTGCTGTTGACCTGGATTTGCATGATTCAATCCTTATTCAGCTTGCTCGCATGGAGACGCGCCTAGGCCCTTGAGACCCTTGGAATTTCTGCGCCTCTTGACTCTAAGGTCAGGCAACGGCGAAACGAATTCAAGCCCTTTTTGAAAATAAATTTCTTGTTGCAAATCCCCGCTGTTTGCAACGCGATCCCCTGTAGGAGCGGCCTTGTGTCGCGAAAGGGCCGCGAAGCGGCCCCGGCAATGTAGGTGGCGAAGCTGAAATCCTGGGGGCGCTTCGCACCCCTTTCGCGACACAAGGCCGCTCCTACAGGTGCCCGCGCACCTCGGGCAAATATCAGAACTCCACCGACGTCTGCACATACAAGGTCCGCGGCTCGCCCACATACTTGCCCTTGTTGTTGTCATCGTAAGAGCGTGTGTAGTACTCGCGGTTGAACAGGTTCTTAACCCCCACCGCCACCTTCAGGTTCGACAGCTGCGGGCCAAAGTCATACCCTGCGCGGGTGCTGACCAGCATGTAGCCCGGGATGCGCCCGGTGCTGCCATCGGCGCTTTCCGTTCCGGTATTGGCGTTGTCGGCGTACTGGCTGCTCTGGAAGCTACCGTCCAGGTTCAGCTGCCAGGGCCCTTCGGTATAGCCCACCCCCAGGTTGCCCTTGTGCCGCGACGAGAACGGCACCTGGTTACCCTTGTTCGGCCCGTCCTCACGGATGGTGGCATCGACGAAGGCGTAGCTGGCGTGCACGTCGAAGCCGGCCAGCGCCGGGCTCAGGCCGTCCAGTGCGTAGCGGATGCTGGTCTCGATGCCCTGGTGGCGTGTTTCACCACGGGCAATCACCGAGTCGTTGGTCTGGTTGCTTTCGTACTGGTTGTCGAAGTTGATCAGGAACGCGCCGATCTCGGCCTGCAGGTCACCGCTGTCATAACGGGTACCCACTTCCCAGGTACGCGCCTTTTCCGGCTTCACTTCGCCGCTGCTGACCCGGTTGGGCATCTGGCTGTACTGCACGCTGCCGAACGAACCCTCGGTGTTGGCATACAGGTTCCAGCTGTCAGTCAGGTGGTACATCACGTTCAGCGCTGGCAGCGCAGTGTTGTAGCTGCCCTGGTAGCGTTGGCCGTTGAGCTTGTTGCTCTGCTCGGAATCTATCATCTCGTAGCGTACGCCCGGGGTGATGGTCCAGCGGCCGATGTCGATGCGGTCATCCAGGTAGATGGCGTGGGCTTCGGTGCTGCCGCGGGTGTCGCGGTCGTTGCGGCTGGAGGTGGTCGGCAGGTTGCCGTTGGTCGGTTCACGGAAGCGCAGTTCGTGGCCGGCTTCGTTGACGTAACGGTAACCGACGCCCAGCTCATGCCAGCTGTCGCCCAGGGCCAGGCCCTGCGAGAAGCGGGTTTCGATGCCGCGTACCCAGTACTCGCGTGGCGACAGCGACACGAAGCTGCCCTGGTCCAGGTAGCCGCTGCGCAGGGTCTTGGTGAAGAAGCTGTTGACGCTGAACTGGCGGTCGTCCTGCTTGTAGTCGTAGCCGAAGTTGAACAGCGTGCGGCGGCCCCAGAACTTGTCTTTCAGGCGCGTCGACTGGTACGGGTCGGCAGCGAAGTCGGCCGTGCTCAGGCCCCCGGGCATCTCGGCTTCGCCCTCGTAGTACTGGGCCATGGCGTGCAGGCTGTTGGCCTCGTCCAGTTGCAGCTTGCCCTTGAGAATCAGGTCGTCGATCTGTGTGTCGCTATGCTCGCGCCAGTCGCCACCACGGGTGCCGGAGTACAGCAGGGCGCCGCCCAGGCCGTTGGCGTTGGTGCCGCCGACCAGCAGGTTGGCGCTGTTCTTGAACCCGTCGTGGCTGGAGGACGGGCTGATCTGGTTCTGCATGGCGGCCTTGAACGTGGCCTGTTCGGGGATTGCCCGGGTCACGAAGTTGACGATACCGCCGACGTTCTGTGGGCCATAACGTACTGCGCCACCGCCGCGCACCACATCCACGGCGTCCATGTTGCCCATGCTCAACGGTGCCAGCGAAAGCTGCGGCTGGCCATACGGGGCGAAGGGCACCGGGATGCCATCCATCAGCACGGTCGAACGCGATGCCAGGCGCGGGTTGAGGCCGCGAATGCCAAAGTTCAGCGCGAGGTCGTGGCTGCCAGTGCCGTTGTTGTCCGGAGCGTTGACCCCGGGGATGCGGTTGAGCACCTCGCGGGCGGTGGTGGCGCCGTTGCGTTCGAACGCTTCGCGGCGCACCACGTCGCGGGCGCCGGGGTGCTCGAACACATTGTCCTGCTGCGCTTCGGCCAGCCAGTCGCCGACCACGGTCGAGGCGCCCAGCTCGACGGCACCATCTGCTGCTGGGCTGGCGGCAGGTTGCAGGCTGAAGGCGTTATCGGTTTCCTGCCGCGCCTGCAGGCCGCTGCCACGTAGCAGTGCATCGAGGCCCTGGCGCACATCGTACTGGCCATCCAGGCCTTGAGTGTTCATACCTTGGGTCAGTTGCGAGCCGAACGAGATCAGTGCACCGCTTTCACGGCCGAACTGGTTGAGGGCGTCTTCAAGCGAGCCAGCGGCGATGTGGTAGCTGCGGGTTTCGGCGTGGGCGGCAGGCATGGCCAGCACAAGGGTGGTGCTGAGCAGCAGGGCGTGAACGAGTGGGCTGGGGCGCAACGGCATGGGTCGGGTCCTGAAAAGAGGGTTCTGCCATGTCTGTCACGCGAGGTTGGGAAAATGGCTCAGGTCAATCGAAGTTTTTTTGGCGGGGTGTTTGTCATGAGGGTTGTATTGGCTGTGAGATCGAGCGCCGCGCGGGCGGCGCTCGATATCCGCCCCCCTGCACAACTCGCGGCGAGCACCTGAGACTCACCCCACATCCACCGTCACCCAATACCGGGTAAACCGCCGTACCCGTACCGGCAGCGCCACCTCCAGCATCTGCAGGATGCGCTCGCTGTCATCCAGCGGATACGACCCGGAAATACGCAAGTCGGCAACCCGCTCGCTACAGCTCAACTGCCCATGGCGATAACGCCCAAGCTCGGCGAGGAACTCGGCCAGGCGCATTTGCGATGCCACCAGCATGCCGTCGACCCAGGCCCCGACATTACGGTCGAGCGCTGACTGCGACCGCCAACCACCCGTGAAGCGTGCCTGTTGCCCGGCCAGCAGCGGTTGCCCGCCTGCACTGGCAACCCCGTCGAATACCGACACCACGCTGTAACCGTCGAACTGGCGTACGTTGAAGCGCCCACGGTCCAGGCGCAGCGCGCCCTCGGCGGTACGCAACAGTAACGGCCGTGCATCGCTGGCCACCTGCAATGCCAGTTCACCCTCGAACAGCCTCACCAACCGCTGCTGGCCGTCGGAGCGCACGTCGGCGGCACTGCGGGTGTTGAGCTGCAGCACGCTGCCATCGTCCAGCTGCATGCGCCGGCGCTGGCCGACCGGGCTGCGGTAGTCGGCCATCAGCCCGGGCAAAGGGCTGTGTTGTTGCAGGCCAAGCCCGGTGGCACTGGCCACACCGACCAGCAACAATGCCTTGAGCGCCCGCCGCCGGGCCGGCGAGGGAGGGGCTTGCAGCGTCGCGTGCACCACCGGCGACGACACACCGCGCAGCCGCTGGTTGACCTGCTGAATATGTGCCCAGGCCCGCTGGTGCTCCTGGTCAGCCTGCAACCAGTGGTCAAACGCCAGCTGCTGGGCCTGGCCAAAATCATCGCCCTGCGACTCCAGCAACCAGTGCACGGCCTGCTCCGCCACCTGCGGGGAAAATGAGGCGTTCACAGGGCGAAGTAGCAGCGCATGGCCGCCTTGCTCAGGTAACGCTTGACCGTGGCCAGCGAGATGCCCAGCTCACGGGCGATTTCGCCTTGGCCCAGGCCATCGACCTGGGCCATCAGGAAGGCACGCTTGACCAGCACTGGCAGGCCATCCAGCAAGCGGTCGAGCTCCAGCAGGGTCTCGAAGATGATCGCTTTCTGCTCTTCACAGGGTGCCAGCTGTTCCGGCACCTGGGCCAGGGCCTGCAGGTAGGCGCGCTCCAGCTCCTGGCGGCGAAAGTGGTTGCACAGTACGCGCTTTGCCACGGTGGCGAGGAACGCTCGCGGCTCGACCAGCTGTGGTGCTTCGCGGGCCTGGAGCAGGCGCAGGTAGGTGTCCTGGGCCAGGTCGGCAGCACTCTGCGGGCAGCCCAGGCGACGGCGCAACCAGCCGGTGAGCCAGTTGTGATGGGCGTGGTAGAGGCCTTCGACCGTGGAAGAGAGCGCGCTGGGCACCGTGATACTCCGGCGCCTTATTGCGCAACTGGTAGTAAGAATTGTTCGCATGATATTGATAGCCAGCTTTCTCGGCAATTGCTTGGCGCGGTCAACTGTAGGAGCGGCCTTGTGTCGCGATAGGGCTGCGCAGTGGCCCCAGGATTTCAGCTTCACCGCATGCATTGCCGGGGCCGCTCTGCGGCCCTATCGCGACACAAGGCCGCTCCTACATAGGGGGCCGGCGTAGACTCGGAGCGAAGCGGAAACCTATCGCGCGGGCTTTGCTTATGAGAATTGAAATCATTATTATTGCAGCCCCGAAAACGCCCGGACCTTCGCCATGACGCGCAAAACCGCCGGCCTGCCGCTCAGCTATCGCCTGGCCGTGACCTCACGCAGCCTCGCTGCGCTGTTGGGCGGCTACCTGCTGGCGTCCATGGCCAGCGCCTGCATTGCCTTGGTGGCACCCATGCCGAAGGTCGATGCCACGCTGATCGGCCTGCTGCTGTCGTTCGTCTTCTACCTGCTAGCGTTCATCTGGTGCTTCGCTTGCCGCAGCGCCTGGCGTGCCTGGCTGGGCGTGCTGGCGCCAAGCTTGCTGCTGGGCATGATCAGCGGCATTGCCTACTGGATGAAAAACCCATGAAAGAAGGCTTCCGCCAGGCCATGGCCTGGCTGCACACATGGACCGGCTTGATCTTCGGCTGGCTGCTGTTCGCCATCTTCCTCACCGGCACGCTGTCGTACTTCAAGGACGAAATCACCCACTGGACGCAGCCCGAAGTGCGCAACCACACGCTGGACCCGGCGCATAGCCTGGGCGTGGCCCAGCGTTTCCTGCAGGACAATGCCGGGCATTCCGCCAACTGGTTCATCCGCCTGCCCAACGCACGCGAGGCTGACCTGAATGTGGGCTATCGCGAACCCAATGGCGGGCCGCGCGGCTTCGAGAGCAAAACCCTCGACAGCCAGACTGGTCAGCCGGTGGCGGCACGCGAAAGCCGTGGTGGCGAGTTCTTCTACCGCTTCCACTTCCAGCTGCAGATGCCGCACCCGTTCGGCCGTTGGCTGTCGACTTTCTGCGCCTTCATCATGCTGCTGGGGCTGGTTACCGGCATCATCACCCACAAGAAGATCTTCAAGGAGTTCTTCACCTTCCGCCCCGGCAAGGGCCAGCGCTCCTGGCTGGACGGGCACAACGCCATCGGTGTGCTGGTGCTGCCGTTCCACCTGATGATCAGCTACAGCAGCCTGGTGCTGTTCATGTACCTGGTGATGCCGGCGGGCATCATGGCCAGCTATGGCAATGACACCGGCAAGTACTTCAACGACCTGTTCGGCCGCAACGATGCACCCAAGGCGGCCCAGGTGGCCACGCCACTGGTAGCGCTGCCGAATCTGTACGCCAAGGTGCAGGAACTGCAGCCGGGCGCGGGTATCGGCTTCATCCAGGTGCAGAACCCGGGTGACAGCAATGCACGCGTCACCTTCACGCAAGCGGCCGCCGACCACGTAGCCTATCGGCGCAGCACCAACTGGACCTTCGACGGCGCCAGCGGTGCGCTGTTGAGCCAGGGCAAGCCGGAGAGCGGGGTGATGATGACCGCCTTCAGCTTTGCCGGCCTGCACATGGGCAACTTCGCCGGGCCTTGGCTGCGCTGGTTGTACTTCTTCTTCGGCGTGGCCGGTACCGCGGTGATCGGCACCGGGCTGGTGATGTGGCTGGGCAAGCGCCAGCTCAAGCATGCCAAGCACGAACGCCTGCCGGGCGAGCTGCGCCTGGTCGAGGTGCTCAATATCGCCAGCATGAGCGGCCTGCTGCTGGCGGTGGCGGGCTTCTTCTGGGCTAACCGCCTGATCCCGATGGGCGTCGACGGTCGGGGCGATTGGGAGGTCAACGCCTTCTTCATCGCCTGGGGGCTGTCGCTGGTGCATGCCGTGCTGCGCAGCGGGCGCCGGGCCTGGGGCGAGCAACTGGCACTGGGCGCGCTGGCTTTTGCCTTGCTGCCGCTGCTCAATGGCCTGACCACCAACCGGGGCCTGAACCATTCGTTACTGGAGGGTGACTGGGCCATGGCCGGCTTCGACCTGACGGCATTTGGCACGGGCCTGTTCCTGGCCTGGCTGGCCGGCAAGATGCTGCGCAGCCCCAAGCCCGTGGCCAAGCGCCCAGCGCGAGCGGTAAAAAAACCGAGCGTTGAAACAGCGGAGGCAAGCTGATGCTGGGTAACGCACTGATCGCATTCGCAGGCTTCGTCGCCCTGTGCCTGGCCATGGAAAGACACTTCAGTGACCTGCTTGGGCGCAAGCCACGCCCAGGGCAGCTGGGCCTGCTGCGGATCGCCGGTTGGCTGTTGCTGATGCTATCGCTAATGCTCAGCGTGCAGCTGCGCGGTTGGGCCCATGGCCTGGTGGAGTGGACGGCGGTGATGATGGCTGGGGTGACCCTTTGGGTATTTGGCCTGCCATACCAGCCGCGCCTGCTGCTGGGCGTAGCCGCCGTCAGCGTGGTGTTCGGACCGTTGCTGGCCGTGTTCGCTGTGTGACCCTGTGAGCGAGCCGGGAGACATTTTCGAGCCCGATGCAGAGAACGCAGGCGGGCGTGCACGTTTCGTCCAGGTGTTCCAGGCCCAGCGCGCGCGCATGGAGGCACTGGTCAACCGCCGGGTCGGCTGCCGTGCCACGGCATCGGACTTGGTCCAGGAGTTGTTCCTGCGCTTCTGGCGCCGCCCTGAGGTCAAGGTGGAAGCGCTGGACACCTACCTGCTGCGTTGCGCCGGCAACCTGGCCATCGACCACCTGCGCAGCGAAGGTAGCCGCGAACGCGTGGCCGAAGCCGCATTGCCGGTGGAAGAAGCGACCATGGCCCAGGCACCGGAGCTGGCCGTGGAAGTCGACCACGACTTGCAGCGCATCGAGGCCGCCTTGCGTGCCCTGCCCGAGCGTACCCGGCAGATCTTCCTGCTCAACCGGATCCACGGCTGCAAGTACGGCGAAATCGCCAAGGTCATGCAACTGTCCCAGAGCGCCGTGGAAAAGCATATGATGCGCGCCCTCGAAGCGTGCAAGGCGAGTGTTGCCGAGCCCGCGCCTACCCCACGCCGGCCAGGGAGTGCCCGTCGATGAGCCGTTTACCGCCGATCACCGAGGCGCAGGCCCAGGCCGCCCTGCAATGGCTCAGCCGGATCAACGAGCAGCCTGCGCAAGCCGAGGGTGCGGCGTTCAAGCGCTGGTTGCTGGCCGAGCCGGGGCACCGCGCAGCCTATGACCAGGCCCAGGCGTTGTGGCAGAAGAGTGCGGTTGCGGCGGCGCGTTTGGCGGAAGAAGAGCATGAGGGCCTACAACGTTACCTGGATGCCATGGCCAGGCCGCCGGCCAGGCGCCCGTGGCGGCAGCGGGTCGCGACCTTGGCGGTGGCGGCCTGCCTGGTACTGGCCATCGGCGTTGCCGGTGGTTGGCAACCGGGGATGTGGTTGCAGGATCTGCAAGCCGACTACAGCAGTGCCGGGCAGATTCGCCAGGTAGTCCTGCAAGACCAGTCGCAGGTGACGCTGGATGCGGGCAGTGCGATTGCGGTCGACTTCGCCCATGGCGAACGCCGCGTGCGGCTGTTGCATGGCGCGGCCTTCTTCCATGTCACGCATACCGGCACGCCGTTCGTGGTCGAAGCCGGTGGTGGCGAGGTACGGGTGCTTGGCACCCAGTTCGAAGTGCGTGAGCAGGGTGAGGGCGCCCAGGTTACGGTGCGCAGCGGGCGCGTGGCGGTGAGCCCGATGCAGGGTGTTGTTGCGCGTGAACTGACTGCCAACCAGCAAGTGGCCTACGCCGCAGGCCGGGTGGGTGACACCCTGGCGGTGGACAGCGACAGCCGCCTGGCCTGGCGACAGGGCTGGCTGAATTACTACCAGGTACCGCTGGCGCAGGTGGTCGAGGACCTGGGGCGTTATAACCCGGGGCGTATCCTGTTGCTTGATGGTGAGTTGGGACAGCGTAAGGTCAGCGGTAGCTTCCCCGTTGATGAGCCGCTGCTGGCGCTGGATTCGCTGGGCAAGGTGATGGGTTTTTCGCGGCAGACCGTTTTGGGTCGGTTGACCTTGATTCGTTAGTCGCCTGTGCCGGCCTCTTCGCGGGTGAACCCGCTCCTACAAGGTACAGCGCTGATCTCAGGCTTGTGCAATTCCTGTGGGGGCGGGTAAATCCGTTCCCACAGGTACAGCGCTGATCTCAGGCTTGTGCAATTCCTGTGGGGGCGGGTAAATCCGTTTCCACAGGTACAGCGCTGATCTCAGGCTTGTGCAATTCCTGTGGGGGCGGGTAAATCTGTTCCCACAGGTACAGCGCTGATCTCAGGCTTGTGCAATTCCTGTGGGGGCGGGTAAATCCGTTCCCACAGGTACAGCGCTGATCTCAGGCCTGTGCATTACCGTGTAGGAGCGGGTTCACCCGCGAAGAGGCCGGCACAGGAAAAATATTTTCAGAAAGCGGATGAGGTAACAGGACGCGGCATCCGTGTAATGAGTGGAAGTGCGATTCATTCGCAGTGATATCCCTCTCACAGGTCAGCGTCCATGAAGTTCTCCCCGCGTTGCGTCCCCCTCTGGCTGGGCCTGGCTACACTCCCGGCCATCACTGCCGCCCCCCAGGCCAGCGCCGCCGAGCAACAACAGGCCTACGCCTTCGCTCAGCCGGCCCAGCCCCTGGCCCAGGCACTCAACGCCTTCAGCCGCACCACCGGCCAGAGCGTGGTCTACACCCTCGAACTGCCAGGCGTGCAGGCCCCGGCGCTGAACGGCAGCTACAGCGCCGAACAGGCCTTGCAACAGCTGCTGGGCAGCTCCGGCCTGGCCTGGCGCCGTATCGACGCGCGCACCCTGACCCTGGAAACGCTGGACACCTCCGGTGCCCTCAACCTGCAGGCCACCACGGTGACCTCGCAACTGGACGACTACAGCTACCAGCCCCCGGCCACGGCCTCGATCATGCGCGGGCAGGGCCCGAACCAGGACATCCCCCAGGCGATCAACGTGGTACCGGCCCAGGTCATCCGCGACCAGGCCCCGCGCAACCTCGATGACGCACTGGCCAACGTCAGCGGTATCACCCAGGGCAACAACTTCGGCGGCACCTCCGACACGGTGATGAAGCGTGGCTTCGGCGACAACCGCGACGGCTCGATCATGCGCGATGGCATGCCCATCGTGCAGGGCCGCAGCCTCAACGCCAGCACCGAGCGGGTCGAAGTGCTCAAGGGCCCGGCCTCGCTGCTGTACGGTATCCAGGACCCGGGCGGGGTGATCAACGTGGTCAGCAAACGCCCGCAGCTTGAGCAGTACAACGCCCTGACCGTACGTGGCTCCACTTACGGCAGTGGCAAGAACGGCAGCGGCGGCGGGTTCGACAGCACCGGTGCGCTGGGCGACAGCAATTTCGCCTACCGCCTGATTGTCGACCACGAAGATGAGGACTACTGGCGCAACTACGGCGTGCACCGCGAATCGCTGGTGGCGCCGTCGCTGGCCTGGCTGGGCGAAGACACCCAGGTGGTGCTGGCCTACGAGCACCGCGAATTCCTTTACCCCTTCGACCGTGGCACGGCGTTCGGCAACAACGGCCACCCACTCGACATCCCGGCCACGCGGCGCCTGGACGAGCCGTTCAACGACATGGAAGGGCGCTCCGACCTGTACCGCCTGGAAGTCGACCACCAGCTGGCCGATGACTGGAAGCTGCACTTCGGCTACAGCTTCAACCGCGAGACCTACGATGCCAGCCAGGTGCGGGTGTATGGCGTGGATGAGGCAAGCGGCACGCTGTCGCGCAGTATCGACGGCACCCACAACGCCATGAGCCGTGACCAGTTCGCAACCCTGAGCCTGGCCGGCAATGTGCAGTTGGCCGGTATGCAGCACGACCTGCTGTTCGGCATCGATCACGAAGACCGCAAGATTTTCCGGGGTGACCTGATCCGGCAGACGCCGCAGTCTACTTTCAGCTACCTGAACCCGGTCTACGGGCAGGAAGTGGAGGGCACCACGGTCAAGGCCAGTGATAGCGACCAGACCGACAAGCTGCGAACCGATGCGATCTTCCTGCAGGACGCACTGCACCTGGACGATCACTGGATCCTGGTGGCGGGCGCGCGTTTCCAGCAATACGATCAGTACGCAGGCCGTGGTCGCCCGTTCAAGGCCAACACCGACACCAGCGGCCAGGCCTGGGTACCGCATGCCGGTATCGTCTACAAGGTCGACGACCAGCTGTCGTTCTATGGCAGCTACAGCGAGTCGTTCAAGCCCAACTCCAGCATCGCGCCGCTCACCGGTGGTGTGGTGCTGGATTCGTCGGTAGCCCCGGAGGAAGGCAAGTCGTGGGAGGTGGGGGCCAAGCTCGATATGCCAGGCAGCCTGACCGGTACCTTGGCGCTGTTCGACATCACCAAGCGCAATGTGCTGGTGGCCAACTTCGACAGTGGTACTGGTGAAACGCTTTACAGCAATGCGGGTGAAGTGAATTCGCGTGGTGTCGAACTGGACCTGACCGGCCAGCTTAGCGAGCGCTGGAGCCTGATAGGCAGCTATGCCTTCACCGATGCCAAGGTGACCAAGGACCCGGACCTGAAAGGCAACCGCCTGCAGAACGTGGCCCGCCACACCGGCTCGCTGTCGGCGGTGTACGACTACGGCAGCCTGTTCGGCGGCGACCGCCTGCGTATCGGCACGGGGGCGCGCTATGTGGGGGAGCGAAGCGGCAACTCGACCAACACCTTCGACCTGCCGTCCTATACCGTGGCTGATGCCTTTGCCAGTTACGAGACCAAGCTGGACGAGCACAAGGTGTTGTTGCAGTTGAACGTGAAGAACCTGTTCGACAAGGTGTACTACAGCTCCGCGGTGAACCAGTACTTTGTGGCGATTGGGGATGCGCGGCAGGTGAGCCTGTCCAGTACCTTTGAGTTCTGAGTCGGTCTGTGCCGGCCTATTCGCGGCTAAAGCCGCTCCTACGGGACCGCGTTGCCCTGGAGGCTGGCGCGGTCTTTGTGGGAGCGGCTTCAGCCGCGAATGGCCAAACGGTACTCTCCCGGTGTGGCGCCAACGGCCTGCCGGAACCGGTTGCTGAAATGACTGGCACTGGCAAACCCGCACACCAGGGCAATTTCCCCCAACGGCATCACCCCCAGCCGCAACAGCTGGCAAGCCCGGTGCAGCCGCCGGGCCAGCAGATACTGGTGCGGCGGTAGCCCGAAGCTGGTGCGGAACATGCGCGCAAAGTGGTATTCGGACAGGTTGCAGCGCAAGGCCAGCTCACCCAGGGTAATCGGCTGGTCCAGGTGCGCCTCGATGTAGTCGACCAGCTGCCGGCGCAAATTCGGCGCCAGCCCGCCTTTCAGGCGCAGGCCCTGGCGCAGCCCAACCTGGCTGAGCAGCGCATGGTCGACGATCTCGTGCGCCAGGCTGCTGGCCAGCAAGCGCTCGCCGGGTTCGTCCCAGTCCAGGGTGATCAGCTGGCGAAAGCGCACAGCCTGCTGCGGGTCATCGAGGAAGGTCGCTTCCTGCAACTGCAATTCACGTGGTTCACGGTCGAGCAGGCGCACGCAGCCCAGGGCGAACTGCGCCTCGCTGACGTACAGGTGCGCCAGGCGAATGGCACCGTTCACCACCCAGTTCGACTCATGGCCGGCCGGCATGACGCATAACTTGCCGGGCGCGCCCTTGTCCGCCGGGCGCTGGCGGCGGAAGGTGCCGGTGCCGTCGGCGATGTAGCACGACAAGGTGTGATGGCTTGGCGCCTGGTAGTCGCGGGCATCGTCGCGGTTGCGCCACAACGCCGCCGCCAGCCCGTCGCCCAGGTGCGCGCTCAGCTCCAGGCGGGCGTGGGGCGAGGCGTGCATGGCGTTGAACACTTGCAGCTGGGTGAGTGGGGTCATGGGTGGTTCCTCTGAGGCCCATCCTACTGCGCCTTGGGTGGGCTGACAGCTACCGGGGGGACAAATGCGCAAGTTTATGCAAGCGGGGAGCGTCGGGCAGGGCGAACACTGGTGGCCTCGGCGAGGGCTGCGCCCTCGATTCGCGGGTGAACCCGCTCCTACAGGGACCGCGTCAATCGCGAAATTGGCGCGGTCCCTGTAGGAGCGGCTTTAGCCGCGAAGCGCCGGGCACCGATCTTGAAAGGCCCAAGGAACCGCCGCCATGAACCTGTCACTCTACCTGCTCACCGTCCTGATCTGGGGCACCACCTGGATCGCCCTGAAACTCCAGCTGGGCGTGGTCGCCATCCCGGTGTCGATCGTCTACCGCTTCGCCCTGGCCGGGCTGATCCTGTTCGCCATCCTCCTGCTCACCCGACGCCTGCAGCCGATGAACCGGCGTGGCCACCTGATCTGCCTGGCGCAGGGTTTTTGCCTGTTCTGCGTCAACTTCATGTGCTTCCTCACCGCCAGCCAGTGGATCGCCAGCGGCCTGATCGCCGTGGTGTTCTCTACCGCGACCTTGTGGAATGCCCTGAACGCGCGAATTTTCTTCGGCCAGAAAATCGCCAGCAATGTACTCGGCGGCGGCGCGCTCGGCCTGCTGGGGTTGGGCTTGCTGTTCTGGCCAGAACTCTCGCACCACGCCGCCAGCCCCGAAACACTCTACGGCCTGGGCCTGGCGCTGCTGGGCACACTGTGCTTCTCGGCCGGCAACATGCTCTCCAGCATGCAACAGAAAGCCGGCCTCAAACCCATGACCACCAATGCCTGGGGCATGGTCTATGGCGCGACGATGCTGGCGGTGTATTGCCTGGTTGACGGCATTCCCTTCGCCATGGAATGGAACACGCGCTACATCGGCTCGCTGCTGTACCTGGTGGTCCCAGGCTCGGTGATCGGCTTCACTGCCTACCTGACCCTGGTCGGGCGCATGGGGCCGGAGCGGGCGGCCTACTGCACCGTGCTGTTCCCGTTGGTGGCGTTGAATGTGTCGGCTGTGGCCGAGGGGTATCAGTGGACGGCGCCGGCCTTGCTGGGGCTGGTGGCGGTGATGGCGGGGAATGTGCTGGTGTTTCGCAAGCCCCGGGCCAGGGTGGCTGGGGGTGTTGTGGTGGCTAAATAGGGGATGGGTTGTCTGTGCTGGCCTCTTCGCGGGTAAACCCGCTCCCACATACCCTTTGTAGGAGCGGGTTTACCCGCGAAGAGGCCGGTACAGGCACTACGGGGCTATCAGCCCTTCCACACCTGCGGATTCACCAGGTCCCGCGGCCGCTCACCCAGCAGCGCCGCACGCAGGTTGTCCATCGCCCGGTTGGCCATGGCCTCGCGGGTTTCGGCAGTGGCCGAGCCAATGTGCGGCAAGGTCAGCGCATTGGGCAGATTGAACAGCGGTGAGTCACTCAGCGGCTCCTTCTCGTACACATCCAGCCCGGCGCCGCGAATGATGCCGGCCTGCAGTGCTTCGATCAGCGCCACCTCGTCTACCACCGGCCCGCGGGCGATGTTGATCAGGAACGCGCTCGGCTTCATCAGCTTCAGTTCGCGGGTGCTGATCAACTTGCGGGTGGCGTCGGACAGCGGCACCACGATGACCACGAAGTCCGCTTCGGCCAGCAACTGCTCCAGGCTGCGGAACTGAGCGCCCAGCTCTTGTTCCAGCGCGGTCTTGCGGCTGTTGCCGCTGTACAGGATCGGCATGTTGAAGCCGAAGCGGCCACGGCGCGCCACGGCAGCACCGATGTTGCCCATGCCGACGATGCCCAGCGTCTTGCCATGCACATCGCTGCCGAAGTGGGCCGGGCCTACGGTGGCCTGCCAGTTGCCGGCCTTGGTCCAGGCATCCAGCTCGGCGGTGCGGCGGGCGCAGCCCATCACCAGCGAGAAGCCGAGGTCGGCCGTACTCTCGGTCAGCACATCCGGGGTATTGGTCAGGGCGATGCCGCGTTCGTTGAAGTAGTCCAGGTCGTAGTTGTCATAACCGACCGAAACGCTGGACACCACCTCCAGCTTGGCCGCGCCTTCAAGCTGGGCGCGGCCAAGCTTGCGGCCAACGCCGATCAGGCCGTGGGCCTCGGGCAGGGCTTCATTGAACTGGGCGTTGATGTCGCCGAGCTTGGGGTTGGGCAGGATCACGTTGAAGTCTTGCTGCAGGCGCTCGGCCATGGCCGGGGTGATACGGCTGAAGGCCAGGACGGTCTTTTTCATCGGGCTACTTCTCTGCAAGGCGGTGGGGCGGTGGGGGCTTCTTCGCGGGTAAACCCGCTCCTACAGGGATTGCACAACCCCGGGGGCAGCGCTGTACCTGTGGGAGCGGGTTTACCCGCGAAGAGGCCGGCAATGGTTAGCAACCTACCATTGTCCACCACAGCATTGCAGCATGTTTCTCAGTTGGCGATCAGCACCTGGTGGGTTTTCAGGTCCGCCTCATGCGCGGCAAGAATCTCCGGCAACGAATTGCGCAGGTACTCGACCCAGGTCTTGATCTTGGCATCCAGGTACTGCCGCGACGGGTAGATGGCGTACAGGTTCAGTTCCTGCAGGCGGTACTCGGGCAGCACCCGCACCAGGCTGCCGTCACGCAGGCCGTCGATCGCCGAATAGATCGGCAGCACGCCCACGCCCATGCCACTGCGGATCGCGGTCTTCATGGCATCGGCGGTGTTGACCATGAACGGTGAGCTGGTGATGTTGACCATCTCCTGGCCTTCCGGGCCGTCGAACAGCCACTTTTCCAGCGGGATCACCGGGCTGACCATGCGCAGGCAGGCGTGCTTGAGCAGGTCGGCAGGCTTTTGCGCCCCACCGTTGCGGGCGATGTAGGCGGGCGAGGCGCAGACGATGCTGTAGGTAATGCCCAGGCGCTGCGACACGAACCCCGAGTCGGGCAGTTCGGTGGCCAGCACGATGGACACGTCATAGCCCTCGTCGAGCAAGTCGGGCACGCGGTTGGCCATGGTCAGGTCGAAGGTCACGTCCGGGTGCGATTCGCGGTAGCGGGCAATGGCATCGACCACGAAGTGCTGGCCGACCCCGGTCATCGAGTGCACCTTCAACTGCCCGGCCGGGCGCGCATGGGCGTCACTGGCCTCGGCTTCGGCTTCTTCGACGTAGGTAAGAATCTGTTCGCAACGCATCAGGTAGCGCTTGCCGGCTTCGGTCAGCGCGATGCGGCGGGTGGTGCGGTTGAGCAGCCTTGTTTGCAGATGGGCTTCCAGGTTGGAGACCGCCCGCGACACGTTCGCGGTGGTCGTATCCAGTTGCGCCGCAGCAGCGGTAAAGCTGCCGAGCTGGGCTACGCAACTGAAAGCACGCATGTTTTGCAGGGTGTCCATGGGTCACTCTCGATGTAGAGGACAAAATTGTGTCACGAAGTAACGTAAAAAAGATGAAAAGTTGCCTTCGACCAAAGGCGGATTATCGCTGTTTTGGTAACAAAGATTCGCAGGAATCTGCGCTTATCGCCAGTGCTGCCGCCCCCTAGAATTGCCCGGTCCCTTCACCTCTTCCTCGGGAAATCGCAGCTGTGCCGCGTCGCATCATCAGAACGCTCAATGCGTTCAGTGCCTGTGCCCTTGCCCTCACCTTGAGCGGCTGTATCGGAACCTGGGGCATTGCCCCGCAAAGCAAGACGCTGCAGACCAATACCCTGACCACCGACGCGGCCATACGCGAAGCCGCGACCGATGCCCATTGGCCCGACCAGCAGTGGTGGCACGCCTATGGCGACCCACAGCTGGACCGCTGGGTAGCCCTGGCCGTGGCCGGTAGCCCGAGCATGGCCATGGCTGCGGCGCGGGTGCGCGAAGCCAAGGCCATGGCGGGCGTGGTCGAGTCGGCAGAAAAGCTCCAGGCCAACGGCCAGGCCACGCTCAAGCGCCACAACTGGCCTGAAGACCAGTTCTACGGCCCTGGCGCGCTGTCCGGTGCCAACACCTGGGACAACAACGCCGCCATCGGCTTCAGCTATGCACTAGACCTGTGGGGCCGCGAACGCAACGCCAGCGAGCAGGCCGTGGACCAGGCGCACATGAGCGTGGCCGAGGCCCGCCAGGCGCAGCTGGAGCTGCAGAACAACGTGGTGCGTGCCTACATCCAGCTGAGCCTGCACTTTGCCCTGCGCGATATCGTCAAGGCCGAACTGGAACAGCAAGAACAGATCCTGGGCTTGGCCAAACGCCGCCTGGATGCAGGCATCGGTACCCATTTCGAGGTCAGCCAGGCCGAAGCGCCGCTGCCGGAAACCCACCGCCAGCTCGACAGCCTCAACGAAGAAATCGCCCTGACCCGCAACCAGCTGGCCGCCCTGGCCGGTAAAGGCCCGGGCGAGGGCGCGCAGTTGCAGCGCCCGACCCTGGCCCTGGCCGCGCCGCTGAGACTGCCGTCGAATCTGCCTGCCGAACTGGTCGGCCAGCGCCCCGACGTGGTCGCCAGCCGCTGGCAAGTGGCTGCCCAGGCGCGTGGTATCGACGTCGCCCACGCTGGCTTCTTCCCCAACGTCGACCTGGTCGGCAGCCTGGGCTTCATGGCCACCGGTGGCGGCCCGCTGGAGTTCCTCACCGGGCGCAAGTTCAACTACAACGTTGGCCCGGCCATCAGCCTGCCGATCTTCGACGGTGGCCGCCTGCGTTCGCAGCTGGGCGTGGCCTCGGCGGGCTATGACGTGGCCGTGGCGCGCTACAACCTGACTGTGGTCGGTGCGCTGAAGAACATCTCCGACCAGTTGATCCGCCGCGAGTCGATGAAAGAGCAGTCGCACTTCGCCGCCGAGTCGGTCGCCGCCGCGCAGAAAACCTACGACATCGCCATGGTCGCCTTCCAGCGTGGCCTTACCGACTACCTCAACGTGCTCAACGCGCAAACCTTGCTGTTCCGCCAGCAGCAAGTGCAGCAGCAGGTGCAGGCCGCGCGCCTGATCGCCCATGCCGAGCTGGTCACCGCCCTGGGTGGTGGTTTGCAGGCTGGCCAGGATGTGCCCAAAGAAGAACGCCAGGCCGCGCCGAAAACCCCGGCCACCCTGGCCATTTTCGACAAGAAGCCGGATAACGCCGAATGAGCACTTCCAGTTTGCCCGTGCGCTGGCTGCAGAGCCTGGAATGGCGCCGGGGCTTCTTTGCCTGGGCGCGTACCGACGGCGTCACCTGGGTGTACATCTTCAAGGTGCTGGCCGCCGCGTTCATCACCCTGTGGCTGGCCATGCGCCTGGAGCTGCCGCAACCGCGCACGGCGATGATCACCGTGTTCATCGTCATGCAGCCGCAAAGCGGCCATGTGTTCGCCAAGAGCTTCTACCGGGTGCTCGGCACCTTGGCTGGCTCGGCGATGATGGTGGCGCTGATTGCCATCTTCCCGCAGAACACCGAGCTGTTCCTGCCCAGCCTGGCCCTGTGGGTAGGCCTGTGCTCGGCCGGTGCCATGCGCTACCGCACCTTCCGCGCCTATGGCTTCGTGCTGGCCGGCTACACCGCTGCGATGATCGGCCTGCCGGTGCTGCAGCACCCCGACCAGGCATTCATGGCAGCGGTATGGCGGGTGCTGGAAATTGCCCTGGGCATCCTCGTGTCGACTTTTGTCAGTGCCGCGATCCTGCCGCAGTCGGCCAGTGCCGCCATGCGCAACGCCCTCTACCAGCGCTTTGGCGTGTTCGCCGGGGTGGTGGTCGAGGCCTTGCGCGGCGACAGCCAGCGCGACCGTTTCGAAAGCAGCAACGTACGCTTCGTTGCCGAAGCAGTGGGCCTGGAGAGCCTGCGCAACGTCACCGCCTTCGAAGACCCGCACATGCGCCGCCGCAGTGGCCGCCTGGTGCGGATGAACAGCGAGTTCATGGCCATCACCACACGCTTCAATGCCCTGCACCGCTTGCTGGAGCGCTTGCGCGCCCGTGGCCCACGGCAGATCGTCGGTGCCATCGAGCCGGGCCTCAATACCTTGGTGGAGCTGCTTCAGCCCTACGTGGGCCGGGCGTTGACCGACGCCGACGCGTTGCGCCTGACCCTGGAGCTGGCCGCCTACAAGGAAGGCCTGCAGGCCCAGGTGCGCGGCCTGCGCGCCGAGTACCTGGCGACCGACCCGAGCGAGGCCGACCAGCTCGATTTCCACACCGCGTTCGAGTTGCTGTACCGCTTCGTCGACGAGATGTACAGCTACGCCGAAACCCATGCCTCGCTGGCCGCGCACAAGCACGAACGTGAGCAGTGGGACGAGCCCTACGTGGCGCAGACCAGCTGGCTGGTATCGCTGGCTGCTGGCGTGCGCGCCTCGGCAGTGCTGTTGCTGCTGGGCAGCTACTGGCTGTTCAGCGACTGGCCCAGCGGTGCAATGATGACCCTGATTGCCACGGTCACCGTGGGCCTCTCGGCGGCCTCGCCGAACCCCAAGCGCATGTCGTTCCAGATGGCCTGCGGCACGGCCATCGGTGCCTTTGTCGGCTTCTTCGAAACCTTCTTCGTGTTCCCCTGGATCGACGGTTTCCCGCTGTTGTGCATGGTGCTGGCTCCGGTGTTCGTGCTCGGTGCGTTCCTGTCGTCACGGCCGGCCTACGCGGGCTACGGCATCGGCCTGCTGGTGTTCTTCGCCATTGGCTCGGTGCCGAACAACCTCACCGTGTATGACCCCTACACCTTCATCAACGACTACATCGGCATGGTCATCGGCATGTTTGTCTGTGCTGCCGCCGGGGCGATCATCCTGCCGCCGAATAGCCGCTGGCTGTGGAGCCGCCTGGAGCAAGAGTTGCGCGAGCAGGTGCTGTTCGCCATCAGCGGGCGCCTGCGCGGCATCGGCACGGCCTTCGAAAGCCGCACCCGCGACCTGCTGCACCAGGCCTATGGCCTGGCAGCCGGCAAGCCGCAGGTGCAGAGCCAGTTGATGGGCTGGATGTTCACCGTGCTGGAAATTGGCCACGCCATCATTGAGCTGCGCAAGGAGCAGGCCCGCGCGCCGGTGCACCCGGCCTACGCCGAGTCGCAGCCGTGGCGCCAGGCCATCCGCGTCATGGGCCGTGCCCTGGCCAGGTTGTTCCTGCAGCCCAACGCCAGCAACCATGAGCGCGCCCTGGTGGCGGTGGACCACGCTATCGCCCGCGTGCAGGCCACCGACGAGCCGTTTGCCCGGCACTTCGACACCTCGGTGCTGCGCCGTGCGCAAAGCTACCTGCACTTCATCCGTTCTTCCCTGCTGGACCCACAGTCGCCGCTGGTACCGGCGAAAGGACTGCACGATGCTCCGTGAAAGCATGCCCCGTGAAATCGCCTTCCATGGCGTGTACATGCCCACCATGACCTTGATGTTCCTGTTCGCCCTGGGCCTGGCCTGGGGCCTGGACCGGTTCATCGCCAGCCATGATGGCTACCGCTTCTTCTGGCACCCGGCGCTGCTGCGCCTGAGCCTGTTCGTCTGCCTGTTCGGCGCCATGGCGCTTTCTGTCTACTGGTGAGAAACCTTCGATGAAAAAGTTCTTCAGCCTGATCGCCACCCTGCTGGTGCTGGTCGCTGCCGTGGCCATAGGCCGCCAGTTGTGGCTGCACTACATGACCACCCCATGGACCCGCGACGGGCGTGTGCGTGCCGACATCATCAACGTTGCCGCTGACGTGCCCGGTTACGTGGTGGATGTGCCAGTCAAGGATAACCAGCGGGTGAAAAAGGGCGACCTGCTGATTCAGATCGACCCCGAGCATTACCAGCTGGCCGTCGACCAGGCCAAGGCGCTGGTCGCTTCGCGCAAGGCCACCTGGGAAATGCGCAAGGTCAACGCCAAGCGCCGTGCCGACATGGACAACCTGGTGATCTCCAAGGAAAACCGCGACGACGCCAGCAACATCGCCAACTCTGCCCAGGCCGATTACCAGCAGGCCCTGGCTGAGCTGGCCGCTGCCGAGCTGAACTTGAAGCGCACCCACATCGTGGCCACGGTGGACGGCTACGTGACCAACCTGAATATCCACAAGGGCGACTATGCGCGCACCGGTGAAGCGGTAATGGCAGTGGTCGATGAAAACTCGTTCTGGGTTTACGGCTTCTTCGAAGAGACCAAGTTGCCGCATGTGAAGGTGGGTGACCAGGCCGAGCTGCAGATGATGAGTGGTGAACGCATCAAAGGGCATGTGGAGAGCATCGCCCGCGGCATCTACGACCGCGACAACCCGCAAAGCCGCGAGCTGATCGCCGACGTGAACCCGACCTTCAACTGGGTACGCCTGGCGCAGCGGGTGCCGGTGCGCATTCACATCGATGAAGTGCCGGAAGGGTTTTTGCTGGCGGCGGGGACGACTTGTACGGTGGTGGTGAAGCCGAGCGAGGGGTAATCCTTACCGCTCTACCAAGATATTGCTTGTCCTTTGTAGGAGCGGCCTTGCCGGGGCGCCGGACCGGTCGGAAAGGGCCGCGAAGCGGCCCCGGGATTCTGGTGTACATGCAGCTACTGCCAGGACTGCTACGCAGTCCTTTCGCGACACAAGGCCGCTCCTACAAAGAAACGTGTTAGCCGATGACAACGTGTGTAGATGCATTGGCTTAACTCGCAGCAGCTTCTCGAAGTAGTTGGTCCCAATCGTCCGGTGGGTGGCCAGTAAGCAACATCTTCTGAAACACCTTGTAGGCATCGTCGCTGCTTTCGTAGGCGCGCTTGCTCGACTCCTCATTGACCCAGGCCAGCACGATGATCTTGCTGGGAGTGTGGTAGCGAAAGAACAAGCGGTATTGCTGGAAGAACTTCGCTCTGAACCAGTGCTTGTGGTCACCGCCAAGCGTTGCACCCTGGCGGTACTCAGGTTTTGTCGGGTCTTGGGGGATGACATCAAACGCCAGCCGTTTGATGGCCGCCAGCCGTTTAAAAGCATTCTTTTTCGTGTAACCCGTTGGGTCCTTCTGCATCTGAGCCTGAACTTGAACGCTCAGTGCGTCGAGCTTGGCCAGGAACAGCGGGTGGGCAAATACAGTCCATCCGTGAATAACCAGAGGCGTCTTTTTCGCATCACTCATTCATCATCCGCCGACAGAGGTTGATCCAGATCGACCTCCGCGTCGCCGACAAGCTTGTCGAGGCGAGCGATAAGGTCAGCATCGACAACCTGCAGCCGTTGAGGGTTTGTTGCGATGTCGTGAGCCAGAAAACTCAGGAACTGGCCCAGCACCGGATCGTCCTCGGTTGCCTCTGCGCGGGTAAGTATCACCCCACCGTCAGGGCGAATCGAGTAATGGATCTTGTCACGTTTTTTCAAACCCAAGGCACGACGCACGGTTTCAGGAACGGTGGTCTGGTAACGATCGGTCAGCGTGGACTCGACTTCGAAGGTGGTAGCCATAGCGCATGTCCATTGAGGTCCATCAACGTCCATAAAGGTAATGCGATTGCATTGTCTGGTCAATGCAAATGCATTACCACGCTGATGAGCGGTCAGGCTGCCCCCCACCAAGATCGGCACCTTCACCCAGTCGATCACCTTTGCGCTGATTTTTGCTGGCGGCGGGGACGACTTGTACGGTGGTGGTGAAGCCGAGTTCGCCTTGAGAAGTATGTCGCCTGGGAGATCGAGCGCCGCCCGCGCGGCGCTTCGCAGCACAAGGCTGCTCCTACATCTGTTTCGGGCCAGTCACGCCTGTGTCAGCGCACGCGACCGCCTTGTTGGTCGCACACAATATCGAGGTGAACGCCAAGGGGCCGCGCGCCTCTGCCTCAGGAATAATTGGCCCGAAACAGATGTAGGAGCAGCCTTGTGCTGCGAAGCGCCGCGCGGGCGGCGCTCGATTGCCTAGGCGATACACTTCTCAAGTCAAGCACTCGCCGCCCCCACCAACACCGGCACCTCAACCCGATCGATCACCTTCGCGCTGATCGACGGATCCAGCAGCCGCCCCAGTCGCGACAGGTGGCGGTGGCCCATGATGATCAGTTCGCAGTTCAGTTCCTGCGCCTTGGCCACGATCGCCTCGACAGGCTGCCCGGCCACCATGCAGCCCTGGCTGACAAAGCCGGCTTGTTGCAATTCGCGCACAGCCTCGGCTACGGCGCGGTCGGCCAGGCGCTGTTCTTCGCAGGCGGCGGGGTATTCCTCCAGTTCTTCAGCGGTGTAGGGCGCGGGTTGCTCGTGCACGGCGAAGGTCGAGTCGATGGCCAGCAGCACGTGCAGTTCGTGCTCGGCGGGGTGGCAGTAGCGGCGGGCGAGAGTGAGCAGGGAGGCGGGGGAGGCGTCGATGGCGATCAGGACGGGGCTGGGCATGCGGGATCCTTGATGGGATGTGGTTGTCTGGGCCGGCCTCTTCGCGGGTAAACCCGCTCCTACAACAGGTCACCGAAACATCTGAGACCTGCGCAATCTCCGTAGGAGCGGGTTCATCGAAGCGTCGAACCGCCGCGAAAGGGCCGAACCTGCCATGCATCATTCTTGGCCCAATCCACTCCCAGAATAAATGCCCCACCACGCACGAGCGCATTGCGTCTGGTGCAATCCACCAACCTGCTACCATCGCCATTCCCCACAGCTGTAACGGAAAACGGCCATGCAACTCCCGGACATGAACCTGCTCGTCGCCCTCGATGCCCTGCTCGACGAAGGCAGCGTGGTTGGCGCGGCGCAGCGCATGAACCTGAGCCCGGCAGCCATGAGCCGGACCTTGGGGCGCATCCGCGATGCCCTGGGCGACCCGATCCTGGTGCGCGCTGGCCGTGGCCTGGTGCCGACGCCGCGGGCGCTGGCCCTGCGCGAGCAGGTGGCGGCGCTGGTGGAGCAGGCCGGCGAGGTGTTCCGCAGTGCCGATGAAGTCGACCTGCCCAAGCTCGACCGGGCCTTCAACATCCGCACCAACGACCTGTTCATCGCCCTGTACGGTGCCCAGTTGCTGCGCCGCATGCACGAGCAGGCGCCGCGTACGGTGCTGCGCTTCGTGCCAGAAAGCCCAGGCGGCGATGACGACAGCGTGCTGCGTGACGGGCGTACCGACCTGATCATCAGCTCGACCGTGGACCTGGGGCCGGAGATCAAGGTGCAGAGCCTGTTCCAGACCTACTACGTGGGCCTGGCGCGGCGCGACCACCCGATCTTCGAGCAGCCGATCACGCCGACCAGCTTTGCCAGTTATCCACAGATCAGTGTGTCGCGCCGTGGCCGGGCCAATGGGCCGATCGATGTCGAGCTGGCCAATTTCAAGGTGCAGCGGCGGGTGGCGTTGATCACCCCGAGTTTTCACTCGGCGCTGTTCTCGTTGCCGGATTCCGACCTGATCCTGCCGATGCCGGCGAATATCCTCAACAGCGTGCACAAGCTGGGGCTGCCGCTGCGTTCGTTCGAGATTCCGGTGCCGCTGGAAAGGGTGACTGTTCTGCAGGCATGGCACCCGAGGTTTCACAATGACCCGGCACATCGCTGGTTGCGGCAGACCCTGAAGGCCTGTTGCAGTGTTGACCCTTGAGGGGTGCTTTGCCCGTGCCGGCCTCTTCGCGGGTGAACCCGCTCCTACAGGGATATCACAGGTCCTGATAGGTGTGCTGTACCTGTGGGAGCGGGTTCACCCGCGAAGAAGACAACTCCGTTCTTGAAGTGGATTGCGTCCGGCGCAACATAAACCTACCGAGAAGTCAGTTTTCGTCAGCATTCGACCTTCTTAGACTTGCTCCAGTCGCAAATTTGTTGCTGGAGATGTCTGCCCATGAGTTCCCTGTCCGCACCGCCTGCCGCCATTGCCGCCGCGCCCGCGCCGGCCGCGTCTGCGCAGACTGCGTTCGGCCTGCAGGTAGTGGTCGGGCTGTTCGGTGTGCTGCTGGCCGTACTGTGCGCGGGCCTCAACGAGTCGGTGACCAAGATTTCCCTGGCCGATATCCGCGGGGCCATGGGCATCGGTGCCGACGAAGGTGCCTGGCTGCTGGCGGCGTACAGCGCCGCCTCGGTCTCGGCCATGGCCTTTGCGCCGTGGCTGGCCACCACCTTTTCGCTGCGGCGCTTCACCATGAGCGCCATCGGCCTGTTTGCCGTACTCGGCCTGCTGCAACCGTTCGCCCCCAACCTGCACAGCCTGATGCTGCTACGTGTGCTGCAGGGCTTTGCCTCTGGCGCCTTGCCGCCGATGCTGATGAGCGTGGCCCTGCGCTTTCTGCCACCAGGCATCAAGGTCTATGGCCTGGCCTGCTATGCCCTGACCGCCACTTTTGGCCCCAACCTGGGCACGCCACTGGCCGGGCTGTGGACCGAGTACGTCGGCTGGCAATGGGCGTTCTGGCAAATCATCCTGCCGTCGGCATTGGCCATGTTCTGCGTTGGTTGGGGCCTGCCACAGGACCCGCTGCGCCTGGAACGCTTCAAGCAGTTCGACTGGCGTGGCGTGCTGCTTGGCCTGCCGGCCATCAGCTGCATTGTGCTGGGCCTGTCGCTGGGCGACCGCTGGGGCTGGTTTGATTCGCCGCTGATCTGCTGGCTGCTTGGCGGTGGCCTGCTGTTGCTGGTGCTGTTCATGTACAACGAGTGGTCCGAGCCGCTACCGTTCTTCCAGCTGCGCATGCTGTCGCGGCGCAACCTGAGTTTCGCCCTGGTGACCCTGGCCGGCGTGCTGATTGTGCTGTCGGGTGTGGGTAGCATCCCGTCGGCCTACCTGGCACAGATCCAGGGCTACCGCCCGGCGCAGACCAGCCCGCTGATGATGCTGGTGGCCATGCCGCAATTGATCGCCCTGCCGCTGACCGCAGCGCTGTGCAACATCCGCGCGGTGGACTGCCGCTGGGTGCTGGGCATCGGCCTGGCGATGCTGGCGGTGTCCTGCGTAGGCAGCAGCCTGCTGACCAGCGAGTGGATCCGTGGTGACTTCTACCCGTTTTACCTGCTGCAGGTGTTCGGCCAGCCGATGGCGGTGCTGCCATTGCTTATGCTGTCGACCAACGGCATGACCCCGCAGGAAGGTCCGTTCGCCTCCAGCTGGTTCAACACCGTCAAGGGCCTGGCTGCGGTGATCGCCGGTGGCCTGCTGGATGCCCTTGGCACCCTGCGCCGGCACTTCCATTCCAACCACCTGGTGGACAGCCTGGGCAATGCCCCGCTGGTCGACGACAACGCGGCTGGCCTGGCCAAGCGCATCCACGACCAAGCGCTGGTGCTGACTTCCGCCGACCTCTATCTGGTCATGGCCGGCATCGCCGTGGCCCTGATCTGCCTGATTCCTTTCGTGCCTACCCGGGTCTATCCGCCGCGTGCGGTGGCCTGAACCCTGGATGAATTCGAGAACCGCTGAAATGACCAATACCCGCAAAACCCTGTTCATCGGCTCGGTGCTGGCCGTGGCCGTCCTGGCTGGCATCGTCGGCCCCTGGATGTTTGGCAGTGACCACCGCCAGAGCACCAATGATGCCTACGTGATCGCCGACTACACCGTGGTCGCGCCGAAGGTCGCCGGCTTCATCAAGGAAGTGCTGGTGGAGGACAACCAGCAGGTTACGGCTGGCCAGTTGTTGGCGACCATCGACGCCCGTGACTACCAGGCCGCGCTGGATGCCGCGCAGGCGCAGTTGCTGGTGGCCCAGGCGCAAAGCGCCGATGCCCGCGCCACCCTTGAACGCCAGGCCGCGCTGATTGCCCAGGCCGAGGCGGCAGTGAAGGCAGCTCAGGCCGAGGCAGCGTTCGCCGACCACGAGGTCAACCGCTACAGCCGCCTGGCCGAGCAGGGCGCCGGGACCGTGCAGAACGCCCAGCAGGCGCGCAGCGGGGTCGACCAGGCCCGTGCGCGCCTGGCCAATGCCCAGGCGGCGCTGGTGGCAGCACGCAAACAGGTGGACATTCTTACCGCCCAGGTGGCCAGCGCCGGCGGCCAGCTCAAGCGCGCTGAAGCAGGGCTGGAAAAGGCCCAGCTCGACCTCTCCTACACCCGCATCACCGCGCCGGTGGATGGCATGGTTGGCGAGCGCGCCCTGCGCGTCGGCGCCTACGTCAACCCGGGCGCGCGCCTGCTGTCGGTGGTGCCGTTGCAGCAGGCCTATGTGGTCGGCAACTTCCAGGAAACCCAGCTGACCCACGTGCAGCCTGGCCAGCCGGTGAGCATCAGCGTCGACACCTTCTCCGGCGAGAAACTGCAAGGCCATGTGGAAAGCATCGCCCCGGCCACCGGCGTGACCTTCGCCGCGGTCAAGCCGGACAACGCCACCGGCAACTTCACCAAGGTGGTGCAGCGTATTCCGGTAAAGATCGTCTTCGATGATGGCCAGCCGCTGCTCAGCCGTCTGCGTGTGGGCATGTCGGTGGAAGCGACCATCGATACCCGTGGCGACAAGCTGGATGGCAAAGAGGTAAGCGCACGATGAAACCGGCATTACGCTTGAGCCCGTTGCTGCTGGCCGTACTGATGGCCGGCTGCACCATGGGCCCGGACTTCCAGCGCCCAGGCAGCCAGGCACCGCGACAGTGGGCACCGCTGCAAGGCGAGGCAGCGGCCAGCCAGCCGCAGGCCGAGCCGCTGGAACTGCGCTGGTGGGAAACCTTCCAGGATGCCCAGCTCAGTGCCTTGATCCAGCGGGTTGCCGAGCGCAACCTCGACCTGCAGATGGCCAGCGCCCGGCTGCTGCAAAGCCGCGCCTTGCGCAGCACTGTGGCCGCCGACGAAGTGCCGTCGGTGGACGTCAACGCCGGCTACAGCCGCGCCCGTAACAGCGCCGAAGGCCTGAGTGACCCGTCCGGCAAGGCGGGTAAAGAAGCCTTCAATCTGTGGCAGGGCGACCTGGTGGCCGGTTGGGAGCTGGACTTGTGGGGCCGCGTGCGGCGCCAGGTCGAAGCCGCCGACGCCACCGTCGAAGTGGCCGAGAACGACCGCCGTGGGGTGCTGTTGGCACTGCTTTCGGAAACCGCCGGCAACTACATCCAGCTGCGCGCCGTGCAGCACACTATCGATGTGACACAAGACAACCTCAAGGTCGCCCAGCACAGCCTGAAGCTCTCTGAAAACCGCCAGGCCGAAGGCGTTGCCACCCGGCTTGATGTGGCCCAGGCCAGCGCCCAGGTCGCTTCGATCGAGTCGCGCCTGCCCAGCCTGGAAGCCCGCCGCGATGACCTGATCAACGCCCTCAGCCTGCTCGTAGCAGAGCCACCGCGCAGCCTGCAAGCTGAGTTGTTGAAGGGCGGCGAACTCCCCGCACCTCAGCAGAAGTTTGCCATCGGCTTGCCGTCCGAGCTGGCCGAGCGCCGCCCGGACATCCGCCAGGCCGAGGCCCGCCTGCATGCCGCCACCGCCAGCATTGGCGTGGCCAAGGCTGACTTTTACCCGAGCATCCGGCTGTCGGGCAGCATGGGCTTCCAAGCCATGCAGCTGTCCGATTTTGGTGGCTGGGACTCGCGCAGATTTGCTTTCGGGCCGCAGCTGTCGTTGCCGATTTTCGAGGGCGGCCGGCTCAAGGGCACCTTGGAACTGCGCGAGGCGCAGCAGCAGGAGGCGGCGCTGAACTATCGCAAGGTGGTGCTGGGTGCCTGGCATGAAATTGACGATGTGCTACGCCTGTACAACGCCAGCCAGTTGCGTCGTGACCACCTGGCCGAGGCGGTGCGGCAGAACCGTATCGCCCTGGAAACCGCACAGCGCCAGTATGTGGAAGGGGCGGTGGACTTTCTCAATGTGCTGACTGTGCAGGGGGCGTTGCTGGCCAGCGAAGAGCAGTGGATCGACAGTTCGGCGGCGGTGTCGCAGGCGCTGGTGGGGCTGTACAAGGCATTGGGTGGTGGCTGGCAGGCGTTTGATGAGCAGCCGGTGAAAAAAGCATAAAGGCGGGGCCGCACAGCGGCCCCAGCAATATCCCTGATTAGCGAGGAGGCACAGATGCACATTTCCCTGAACGGCAAGCGCGCCATCGTCAGCGGCTCCACCGCCGGCATTGGCCTGGCCATCGCCATCGGCCTGGCCGAGGCGGGGGCCGAAGTGGTACTCAATGGCCGCACCCAAGCCCGCGTCGACGAAGCCCTCAAGGCCGTGCGCGAGCGCCTGCCACAAGCACGCATCATCGGTATCGCCGCCGACCTCAGTACCCAGGACGGCGCGCAGAAGCTGTTCACCCACGTGCCGCACACCGACATCCTGGTCAACAACCTCGGCATCTTCGAGCCCAAGCCGTTCTTCGAAATCGAAGACGAAGACTGGCAGCGCTTCTTCGACGTCAACGTACTCAGCGCCGTGCGCCTGTCGCGCCACTACGCCCAGGGCATGGCCGAGCGCAAATGGGGGCGGGTGGTGTTCCTGTCCAGCGAGTCGGCGCTGCAGATCCCGACCGAGATGATTCACTACGGCATGACCAAGACGGCGCTGTTGGCGGTGTCGCGTGGGTTGGCAGAGACCTTGGCCGGTACCGGGGTGACAGTGAATTCGGTATTGCCGGGGCCTACGCGTTCGGAAGGTGTGGGTGACTTCTTTGCCAAGCTGGCCGAAGAGCAGGGGGTGTCGACTGAAGAACTGGAAGCCAACTTCCTGGCTGAGCACTGGCCGACCTCGCTGATCAAGCGGCTGGCGACGGTGGAGGAGGTGGCCAACATGGTGGTGTACCTAGCTTCGATGCAGGCCAGCGCTACGACCGGGGCGGCGTTGCGGGTGGATGGCGGGGTGCTGCGTTCCATTGCCTGATTGGTAGTTGCTTGTGCCGGCCTATTCGCGGGTGAACCCGCTCCTACAACGATCGCGTAACCCGTAGGAGCGGGTTCACCCGCGAAGAGGCCGGCACAAGCAACCCATCAATGTAGGAGCGGGTTTACCCGCGAATAGGCCGGCACTGGCAACCCATCAATCAAAGCGGCCGCAGCAACCCAAACCGCTTGCGCAACGCCCAATCCAGCAAGCGCCGCGGCAGCAACCGTGCCATCAACGGCAACGCCGTACTGCCATTGCCCAGCCGCACCACTGCCGGCACCGGCGACTTGCCCACAGCCGCCAACACCCCCTGGGCAAACACCGCCGCCGATGTCGGTTTGTCCTGCGAAGCCCGCGCCCGCGCCTGCACATGCTCACGCAACGGCCACCACGCCGAATCCGCCGCCAGCACCTGCTCGGCCTGGCGCTGGGCGTTGCTGGCAAACTGCGAGGCAATCGCCCCCGGTTGCACTTCCATCACCTGCACGCCAAACGGCGCCAGTTCCAGGCGCAAGGCATCGCTCAGGGCATGCACGGCGGCTTTCGAGGCGCAGTAGGCACCGGCGAAAGGGGTGACCAATACGCCGGATACGCTACCGATATTCACCACCAGCCCGCGTGAGCGGCGTAGCAGGGGGAACAGTGCACGGGTAACGCCAACCACGGCGAACACATTGGTTTCGAACTGCTGGCGCAGGGCGTCCACGCCGCCATCGAGCAACGGGCCCATGGCACCGTAGCCGGCGTTGTTGATCAGGATGTCGAGACTTGGCAGCTCCTCGGCCAGGCGGGCCACGGCCTCGCTGTCGTTCACATCCAGTTGCCGGGCGGTGTAGCCGGCAGCGCTCAGTTGCTCGACATCTTCAGGCTTGCGGGCGGTGGCCCAGACGTGGTGGCCGGCATCGCGGAAGGCGTCGGCAAGGGCGCGGCCGATGCCGCTGGAACAACCGGTGATCAGGACGGTGGGCATGGGTGGGGCCTGTTGTCAGGAAGGTTGGTTTTGGCCTGCGCCGGCCTCTTCGCGGCGGTTCGACGCCTCGATAAACCCGCTCCCACAGGTACCCCACAAAATAGCGACATGTGCGATCCCTGTGGGAGCGGTTTTACCCGCGAATAGGCCGGCACCGGCAATAAATCAATTGGCAAATGTACCCTGCAGGTGCTCAGCCCGAAACTCCAGGGTCTGCGGCCGGTACCCGGAACGCAATGGCGGCAATGGCAAACAGTCTTTCCACTCCGCCCCTGGCTGCAGTTCACCCGGCCCACGATAGCGCGGGGCGTTGTAGGTGTTCTCGGCCAGGTTCACGGTATCGCCCGGCGCATACGCCGCCACCCGCCAGCGCAGTTCGGTGAGCGGGGCGTTGTTGCCATTCTTCATGCGTACCTGCAAGGCACGGTCGGCAGGGCAGTGTTCGGGGGCGTAGCTCAGGCGCAGGTCCAGGCGGGCCAGTTGCGAGGTTTCGCGGCTGTCCTGCCAGACGACCAACAGGGCCACCAGGCCCAGGCCACATACGGCAGCCAGCGAGATCGGCAGGGCCTTGGCCGGATAGCGCAACAGCAGCACCAGCCAGGTAAGGATGAGGAAGGCACCGATGATCATGGGGCTTGCAGACCTTGGTTGCGCGGGGTCTGACCATCGTAGCTTGAAATGGGGTGGGGCTCAAAAGCGGGAGGGCTGCGCCCTCCATTCGCGGGACAAGCCCGCTCCTACAACGATCGCGTGTTCCCATGGATACGCGATCGTTGTAGGAGCGGGCTTGCCCGCGAATGGGCCGCAAAGCGGCCCCAGGGTCTCAGTTACTGCGCAATAGTCTTGACAGAAATCCCACGCTCTACCGGCGTGGAAGTCCGCCCATAAACATCCTCGAAGCGCTCGATATCATCCTCGCCCAGATAGCTGCCAGACTGCACCTCGATGATCTCCAGCGGGATCTTGCCCGGGTTGCGCAGGCGGTGCACCGAGGCAATCGGGATGTAGGTCGACTGGTTCTCGGTCAGCAGGAACACGTTCTCGTCACAGGTCACCTCGGCGGTGCCGGACACCACGATCCAGTGCTCGGCGCGGTGGTGGTGCATCTGCAGCGACAGACTGGCGCCGGGCTTGACGGTAATGTGCTTGACCTGGAAACGCCCGCCCATGTCCACCGAGTCGTACGAGCCCCACGGGCGATACACTTCCAGGTGGTTCTGGGTCTCCGTGCGGCCTTGCTCGTCGAGGGTCTTGACCATCTGCTTGACGCCCTGGACCTTGTCCTTGTGGGCAATCATCATGGCGTCCTTGGTCTCGACCACCACGATGTTCTCCAGGCCGATCACCGACACCAGCTTGCCGTTGCCGTGGATCATGCAGTTGTGGCTGTCCTGCACCACTACGTCGCCCTTGGTTACGTTGCCGTTGTCGTCCTTCTCGTGCACTTCCCAAAGCGACGACCAGCAGCCCACGTCGCTCCAGCCGGCCGACATCGGCACCACGCAGGCGCGCTGGGTCTTCTCCATCACCGCGTAGTCGATGGAATTGTCCGGGCAGCAGGCGAAGGTGGCTTCGTCGATGCTCAGCACATCGCCGTCTTCCTGGCTGCGCTCCAGGGCCAGCACGCAGGTGTCGTAGATGTCGCCGTCGTGCTTTTTCAGCTCTTCGAGGAAGCGGCTGGCGCGGAACAGGAACATGCCGCTGTTCCAGAAGTAGCCACCCGCCTGGACGAACTCGGCGGCGCGTTTTTCGTCGGGCTTTTCGACAAACTGCGCGACCCGCGCCACGCCTTCGGGCAGCAGTGCGTCCTGGCTGGAGCGGATGTAGCCGTAGCCGGTTTCCGGCTTGGTCGCCGGCACGCCGAACAGCACCATCTCGCCACGCTCGGCGGCCACGGTGGCCAGGGCCAGGGCGCGTTGCAGCGCCTTCTGGTCATCGATCACGTGGTCGGCGGGCAGCACCAGCATCAGCTCGTCGCGGCCTTCATTGACCAGCTTCATCGCGGCCATGGCCACGGCCGGCGCGGTGTTGCGGCCGAACGGTTCCATCAGGATGCCCTGGGTTTCCAGCTTCAGTGCAGCCAGCTGCTCCTGGACGATGAACTTGTGGTCCTTGTTGCAGACCACCAGCGGGGTGTCCATGCCTTCGAACACCAGGCGCTCGATGGTTTGCTGGAACAGGGTGTGTTCACCGGTCAGGGCCAGGAACTGCTTGGGGAACTGCTTGCGCGACAGAGGCCACAGACGCGAACCGCTACCACCAGAAAGAATTACCGGGATCATCATGTTTCTCCAATAGTCGTTTAGAGGCAGGGGAATCAGTTGCTAGCCACGGGGCGAGTTACCCACACCGGCGACAAGGCGTTGCCGGAACCCGTTACGTACAGCACTGCGGCTTCGCCGCGCTCCAGGGTGACGGGTTTCACGTCACCCACTTTCTTGTCTCCTTGGTACAGCGCCAGGTTGACCTTCACCGGGTTGATCTCGCGCTCGCCACGGCCGTTGGCAGCCACCGGCTTGACCACTTCGGTCTTGCCGTCGGCGGTTTTCAGGGTCAGCTGCTGATCGCTCAGGTTCTGCACGCGCACCAGGGCTTTCTGCTTGTTCTTGAACGGCGGTTCTTCGATCAGCTGCGGGTTGCCGCTGCTGCTGTTGACCAGGGTGTAGTACTTGTCCGAGGCCAGCTTGACCGGCACGCTCTTGCCGCCGACCTGGGCGGTGTAGTCGCCGCCTGGCAGGAAGCTGAAGTCGCTGCTGGCCTGGGCGCCAACCTGCTTGATCTGGGTGTTGCCGACCGACGCGGCAGCCGGTGCGCTGGCGGCGTTGTACAGCCGCACGAAGGTCGAGCCTTTCGGCGCGCTGGGGCCATACAGCGCGGCGTCGGCGCCGGCGAAGGCCTGCATGGAGGCAAGGGAAAGGCCGGCCGCGAGGGTGAGGGCTTTGGCAATGGAAGTCTTGGTAGTCATGTGCATTTCCTCTCTTTCAATCAGTGGGCTGTCCGGATGGACGACAAGGCCAGGTTTTCTTCGGATTTACGGGCGTTCTTCAGCTGCGCGATCCACTGCGGGTCGAAGCTGCTGAGGTCGTTTTTCATTGGCAGATAACGTTCAGGGAATTCCCACACCACCACTTGTGGCGCGGCATTTTCAAAGGCATCGCTTTGCAGGTATTTGAGCATTGGCAGCAGCGGGCCGTGGCCGTCTTCGGCGTAGTTGGCGACGTCGCTATGCAGCGCTTGCTGCAGCGCGCCGAGGAAGTTCCAGTGCGGGTTGGCGCTGTAGCTGGTGCCCACCAGGGCGACCGGGATCTGGGTGTCGGCGAACAGGGCGTCGTCGCTTGCGCCTTCGCTTTCGGCCGGCCGGGTTGTACGTTGCTGCAGGTTGTCCGGGCTCGGCAGCAGGTTGCTGAACAGCGGGTCCAGGGGCAGGAAGTTGGTCAGGTCGCCCTTGTACGGGGCGGTGCTGCCGGCTTCGGTGATGAAGGTCTGCGGGTCGCCATTGAGCAGGCTCTGGCGGCTGACGGCTTCGGCCAGTGCCTGCGCCGCCACTTCGGCGCCCATCGGCGTCCAGTGCGTGTCGGTACGCAGGAACACCTGGCCGCGGGCCTTGGCCTGCTCCAGCGGTGCCATCAGGTCGGGGGCGAACACGTTGGCCTGGCGCACCTGGGCATGAAACTGGTTGAACAGGTCGTCATGCAGGCTGGCAGGCTGTTCCTTGCCGACGTACTCGGCATACACCCGTGCCTTGGCCGGCACGATTGCCAGCACCAGCTGGCTGCCGTGCTGCTGCAGGGCGTCTCGCACGCCGCGGATCAGCGCCAGGTTTTCCTGCATCAGCTGCTCGGCATCGGCAGTGGGCTTGAACTCTTCGTCGCTGAACAACCACTGGTCGCGGCCCAGTACCACGCCTGGGCGGCCTTCGTTGAACAGCTTGAAGTCCATCGCCGCCCACAGGTTGGTGCCCAGGCGCTTGATCGGGAACTCGGCGTCGTAGTGGGTTTCGGCGGCCTTGGCCAGCTTGCCGTTGAGCAGGGTCATCTGCTCGGTGCGCTGGAAGCTTTGCAGGCCACCGGTGGACCAGGCGCCCATGCCCACCAGCAGGCCGAGGAACGACAGCGAATAGGTAATGCGTAATGTCCGGGTCATGTCATCAACCTCAGAACTGGAAGTAGAGGAACGGCGAGTAGCTCTGCGCCGAAAGCTTGAGGATCGAGGCCACGAACAGCAGCAGCACCAGGGCGCGGGTCATGACCCGGGTCCAGTCCAGGCCGATCGAGCCGTCGTTGTTGATTTGCACCGGGGTAGCCTTGGGCTGCGGCTTGGCATTGCGGTAGAAATCGCGCAGGCCAAAGAACGCCAGGGTGAGGTAGGCGACCACCAGGGTGGCCACTTGCAGGCCGGTGAGCTGGGCGCGGTTGAGTTCCGACAGCTGCCAGTCACCGAAGCTGAACATGGCGCCATACATGCGGACGGCGACGTGCAGGTTCTCGGCGCGGAAGATCACCCAGCCGACCACCACCAGCAGGAAGGTGAAGGCCCACTTCACCGGGTTGAAGCGCTGCGGGTTGGTGTCGATGCCCAGTGCACGCTCGATGGCCAGCCACATGCCGTGCCAGGCGCCCCAGATGATGTAGGTGAAGTTGGCGCCGTGCCACAGGCCGCCCAGCAGCATGGTCAGGAACAGGTTGCGGTAGGTGTTGAAGGTGCCTTTGCGGTTACCGCCCAGGGTGATGTACAGGTAGTCGCGCAGCCAGGTCGACAGGCTGATGTGCCAGCGCCGCCAGAACTCGGTGATCGACTGGCTGATGTACGGCTGCTTGAAGTTCTCCATGAAGCGGAAGCCCATCATCAGCCCCAGGCCGATGGCCATGTCGCTGTAGCCGCTGAAGTCGAAGTACAGCTGCGCGGTGTAGGCCAGGGCGCCGAGCCAGGCATCCCCGGTGGTCGGGTTCTGCAGGGCGAAGCAGTGGTCGGCCACTACCGCCAGGGTGTCGGCAATGAACACTTTCTTGATGAAGCCCTGCATGAAGCGGGTGCAGCCTTCGGAGAACTTGTCCAGGGTGTGGGTGCGGTTGTTGAACTGGTCGACCAGGTCCTTGAAGCGCAGCACCGGGCCGGCGATCAGGTGCGGGAAGATCGCCACGAACGCCGCGAAGTCGATCAGGTTGCGGGTGGCCGGGGTGTCGCCGCGGTACACGTCGATGATGTAGCTGATCGACTCGAAGATGTAGAACGAGATACCGATCGGCAGCAGCACGTGGGTGAGGATGAACGGTTCCAGGCCGAACGAGCTGATGATCGCGTTGAGGCTGTCGACGCCGAAGTTGGCGTACTTGAAGTAGCCGAGGATCGCCAGGTCGACACCCACGCCAAGCAGCAGCCAGCGCTGCGCCGGCTTGGTGCGCACGCCGGCGGCACCGACTTTCAGGCCGATCCAGTAGTTCCACAGGGTGACCCCGGCGAACAGGGCCAGGAAGTCCACCCGCCACCAGGCATAGAAGATGTAGCTGGCAATGAGCAGCAGCAGGTTGCGATAACGTTGCCCGCTCAAGTAGTACAGGCCGAGGAATATCGGCAAGAACAGGAACAGGAACACGTTGGACGAGAAGACCATCCCGGTTCTCCTTTTTGTTCACAGCATCCAGGGCAAAGCGCCCCCCAAACCCCCCACACAAATGTGGCGGGCTACCTAGATCCCTTGTAGGAGCGGGTTTACCCGCGAAGAGGCCGGCACAGGCACCGCGCATGGCAGGTCTGGCCCTTTCGCGGGTGAACCCGCTCCTACAAGGGTTTTGTGTTACTTCTTGCTCCCTGCACTCGGGTCATAGACCCGGGTCAGGTCGCCGCCCAGCCGGAAGCTGTTGAACGGCTGCATGCCACGCTTGCGTTGCAGGGTGTCTCCATTGCACGCGTACAGGCTGCAGTACGGCTCCATCCAGGCGTACTTGCTGTCGATCTTCAGGTCTTTCATGTCCTGCTTGTCGCCATTGCGGGCCTTGAACGCGCTGGGGTCCTTCGACCCGCTGAGCACCCGTTGCGCCAGGCGCTGCAGGGCATTGTTGTTCTCGCCGCGCACATCCACGCCATTGACCTGGGCAAAGCTGGCGATCATCGCCAGCGGCGGCAGGGCGTAGTTGTGGTAGGCCAGGGCGCGCTGCTTGCGCTTGAGTTCGTTGGGCAGGAAGCCCTGGGCGTCGACCTGGTTGGCACCCACCCGGTATTCCTTCACAGCCCAGTCGAACAGGTCGCGGCGGTCGGTGGCCACGGCACTGGCCATTACCGCCCAGGCCGCCCAGTAGCTGTGGTTGTTGACCTTCTCCAGCGGCAGGTCGCTCCAGTCGCGCACGGTCTGTTCGGCGAGGCGGGCGAACCATTTTTCGATCAGCTCGGCCTCGGCCTGGTGCGCGGCCAGCGGCTGCGAGTTGGAGAACTTCAGGCGCAGCCACGAACCGCTCATGCTGCCCAGCGCCCATTTGCGCATCGACTTGCCGGTGTGGTTGTAGTCGGTGGACAGCAGCGCATCGGCGCGCGCCCAGGTGCCCAGCCAGGCCAGGGTGCAATCGAGCTGTGCCGGGCGGCCGTCACGCATGTACTGGCCGATCATCTTGCTCACGCCTTTCTCAAGGGTGGTGATGTCTTCGGTCGACTTGCGGAAGGCCTTCTCCGAGGCGACGTTGAGCGTCGCCCGCGCCTTGTCCGAGCCTTCGTACTTGCTGCGGAACTGCAGGGCGCCGGTGTACGGCTTGGGCGCCGCTTCGCAACGGAAATTGCCATCGCCGGTCCTGAGTTTCTCGATGCCCTCGTAATACCCCTGCGGTGGCACCAGCGCAGCCTGCGCCGTGCCGCCACACAGGGCCAGGGCAAGCAGGGCAGGGCTGAAGATTTGCTTGAATGCAGTCATGGTCGCCTCACTGGCCGGCCTGCGCGGTTTGCGCGGGCACGGCGAAGTTGTTGCGTTTGCAGAGCTTGGCTTCGACTTGCTGGGTGCCTTGTTCCGGGCCCTGGATTTCAAAGGCCAGCAGGCTCTGGCTGGCCCAGTCTTCGTCTTCGCGCATCTGGAAGACAAAGCGCCCGTCGGTGTCGGAGGTTTCCGGCTTTTCCAGCTTGATGTCCTCGTGGCGGCCGTTGAGGTACCACAGGGTGGCCTGCAACACCTTCACCGACGGGTCTGCGAACTTGACGTCCATCTGCAGGTTGCGGTTGATCAGGTCCTTGATCACGCCGCCCTTGCCGTTGACCATCAGCTCGTTCTTGCCGGGCTTGAGCGTGGTGCTGGCGCTCATCAGGGCCGGGCGGTCGTCGCAGCCGTCGTCGAGCAGGCCAAGGATTTGCCGCCAGATGGTTTCCTGGTCCAGGCGGTACAGCGGGGAGAATTCCCAGACGAGGATCTTCGGCGGGTGCTTCTGGAATTCCTCGCTGCCCAGGTACTGGATCATCGAACCTTCCAGGCCACCGCCAGGGAAGGCGACGTTGAGCACGTCGGCGCCGATGTATTGTTCGAGGAAACCGCTGAAGTTGTAGTTCTTGCCGCTGTGGCTGGTGCCGACCAGGGTGATCTGCGCGTTGCCGCTGTCACCGAACAGGTCGTCGCCGCCGCCGGTCGAGCCTTTCGGCTCGGTGGCGAACTGGTCCATGTACTGCACCGCGTAGCTGGTGCCGCACAGCTGGCCGGCAACGTTGTGCAGGGTGCCGGTCTTGCCCATGCGCCCGGACTTTTTCGTTTCAAATTCCTTGCGCGGGATGCCTTCGAAGGCCGGCATCTTGTGCACGGTGTCGGCCACGATTTTCGCCGCGCGCTCGGCGCCGTAAGGCGTCCAGTGCTGGTCGCCGCGGAAGTAGAAGTCCTTGCCCTGGTCGGCGGCGGCCAGTTGCTCGTTGGTCAGCGGCGACAGGTCGGGCACGTTGTAGCCCATGCTGGCGAAGCGCTTGAGCATGGCCTGGTAGTTGCCCAGGGCCTTCTGGTAGTCGAAGGCGGCTTTTTCTTCGGGCTTGAGCATGTTGCGGTTCACCAGGCCACGGGTCGGCTGGTACACCACCACCAGTTCCACGCCGCGTTTCTTGAACGCGTCGTGCACTTGCTGCAGGCGTTTGTAGCCGGCCGGGGTGGTGTTGAATTCGGTGCGCAGGTCTTCGCGGGTACGGAACAGCCAGTCGCCCTGGGCCTGCACCAGCGTGGTGAAGTTCTGCTGGTAGCGGGTGGTGTAGCGGCTGGCGTCATGCGCCTCCGGGCACAGCTGGCAGCAAGGCTCGGCGCTGAAGGTCGGGGCCTTGACGTCTTCGGCGCGCACGCCCTGGCTGATCGCCAGGAGGGCAGCGGACAGGCCCAGCAGTTTCATCAGGTGTGGAGTCATGGTCTGGGCTTCCTTAATCGATCATTTCGGTCTGGCGTTCGACCGGGTCGATCAGCACAGCCTTCTGCTGGCGGACCAGCAGGTCGAGGATTTCGTCCTGGCGTTCGCCGAGGATGCCGTTAAGGCTGATACCGTTGGCCTTGCGCGGGGCGAGCATGGAAACCTTGTACAGCTCGACCGACAGCGGCGAGTCGATCGACAGCGGGCCAGAGCCGTTGGCTGCCAGTTCGCCACCGACCAGGATCAGCGACACCTTGGTGTCGAACGGGTCGAGGGCGATGTCGCGGTCAGTGTCGGACAGGTCCTTGATGTGGCCGTACACGCCGACCAGGCCGTTGGCCATGGCAACGTTCTCGTACAGGCGAATGTTCACGCTGTTACGCACGCGGATGCCATGGCGGCGGTTGTTGATCAGCTTGTTGCCCCACAGCAGGTTGTCGCCGCTTTCGTACAAGGTGATGCCGTCGGTGTGGTTGCGGTAGATCTCGTTGTAGGCCACCAGGTTGTTGACGCTGTTACGGTCGATCACCACGCCCGAGAGCTTGTTGTCGAAGCTCTTGTTGTTGATGATCCAGCTGTCGTTGACCTCACGCGAAACGATGATGCCGTGCTTCTTCTTGGTGCCGTACACCGTGTTGCCGGCAATGATCAGCCGGTGCGAGCGGTCGTGCGGGTCGATGCCGTAGACGATGTTGTCGCGGTAGGTGCTGTCCTTGACCACGAAGTCCTGGGTTTCGTAGCAGTAGAAGCCGTACCACATGTCGCTGAACTCAGAGCCAATGATCCAGCCGGTAGGCTCAGGGCGGCCCATGCGCTTGGCCATGTTCGGCGTGTACTGCGAGATGCTCACGCCATACGACTTGGACTTGGCGTAGCCGAAGCTGGCCATTTTGGTATTGACGATGTAGGTCTCGGTGCCGCCCCACGACAACAGGAACGGGCGGAACTCCTTGGGCGAGCGGAAGGTTGCCGGGCCGTTGTCCTTTTCGCGCCAGCCGGTCACCTGGGTGTCAGTGACGAACAGCTTGCCGTCGTTGACCAGGAACGAACCGCCTTCCTGGGACAGGCGCAGTTGCTTGACCTTGCCGTCGATCTCGAGGATGCCCTTCTGCCCGACCACGATCGGCAGGCGCGCCAGGTACACGCCTGGCTCCACTTCGCTGAGGTACTGCTTGGGTACCTTCTTGCTCAGCTCGACCAGGTCGACATGGCCGTCATCGACAAAGATCGCCTGTGGAATGCCGTGCTGGCGCTGCACCCACTCGGCCGCCTTGTTGTCGCCGCCGACGAACTCCTTGAGGGTGTCCTCCTGGAACATCCGGCGCAGGCTGACCTTGCCCTTGTGGCGGCGGTCGATTTTCTTCTGCACTGCCTCGGCCGTGAAGCCGGTCAGGTCGGGCAGCTTTGGCGGGTCCATTTGCAGCGGCTCGATCGGTGCGCTGGCCACCGTGTAGGTCTTGGCCTGCTGCAGTTCCTTGGCGATTACCTTGGGCTCTGCGGCGACGGCCAGGCCCGAGGCCAGCAGCAGGGCGCTGGCCAGGAGGCTGTGACGTAAGTGCGGGTGAAGGTTCATCAGGTTTCTCCCGGCCTCAGAAACGCCAGATCACGTCGACGAAGGCGCGGTGCATGTACGAGTCCGCTTCCTTGCCGTAGGCGTCGCCCGGCTTGAACACACCGGCACGCAGGCGCACCAGGGCCGAAGGTTCGTCGATGGCCTGGCTCATCGAAGCCGGCAGCAGGCCTTGCTTGAAGTACTTGGTCACGACCACATCCATTTCCTGGCCGAGGTCTTTTTCGCCATCGACCAGCGGGCGGTTCACGCCGTCGTCGTTGACCGTGGCGTTGATGCCGCTGGAGCCGATGTTCTGGTTGCCGTCGACACGCCAGAACTTGTGGTAGATCAGGCTGGCGTCGTAGTCGTCGCGCAGCTGCCAGGAAGCGAACAGGGTGGCCGCCTGCAGGTTGCCCAGCTCGCCACGGAAGGCCTCGCCGAAGCGGTGCACGCGCGAGCGGGTGCCGGTGAAGTTGGAGCGGTTGCTCTCAAGGCCGGTCTGCTCGTAGTTGCTCGAACCGTCGTCGCCACCGCCGCCGCTGCCACGGGCGTAGGCCGCACCGACCTGCCACTGTGGGTCCAGGCGCAGTCGGATACCGAGGTCGGTGGCCCAGGCGTTGACGTCGCCGCTCTGCTTGCCCGTCGCAACCTGGTCGTCGCCAACGGCCTGGCTGCTGAGGGTATCGCGGTTACCGGTCAACCAGGTCAGGCTGCTCCAGTAGTTGATGGTGTGATCGTTGCGCCAGTTGTAGGCGTCGCTGTTGGCCTCAAGGCCCAGCCAGGTGAGGTCGCCGGTGCGGGTCTTGTCCAGCGCGTCGACGGTTTCGCCGGGGCTCTTCAGGCTGCCGCCGTCATGCGTGTGGTGGGCGCGCACGCCCACCCAGTGGCCAGGGGTCCACTGCGTGGCGACGTTGCCATAGATGTGCGTGCGGTCCTTGTCTTGCGGGGCCAGCTCGGTGAGGTCGGTGCGGTATTCGCTGAAGCGCTGGGCCACGCCCAGGTCGGCCTTGAGCAGGGTGGTGTCGAAGGTCCAGTTCAGCGCTTCGATGTTGGTGTCGCGCCACATGCCATCATCGCTGCGCAGGCGCTGGCGGCCGAGGCGCAGTTGCTCGCCGGGGTAGGCGGTAAGGCCGCTGTAGCCGACCCAGAACTCGCGCATGGCCAGGTAGCTCTTGTCGGGCTTGCGGCTGTCATCACCGCTATCGGTAGTGGTGCCGTCGTCGTTCTGGCGCAGGGTATCGGTTTCGATGGTGTCGGTGGCGGTGACCGCCTGGCCCATGGCATAGGCGCTCCAGTTGCCACGCTCGCCGTACACCCATGGGCGCAGGTCCAGGCCCAGGCCGTTGACGTCGCCGCCAGGGCGGGTGCCAAGGTCACGGTCGTCTTCCGACTGGCCGGTGATTTTCACGTCCAGGCCAAAGTTTTTTTCTGCGGTCATTTCCGCCAGGGTCGGGCAGGACCACAGCAGGGCGAAGCTCAGGCCGATGCCAGCTTTCACGAAGGGATTGAGCGTCATAGCGAGTCCTCACCGTCTACTTCTTTTTCGTCGTCTTGCAGGGCTTCGATGGCCAGGGTGCTGTTGGCGCCCTGGCTGATGCTGCCGCGTGCCTGCTTTTCCTGCGCCAGCAGTTGCTGGGCCTGGCTGCGCTGGTCCGGGGTCAGTTGCTGGTCGAGTTGCTGCAGCATTTCTGTCGATTGCGGCGTCGGGTTGGCTTGCGACAGCTGGGCGAATACCCAGGCATTGCCCGGTTGCGGGCGAATGCCATGGCCTTCGCTGAACAGCTGGGCCAGCGCGTAGTCGGCGCTGTTTTGCCCGCCACGGGCGGCGGCCAGCAGGTGGTCGACGGCCTTCTGTGGCTCGACGTTGCCCAGGTAGCCACGGCGGTACAGCTGGCCCAGGTAGTAATGGGCGCTGATTTCGCCGGCGTCGGCGGCGGCTTGCAGGTGTTGCTCTGCTTTCGCCGCATCCGCAGGCAGGGTCTTGCCTTCGTAGTACAGGCGGCCCAGCAGCAGTTCGGCGCGTGGCTGTTCGGCTTCGCGGCCTTTGTCGATATAGGCCAGCAACTGGTCGGTGTCGCCCAGTTCGGGGAAGTCGTACAGCAGTTGCGCCAGGCTGACCCAGGACGCCGGGTTGGCAGGGGCCACCTGCTCAAGCAGGTCCTTGGCGGTTTTCTCGTCGGTCTGGCCGAGGCTGCGGTCGGCCAGTACCCGGGCAACGCTGTCGATCCGGGTGGCTGGCACCGCGCCACGGGCGTAGGCAGCTTTCAGCTGGCCGAGCAGGGCGGCCTGCTGGTCGGCCTGGCCGCGCTTCTGGTACACGGTGGCCAGTTCGACATAGCAGATGTCGGTGGTATTCAGGGCGGCCTTGCAGATCTTCTCCACCTCGCCCAGGTGCTGGTCGTAGGTGCCCTGGGTGCGGTACAGCAGTATCTGGGCCAGGCCGGCTTCCGGGCTGCCGGCGGCGCGCCACTGGTCGATCTGCTGTTGCGCGTTGACCTTGGGGAAGCTCTGCGGGTAGCTGAGGTAGAGCATCGCCAGCGGGATCAGGGTGTTGCTTTCGCCCTGTTTGGCCGCTTGCTTGAGCAGGGTTTCGGCCTCTTCACGTTCGGCCTGGGTGCTGTCGGGCTTGGCCACCAGCAGGCGGCCGAGACGCGCCTGGGCACGTGGCGAAGTGGCGGCTGCGGCGCGGTAGGTGGCCTCGGCTTCCTTGATTTGCGAGGGGTCGCGGGTAGCCACCTTGATGTCGGCCAGGCCCACTTGCGCTTCGCTGTAGCCCAGGTCGGCCAGGGCCTTGTAGTTGCGCTCGGCCAGTGCCGTGTCACCGCGCTTCATGGCTTCGTTGGCCAGTCGCTGGTCGGGCAGGCCGGCACAGCCGGCCAGGGCGATGGCCATGGCCAGGCCACACAAACCAAGGTTCACGCGGCTCCTGTAGGAGCGGGCTTGTCGGGGCGCCGAACCGCCGCGATGCGATAGCACAGCTGGCGACGTTGCCCCTGCTGGCCTCTTCGCGGGTGAACCCGCTCCTACACGGGATGTGTTGGTATCAGAGATCATCGTCCGATCCTCTTACAGGCCACGGGCCACGGCTTTGTCGATCAGCCAGTTCAGCGACGGGCCGCGGTCGCTGTTGACCGACGCCGGGCGGCCGGCCAGTTCTGCAGGCAGGCCGTCGTCAGGCTTGATCTGCACGCGGATATCAGAGGCGAGGTTTTCACTGTCCAGGCTGGCGCTGCTGACGATCTGGCCGGTGCGCACGTCGTCTTCGCCGGCTACCTGGAAGTTGACCCGGGTACCTGGCTTGACCTCGTCGAACTGGCGGTAGCTGAAGCGCGCCTCGACCATCGGGTTGGTGGTGCGCGGGATCAGCTGGAAGATCGGCTGGCCCTTGGCGGCGTACTGGCCGTCGTCCACCAGCTGGCGGGCGACCACGCAATCGCAGGGGCTGGTAAGGGTGCCGGACAGCTGCTTGCCGAACAGCTCCTCGATCTTTGCCGGCTCCAGCTGCGCGTCGTCCAGGTTGCCCTTGAGCATGTCCAGCATGCTGGTGGTGAAGCTGGCCAGTGGCGCGCCCTTGGCGATCTGCCCGCCGCTTTCCACCAGGCTGTTCACGGTGCCGTCGCGCGGCATGGTGACGTGGGTGGTGGGCACTGCAACCACACCGGCTTCGGCATGGCTGACGAAGTACATGCCGTACAGCGACTTTGCGACGAAGCCGAAAGCGGCCACGCCGACCACGAACACGCCGAGGGTGACGGTGACGGCCTTGAGGCGGCCAAAGGCGCTCAGGCCGGCACCGCCGTCCTTCTGCTTGCGCGCCTTGGTGAAGTTGTCGCGCTGCAAGGTGCTGAGCACGTCGCCGATGCTGATCAGCTCACCGGACAGGTGGCTGGTAATGATGTGGCGCAGCGTGGCGATGTCGCGTGGTTCGAGGTTCTGGAACTGCGCACCGGTACGGCCGCTGCTGGGGTTGTAGGAGCGCACCTGGAACTCGATGTCGATCGACAGGCCGAGGTTGTCGACCACGAACTGCAGGCGCCCACGCAGCACATCACCCACCGACAGCTGTTGCTTGGTGTGGAAGCTCAGGCCACCGGCGGAAAGGTCGTCGACCTTCACTTCGTGGGTTTGGCGCTGGGCGTCCAGGAACCGCAGCTTGGCGGGAATGCGCACCCGAGCGTGTTGGCGCTGGGCTTCGGACTCATGCACGACATTGACGTTCACGGCGGTATTCATGGTGGTTTGTTCCTGTTAGATCCGATCCGGTTTGGGCTCACACGACCATGAACAGCACAGCAACGAAAATGCTGGCAGCCGAGAAGGTCATGGTCCGCGAGGACCAGGTGTTGAACCATTGTTGAAAGCTGGCGAGGTCACGCTTGAGGGCAGTGGGCTGACGCGTCCACGACTGTTTGTCGAGGCGGAAGAACACGTAGATCTTCATCAACGCGCCGATGATCTGGTTGTAATAGAGAATCAGCGGGTAGGCCGGGCCGACGTTGTGGCCGGAGCACAGCAGCATGATGGTGAGGATCAGGCGGGTGATGCCGATCCACAGCAGGTACACCAGCAGGAAGGCCAGGCCGAACTTCAGGCTGGCGATCACCGCCACGGTCAGGCCCAACAGGCTGGTCCACATCGACACGCGCTGGTCGAACAGCACGATGCTGGTGAACAGCCCAAGGCGGCGCATGCCAAGCCCGAGGGCACGGGAGTTCTGCCGCAGGTTGTTGCCGTACCAGCGGTACATCAGCTTGCGGCTGGCCTTGAGGAAGCTTTTCTCCGGCGGGTGCTCGACCGTGTTGATGGCGGCGTCTGGCACGTAGAAGGTGTCGTAGCCCAGGCGCATCAGGCTGAACCAGCTGGACTTGTCGTCACCGGTCAGGAACTTGAAGCGGCCCAGGCGCCAGTGCATCAGCGAGTCGCTTTCGACGTCGGCGATGAACTCGGGGTTGGTCACCACGCTGGCGCGGAACATCGACATGCGCCCGGTCATGGTCAGCACGCGCTTGGACAGGGCCATCGAGCACATGTTGATGTGGCGCTGGGCGAAGCGCAGCTTGTGCCACTCGCTCATGATGTAGCCGCCACGCACTTCGCAGAACTCGTTGGTGGTCAGGCCGCCGACGTTGGGGAACAGCTTGAACCACGGCACGGTCTTGCGCACCACGCCATCGGCCAACACGGTGTCACCGTCGATCACCGCCACCACGGCGTTGTCGTCTGGCAGCATGCGCGAGATGGCACGGAAGCCATAGGCCAGGCCGTCACGCTTGCCGGTACCGGCAATGCGCACGATGTCCAGCTTCACATGGGCCGGTGGGTTGTACTTGGCCCACAGGCTCTTCACCAGCAGTTCATCGGACATTTCCACCAGCGAGCAGACCACGGTGGTGGGGAAGCCGCAGTTGATTGCCTCGCGGATCACCGAGCTGTACACCTGGGCGGTGGTCAGCGCTTCGATACGGAAACTGGTGACCATCAGGTACACATGCGACGGGTCGGCGGCACTGCCCATTTTCTGCACCTTGCGGCGCAGGTATGGGTACACGCCGTAAAGGAAGATCATGCCGCGAATGAAATGGGTGGCGCCCATGGAATAGCGCCAGATGCCGACTGCGCCGACCAGGAAGATGAAGTGCTTCGACTGCGAGTCGAAGATATCGGCTGGCAGGGCCAGGGCGATCAGCATGAGCAGGCTCATGTAGAGCAGCCACCCGGCGCACTGCAACAGCACGGTCTGGAGCCTTTGCATGTTCAGCATCCGTCGAGAATTCGGGGGGAGGGTAGGCAGCGCAAGTGGGGAGGCTTGCGCTGCCCGGCCAGTCACTTACCAGCAGATGCCTTCGGTGCGGCTGGTGGCGCTGGTTGGTTTGCTCATGAAACCAACCAGGTCGATCACGTGCTTGCCGGCTGGCGCTTGCTGGGCCAGTGCACGGAACTGCTCGTCACGGTTGCCCAGGACGATTATGTCGGCGTTGTCGACCACCTTCTGGAAGTCGGCGTTGAGTAGCGACGACACGTGCGGGATCTTCGACTCGATGTAGTCCTTGTTCGCCCCGTGGACGCGAGCGTACTCAACGTTCTCGTCGTAGATGTCCAGCTGGTAGCCCTTGCCGATCAGGCGCTCGGCCAGTTCCACCAGCGGGCTTTCGCGCAGGTCGTCGGTGCCGGCCTTGAAGCTCAGGCCGAGCAGGGCGACCCTGCGCTTGTCGTGGGCTTCGATCAGTTCGAAGGCGTTTTGCACCTGCGATTCGTTACTGCGCATCAGCGAGTCGAGCAGCGGTGCGCGCACATCGAGGCTGGCGGCACGGTAGGTGAGGGCGCGCACGTCCTTTGGCAGGCACGAGCCGCCGAAGGCAAAGCCAGGGCGCATGTAGTACTGCGACAGGTTCAGCACCTTGTCCTGGCAGACCACGTCCATCACGTCGCGGCCATCGACGCCCACGGCCTTGGCGATGTTGCCGATTTCGTTGGCGAAGGTGACTTTGGTGGCGTGCCACACGTTGCAGGTGTACTTGATCATCTCGGCCACTTCGATCGGCTTGCGGATGATCGGCGCGTCGAGCTCTTCGTACAGGGCTTGCAGGACGTCGCCGCTGGCGCTGTCCAGTTCGCCGATGACAGTCATCGGTGGCTGGTCGTAGTCCTTGATCGCGGTGCTTTCACGGAGGAACTCCGGGTTGACCGCAACACCGAAGTCGACGCCGGCTTTTTTGCCCGAGCAGTCTTCGAGGATCGGGATGACCACGTTCTTGACGGTGCCTGGCAGCACGGTGCTGCGCACCACGATGGTGTGACGACGGGTGGTGTCACGCAGCACGTAACCGATTTCGCGGCACACCGACTCGATGTATTCCAGGCCCAGGTCGCCGTTCTTCTTGCTGGGGGTACCCACGCAGATCATCGACACGTCGCTGGCACGGATGGCTTCGGCGAAGTCGGTAGTGCCGCGCAGGCGGCCATTGGCGATGCCCTGTTGCAGCAGTGCTTCCAGGCCAGGTTCGACGATGGGCGACTTGCCCTGGTTGATCAGGTCGATCTTGGTGCTGGACACGTCCACACCGATCACTTCATGGCCACGCGCCGTCAGGCAGCCTGCACAGACTGCACCCACATAACCCAAACCAAAGATGCTGATACGCATCGCTATCACCTCATGTGTTTATCACGCCGGCACCTTCGAGAAGCGCCGGGCTGGGTTGATTAACAACAGTTTTCGGGCGCACGGGTTCATGGCGAAAGCACACTTCGCCGAGCGCAGGCAAAATAAATCCGGAGCGCAAAAAGTTATGCACTCAAATGTGGCAGTAAAAAGCCATTAATTAAAAAACGTGCCCTGGAATGCAGCCGTCTTTATTGCAAAGCGCTACTTGGCGCGTTGCTGTGCTTGTTTTTTCAAGTGGAAAAATCCTTTGAAATCAACCACTAGGACGAATTGTAAGGGACGCTTCTCTCCTGCGAGGACAGGGATGCCGGGGGAGCCCGTGATGCCTGTCGAAGTTATAGAGGCGGGTAGTAGATACCTGCCATTGTCATCTGTAAGTCATCTCTCACAGCCCGCAGGCAGGAAAATCGTTACGGCACTATGAGCGGTTGGCCGTATGAGAAGTTCCTGAGCGGGTTTCGCCCGGATGAAAGATTTCTAAATATTTATTCAGTTGTCGACAATTTCAATCTGATAGCACGCGGGTGTTTTGCCCCGATATATAAAGGGCGAAACTGTTGCGAGATATTTTTATGCCAGTATCGAAAAATATTTTCCAAAATTCGTCAAAAAAGCTATGAACGGTCTTATGGCGTTTGGCGATAAGGGTGGGAGTGATGGATTATTGGCGCCGGATTTATGGCGTGATGGCGGGTTGCAGCTTGCCCTGTTGCAGGGCGGAATGCATCGTGGCTATTGGCCTCTTCGCGGGTAAACCCGCTCCTACATATGGACTGCGCAGGTTCAGGGCTCGCGCCGTACCTGTGTAGGAGCGGCTTTAGCCGCGAACACCGGCGAAGCCGGTGCCATCCACCGCGCTGGATCCTTCGCGGGTAAACCCGCTCCTACATGGGGACTGCGCAGGTTTCGGGCTCGCGCTGTACCTGTGTAGGAGCGGCTTTAGCCGCGAACACCGGCGAAGCCGGTGCCATCCACCGCGTTGGATCCTTCGCGGGTAAACCCCCTCCTACATGGGGACTGCGCAGGTTTCAGGCTCGCGCTGTACCTGTGTAGGAGCGGCTTTAGCCGCGAACACCGGCGAAGCCGGTGCCATCCACCGCGCTGGCCTCTTCGCGGGTAAACCCGCTCCTACATGGGGACTGCGCAGGTTTCGGGCTCGCGCTGTACCTGCGTAGGAGCGGCTTTAGCCGCGAACACCGGCGAAGCCGGTGCCATCCACCGCGCTGGATCCTTCGCGGGTAAACCCGCTCCTACATGGGGCCTGCGCAGGTTTCGGGCTCGCGCTGTACCTGCGTAGGAGCGGCTTTAGCCGCGAACACCGGCGAAGCCGGTGCCATCCACCGCGCTGGACCCTTCGCGGGTAAACCCGCTCCTATGTATGGCAATGTGAGGGGACGCCTTTTGCCTTACCAGGCAGTCCCTCGTTCACGAATGGCTCACTCGCCCGGGTGATCGCGCAAAAACACCAGGTGATCCGCCTTGGACTGCTCGGCACTGTAGTAGTAGCCCTGCACATCGAACTGCTTGAGCTGTTCCGGGTCGCTGATGCGCTGCTGGATGACGAAGCGGCTCATCATGCCGCGGGCTTTCTTGGCGTAGAAGCTGATGATCTTGTACTGGCCGTTCTTCAGGTCCTTGAAGTCGACGTTGATCACCCGGGCCTTCAGGGCGCTGCGTTTCACCGCGCTGAAGTACTCGTTGCTGGCCAGGTTCAGCAGCACGTCATCACCCTGTTCGGCAAGGGCCTGGTTCAGCCATTCGCTGATCCGTGTACCCCAGAAGGCATACAGGTCCTTGCCGCGGGCGTTGGCTAGCTTGGTGCCCATTTCCAGGCGGTAGGGCTGCATCAGGTCGAGCGGGCGCAGCAGGCCGTACAGGCCCGAGAGCATGCGCAGGTGGTCTTGCGCGTAGCTGAAGTCGTCCTCGCCCAGGCTCTCGGCGTCGAGGCCGGTGTACACGTCACCCTTGAACGCCAGCAGCGCCTGCTTGGCATTGGCCGGGGTGAAGTCCGGGGTCCAGCTGCCGAAGCGCGCGGCATTCAGGCCGGCGAGCTTGTCGGACAGGTGCATCAGTTCGCTGATCTGCGCTGGCGACAGGTCGCGCAGCTGCTGGATCAGTTCCTGGGAGTCGTCCAGGTACTGGGGCAGGGTGAAACGCTCGGTCACCGGCGGGGTGTCGTAGTCGAGGGTCTTGGCGGGGGAAATCACCGTCAGCATCGGGTCGGCTCCTGGCATCGTTGGCCGGGGATTCTACGGGCTGGGCGGTGCAAGTCCAAACTATGGCGACGATAGTCACAGACCATGGCCGGTGCAGGCGCTATAGTTCGCGTTTTGCCGTTGCGGAGCCTTCCACCGTGCGCATTGCCTCTGCCTTGCTGGCCGCTCTGCTGAGCCTGGCCGTGCAGGCCGCCCCGACACCCCAAGCCAGCCTGGACCGCAGCCTGTGGCCCGAGCAACTGGACAGCCCGGCATTGTTCGATGTGGCTTCGCGGGCGGAAATCCTTTCATTCGCCCAGGTGCTGCATGAAAGCGAGCTGCTGGACGATGCTGCGTTGGCCTCGCGGCTGGGGTTGCGGCAGATCAACCTGCAGAAGGTACGCCAGGTGCGTGCTCGCATGTGGCAGCGTTTGTGGGAGGGGTATCAGCAGGCGCAGCGCAGTTGTGAACAGGATGCGTCGTTCTGCTATCCGGTTACTTCGATGGCGGATTTACGCACTCAAGCGGCGACGTTCGCATCTGATGTCGGCACGTTCTATACCGGCTGGATCGAACCCAGCCACCAGTTCCATGCGCGTTACCTGGATGAACAACTGCGCAAGGCGGCCTTGCTGCCGCAGACCAGCAGCGAGGTGGAGCGGTTGTCCGCGCGCGAGCGAAATGGTGATGAACTGAACGACCGCATGTTCCTGCTGACCTTCGTCGGCGGGCCCGGGCCAGAGGCCGGCAGTACCGATTTGCTGACCGACTATCTGCGCCGGCAAAAGCTCGAAGGCACCTTCTTCGTGCTGGGCAACCGCCTGCAGCAACGCCGCGATGCGGGAGCGGCAAACGCCTTGCGCGATCTCTATCGCGGGCAGTGCGTGGGCATCCAGGGCTGGGAGTACCGCTCCCATGCGCAGTGGACCGGCTGGCAGGACTCGCTGCGGCGTAGCCAGGCGCGGGTGCAGGCCGACCTGCCGGAGCAATACGTGCCGCTGTTCCGGCCGCCTTATGGCCAGCGTCGTGCCGATGGCGAGGCGTTCATGGCCAGCCAGCAGTTGCGGGTGTCGTTGTGGGACATTGATGCCGAGGATGACGGTGCACTCAGCGCAGAGGCCTCGGCGCAGCGCGTGGTGACCCTGATGCTGCTGTGGCGCAAGGGCGTGATCCAGTTGCATGACAGCCTGCCCAAGGCCCAGCCGGCGCTGGAGTGGTTGCTGCGCAATACCGCTCAGAGCGGCATCGGCTGGGCGGATTGCCGGGAATATGCTTATCGCGAATAGAGGGTATGACTTTTGAGCGTAGTCCCGTCTGGCTTTGCCGCCAAGGGCCCTTCGTCATTCGGAAAAATAAACTTCAAAATCTCGTAAAAATGCTTTTTTCGGTCATGGTTTTTGCGGTATGAAGAAACCAGACAGCCGATTCCTGCAGCACAGGTGGCGTCATTCAGGCCCACCTTGCCAGGTTCACTTCCCGCCCGTAGCAACGCGGATACGGGAAGCACGGCAGTCACTTTGCGGCGCAGCAGACCGCGTCGTGTGGCTTCGACATAAGGTGACCGAGTATGGATGACCAAGGACGCAACCCTTCCTCCAGCAAGCCAATCCTCTATGTGCTCGATACCAACGTCCTGATTCACGACCCTAACGCATTACTCAACTTCGAGGAGCACCACGTCGCCATTCCAATGACGGTGCTGGAGGAACTCGACAAGCTCAAGACCGGTAAACAGACCATCGCCGCCGAATGCCGCCAGGCCATCCGCCTGATCGACCAGACCCTCGGTGACGCTTCGCCCAGCGATGTCGAGCAGGGCGTGCCGATCCAGCGCAACAAGAGCGGGCCCAAGGGCTTCCTGTCGATTTTGATGAGCCCGCGCAACGAACCCAGCAAACTGCTGCCGGAAAACCTCAACGACAACATCATCATCAATACCCTGCTCGAAGTGCGCAGTCGGCGCACCGACCTGGACGTGGTGCTGGTCACCAAAGACATCAACATGCGCCTGAAGGCGCGCGCCTGTGGCATTGCGGCCGAGGACTACAGCACCGACCAGTTGGTAGACGACGTATCCTTGCTGTCCAAGGGCTACCATTCGGTCACCGGCTCGTTCTGGGACCGGGTCAGCAAGGTGGATACCCGCCAGGAGCGTGGCCGTACCTGGCATCGCGTGCAGATGATCGACAACCTGCCGGCGGTGCACATCAACGAGTTCATCATCGACGAGCAAGGTTTCGTCGGCTGGATCAAGGGCATCCGCAACGACGAACTGCTGTTGCTCGACCTGCACCAGGAACCGCTGCTGCACCAGGAAGCCTGGGGCCTGAAACCGCGCGACATTCATCAGAGCCTGGCGCTGTTCGCCTTGCTCGACCCGGACATCCACCTAGTCAACCTGACCGGTGCTGCCGGTTCCGGCAAGACCATCCTGGCCCTGGCCGCAGCCATCGAGCAGACCATGGTCAGCAAGCGCTACCGGCGCATCATCGCCACCCGCAGCGTGCAGGGGCTGGACCAGGAGATCGGCTTCCTGCCGGGCACCGAGGCCGAGAAGATGGAGCCGTGGCTGGGCGCCATTACCGACAACCTCGAAGCCTTGCACATGGATGACGAAAGCACCCATGGCAGCGTCGAATACATCCTCGAGCGCGTGCCGCTGCAGTTCAAGTCGCTGAACTACATCCGCGGCCGCAGCTTCCAGCAGAGCCTGATCCTGATCGACGAGTGCCAGAACCTGACGCCGCACCAGATAAAGACCATCATCACCCGGGCTGGCTCCGGCTCCAAGGTGGTCTGCCTGGGTAACCTGGCGCAGATCGACACACCCTACCTGTCCGCGACCAGCTCGGGCCTGACCTACCTGACCGAGCGCTTCAAGGACTTCCCCCATGGCGTGCACATCACCCTGCAGGGCGTGCCACGCTCGGTGCTGGCCGAGTACGCCGAGTCGCATCTGTAAAGCTGTTAGGCCGGGCAGATTACTGCCCGGCCTTTTCGCGGGTAAACCCGCTCCCACAGGGTCTCCACTGCCTCGAATCAAGTGGAGATCCTGTGGGAGCGGGTTTACCCGCGAAGAGGCCAGACCTGCCGACACATACCTCTGCTCAAACCTGACCCACAGGTTTACACTGCAGCTTCCCTTCACAGGAGCAGAGCAGTGCTGACACATCTTGATTCCCAGGGGCGGGCCAACATGGTCGACGTCACTGAAAAGGCCGTGACCGAGCGCGAGGCCACCGCCGAGGCGCGGGTGCGCATGTTGCCGCAGACCTTGCAGATGATCGTCGACGGCGAACACCCCAAGGGCGACGTGTTCGCCGTGGCGCGCATTGCCGGGATCCAGGCAGCGAAGAAAACCAGCGACCTGATCCCGCTGTGCCACCCGCTGATGCTGACCAGCGTCAAGGTCGAGCTCAGCGCCGATGGCGCCGACGCCGTGCGCATTGTTGCCCGCTGCAAGCTGGCCGGGCAGACCGGTGTGGAGATGGAAGCGCTGACCGCTGCCAGCGTGGCTGCGCTGACGATCTATGACATGTGCAAGGCTGTGGATAAGGGCATGGTCATCGAGCAGGTGCGCCTGCTGGAGAAAGTCGGCGGCAAGAGTGGCCACTACAAGGTGCAGGCGTGATGAAGATCAAGGTGATGTACTTCGCTCGTTACCGCGAGCAGCTGGGCGTGGATGCCGAGCGTGTGGAGGGTGAGTTCAGGGTTATCGACGATGTGCGCCAGGCGTTGCTGGGCAAGGGCGGGCAATATGAACTGCTGGCCGAGCAGAACCTGATGTGCGCGCGCAACGAAGAGTTGTGCAAGCTCGATGAGCCACTGGAAGAGGGCGATGAAGTGGCGTTCTTCCCGCCGGTGACCGGAGGCTGAACATGGCAGTGCGAGTGCAGGAAGGCGCGTTCGACCCTGGGGCCGAGACCAATGCCATGCATGCGGCCAATGTTGGCGTGGGCGCGGTAGTCGGTTTTGTTGGCTATGTGCGCGACTTCAACGATGGCCGGGAAGTGGCGGGAATGTTCCTCGAACATTATCCGGGCATGACTGAAAAGGCCCTGGCCAAGATCGTGGTCGAGGCCGAGCAGCGCTGGCCGTTGCTCAAGGTGGAGGTGCTGCACCGCATCGGTGCGCTGGAGCCGGGCGAGCCTATCGTGTTCGTGGGTGTGGCCAGTGCCCATCGGCAGGCGGCGTTCGATGCCTGCAATTTCATCATGGACTACCTGAAGACGCGGGCGCCGTTCTGGAAGAAGGAAAATACCCAGGAAGGGCCTAGGTGGGTGGAAGGGAAGCAGAGTGACCAGGATGCGGCGGGGCGTTGGTAATTAGATAGTTGATGGCCGGGGCTATGCCCCGGTTCGCGGGTAAACCCGCTCCCACAGGGGATTTCACAGCCTTCAAGAATTTGGTTTCACAGGTAAACCCTTACCCTCAGGCCCTTTAGAGAAACCTGTGGGAGCGGGTTTACCCGCGAAGAGGCCGGCACAGGTCAGTGATGCTTGCGCGGCACCGGCTTCAGAAGCTCATCCGGCGGCATTTCACACTTGATCTTGCGCCCCAAAAGCGCTTCGATCCCCGGCAGCTGATAGGAGTCATCCTCACCGGCAAAACTGATCGACACGCCTTCAGCCCCTGCACGCCCGGTGCGGCCGATACGGTGCACGTAGTCGTCCGGGTCTTCCGGCAGGGTGAAGTTGATCACGTGGCTGATGCCATCGATATGAATGCCACGCCCCGCCACGTCAGTGGCCACCAGCACGGTGACCCGGCCTTCGCGGAAGTTCTCCAGGGTACGAATGCGCTTGTGCTGCGGCACGTCGCCCGACAGCTGGGCGGCATTGATACCGTCGCGCACCAGTTTTTCCTCGATGCGCCGCACTTCGTCCTTGCGGTTGGCGAACACCATTACCCGTTCCCACTTGTTCTGGGTCACCAGGTTATACAGCAGCTTGTACTTGTCGCTGCCGGCCACCGCATACACATGCTGCTCGACGGTTTCGCTGGCGACGTTCTCCGGCTCGATCTCGACGATGGCCGGGTTGGTGGTCCACTGCTTGGCCAGGTTCATCACGTCGTCGGTGAAGGTGGCGGAGAACAGCAGGGTCTGGCGCTCGCTTTTCGGCGGCGTCTGGCGAATGATCTGGCGCACTTGCGGGATGAAACCCATGTCGAGCATGCGGTCGGCTTCGTCCAGCACCATCACCTCGACCATGTCCAGGTGCACCTCGCCGCGCTGGTTGAAGTCCAGCAAGCGGCCTGGGGTGGCCACCAGGATGTCGCAGTGGCGGGCTTCCAGGGCCTTGAGCTGCTTGTCGAAGTCCATGCCGCCGACGAAGCTCATCACGTTCAGGCCGGTGTACTTGGTCAGGGCAACGGCATCCTTGGCAATCTGCACCACCAACTCGCGGGTTGGCGCGATGATCAGCGCGCGCGGCTCGCCCATGTAGCGTTCCTTGGGCGGTGGCGTCTGCTGCAGCTGGGAAATGATCGAGATCAGGAACGCCGCAGTCTTGCCGGTGCCGGTCTGGGCCCGGCCGATGGCGTCCTGGCCACGCAGGGTATGACCCAGCACCTGCGCCTGGATCGGCGTGCAGTACGGGAAGCCCAGGTCGTGGATGGCGTGCATCAGCTCGTTGGACAGCTTGAAGTCGTGGAAGCGGGTTTTGCCTTCCTGCGGCTCGACCACGAAGTCTTCCGGTTTCCACAGGCTGGCCTGCGGCTTGGGCTTGCGCTCGCGACGCGGTTTGCCACTGGCCGGTTTGTCGGCAGGTGGCGTGGCGGCGTCAGGTTGTTCGGCCTGGGGGGCAGGGGTGGTTTGCGGAGCGGCCGGTTGTGGCACAGGCCGCGCCTCGGTGGCGGGCGCTGGCGCAGGCGGCGTCACGCTGGCAGCAGGAGCGACGGCCTGTGGCGCGGCGTCTCCCTTGCCGAATATTTTCTTGAGTGCCTTGAGCACGATCGTCTCATCAACTGGTTAAGGAATGTACGCCGGGCAGTGTAAAGCAAGATTCGGGCGCGGCGTAGTGGAATAGCCTTACAACTACAGGCGGCCCTGGCTTATTGCAGTTGCTTGCTCAGCCAGTCGTGGATGTCGCTCAACTCTGCGACCACCACTTCGTGCTCCATCGGGTATTCGTGCCAGCGGGCGGCAACGCCCCAGGTGTTCAGGTACTCGAAGGCGGTGCGGCCCATGGACGGGATCACCACCGGATCGTGCACGCCGTGCAGGCACAGGGCCGGGGTACGTTGCTGGCAGGCGCTCAACTGATGCTGGTCGTTGAACGTGGGGGCATAAGTGGACAGGGCGATGACCCCGCCCAGTGCCTCTTGCCACTTTATATAGGCAGTGTGCAGCACCACTGCGCCACCCTGGGAGAAACCGGCCAGGATGATCCGCGACAGGCTGATGCCTTTGGCCTGCTCGGCCTTGATCAGCGCAACGACCTGTTCGGCCGACTCTTCCAGCTGCGCTTCGTCAATGGCGCGGGCCGGGGTCATGGCCTTTATGTCATACCAGCTGGGCATGGCGTAGCCGCCATTGATGGTAACTGGGCGGGTCGGCGCCTGGGGCATGATGAAGCGGGTGCTGAGCAGGCGTTCCTGCATGAATTCGGCCACTGGTAGGAAGTCGTAACGATCGGCACCCAGGCCGTGCAACCAGATCACACAGGCGTCAGCGGTTTTCTGTGGTTCGAGAATCAGCGGATTGGTCATGACTGCTCCGAAAGTGTGCGGGTCTTGTTATGGCGTGCGTAAAAAGAAGGCGCTGCAAATGATTGTCGGAAAAAGAATGTCGCAACGATACAACTTTCCCTACTTGACGAGCGCTTAAACGCTACAGCCAAAAGATTTGGTACGCGCTTTGCAATTCAACCTGCGATGCAAAGGGCAGGCCGTGACGGTAACACCCTTTGCACGCGAAGGCTGTCACAGAACAGTCCATTGCGCCATTGACCCAATAACAAGCCAATACGGGTCGGATATGCCTCAAAAGGGTGCGGTGCAATTCCGGCTCGATACAACAAGAGCGATTTGGAGGTTGTGAATGAAGATGTTGAAAACCACCCTGGCAGTCCTGACCGCTGCCGCCGCACTGGGCGCCGTGAGTACCGCCCAGGCCGGCGCCACCCTCGATGCGGTAAAGAAAAAGGGCTTCGTCCAGTGTGGCGTGAGCGACGGTCTTCCAGGCTTCTCGGTACCTGATGCGCAGGGCAAGATCGTCGGTATCGACGCCGATGTCTGCCGCGCCGTGGCCGCCGCCGTATTCGGCGACGCGACCAAGGTCAAGTTCAGCCAGCTCAACGCCAAGGAACGCTTCACCGCCCTGCAATCGGGCGAAGTCGACGTGCTATCGCGCAACACCACCTGGACCAGCTCGCGCGATGCCGGCATGGGCCTGGTGTTTGCCGGTGTTACCTACTATGACGGCGTCGGCTTCCTGGTCAACAAGAAGCTGGGGGTTTCCAGCGCCAAGGAGCTCGATGGCGCGACCATCTGCATCCAGGCCGGTACCACCACCGAGCTGAACGTGTCGGACTTCTTCCGCGCCAATGGCCTTAAATACACGCCGATCACCTTCGATACCTCCGACGAGAGCGCCAAGTCGCTGGAGTCGGGCCGTTGCGATGTGCTGACCTCGGACAAGTCGCAGCTGTTCGCCCAGCGCTCCAAGCTGGCCGCGCCGACCGACTACGTGGTACTGCCGGAAACGATCTCCAAGGAGCCTCTGGGCCCGGTGGTGCGCAAGGGCGACGAGGAGTGGTTCAGCATCGTCAAGTGGACCCTTTTCGCCATGCTCAACGCCGAAGAGGCGGGCATTACCTCGAAGAACGTCGAGGCTGAAGCCAAATCCACCAAGAACCCGGACGTCGCCCGCTTGCTGGGTGGCGACGGTGAGTACGGCAAGGACCTCAAGCTGCCCAAAGACTGGGTAGTGCAGATCGTCAAGCAAGTCGGCAACTACGGCGAAGTGTTCGAGAAGAACCTGGGCCAGAGCACCGACCTGAAGATCGACCGTGGCATGAACGCCCTGTGGAACAACGGCGGCATCCAGTACGCGCCACCCGTGCGCTGATGGTTGCACCCTGCGGCGGCATCCCGCCGCCGCAGGTTGTTCGGAACCCTACTTTCCGGGGCACTTCATGCAAAATCGAATCGGCGCACAAAAGGGGTTATCCCTGAGCGATCCACGTGTGCGCGCGTGGCTGTTCCAGATTCTCACGATCATTTTCGTGGTCGGTCTGGGCTGGTATCTGTTCAACAACACGCAAACCAACCTGCAGCACCGGGGCATCACCTCGGGCTTCGACTTCCTCGACCGCAGTGCCGGCTTTGGCATTGCCCAGCACCTGATCCCCTACGTTGAATCCGACAGCTATGCGCGGGTGTTCGTCATCGGCCTGCTCAATACCCTGTTGGTGACGTTCATTGGCGTGGTGCTGGCGACCATCCTCGGCTTCATCATCGGCGTGGCGCGGTTGTCGCCGAACTGGATGATCAACAAGCTGGCGACCGTGTACGTGGAAACCTTCCGCAACATCCCGCCGTTGTTGCAGATCCTGTTCTGGTACTTCGCCGTGTTCCTGACCCTGCCGGGACCGCGGGGCAGCATCAATATCGAAGACACCTTCTTCATCAGCAACCGGGGCCTGAACATGCCTGGTGCGTCGATGGCCGACGGCTTCTGGCCGTTCGTCGTGGCCTTGGCGGTGGCCATTGCCGCCATTGCCGTGATGGTGCGTTACGCCAACAAGCGTTTCGAGGAGACCGGTGTGCCCTTCCACAAGTTCTGGGTAGGGCTGGCGCTGCTGGTCGCCATTCCAGGCCTGAGCGTGCTGTTGTTCGGCAGCCCGGTGACTTGGGAAGTGCCGCAGCTCAAGGGCTTCAACTTCGTGGGTGGTTGGGTGTTGATCCCCGAGCTGCTGGCGCTGACCCTGGCGCTGACTATCTATACGGCCGCCTTCATCGCCGAAATCGTGCGCTCCGGTATTCGTTCGGTCAGCCATGGCCAGACCGAAGCCGCGCGCTCGCTGGGCCTGCGCGAGGGGCCGACCCTGCGCAAGGTGATCATCCCCCAGGCACTGCGGGTGATCATTCCGCCGCTGACCAGCCAGTACCTGAACCTGGCGAAGAACTCGTCGCTGGCGGCCGGTATCGGCTACCCGGAGATGGTCTCGCTGTTCGCCGGTACCGTGCTCAACCAGACCGGCCAGGCCATCGAGGTGATCGCCATCACCATGAGTGTCTATCTCGCCATCAGCATCAGCATTTCGCTGCTGATGAACTGGTACAACAAGCGCATTGCGCTGATCGAGCGGTGAGGATACGCCCGTGAATGCCCATGTTTTCAAACCCGACATGCCGCCACCGGTGAAAACCGTCGGCGTGCTCGCATGGATGCGTGCCAATCTGTTCTCCAGCTGGCTCAATACGCTGCTGACCCTGTTCGCCATCTACCTGGTGTGGCTGATCGTGCCGCCGTTGCTGCAGTGGGCGTTGATCGATGCCAACTGGGTCGGCACCACACGCGCCGACTGCACCAAAGAGGGCGCTTGCTGGGTGTTCGTGCAGCAGCGCTTCGGCCAGTTCATGTACGGCTACTACCCGGCAGAGATGCGCTGGCGGGTGGACCTGACCGTGTGGCTTGCCGTGCTTGGCGCCGCGCCGCTGTTCATCAAGCGTTTCCCACGCAAGGCCTTTTACGGCCTGGGCTTCCTGGTGCTGTACCCGGTACTGGCCTACACCTTGCTCCATGGTGGTTACCTGGGCCTGGAAAGCGTACCGACCAGCCAGTGGGGCGGGCTGATGCTGACCCTGGTGATCGCCACCGTGGGTATCGTCGGCGCCTTGCCACTGGGCATCCTGCTGGCTTTGGGGCGGCGTTCGAAGATGCCGGCGGTGAAGGTGGTGTGCGTGACCTTCATCGAGTTCTGGCGCGGCGTGCCGCTGATCACCGTGCTGTTCATGTCCTCGGTGATGCTGCCGCTGTTCCTGCCTGAAGGCATGAGCTTCGACAAGCTGCTGCGGGCGATGATCGGCGTGATCCTGTTCCAGTCGGCGTACATCGCCGAAGTGGTGCGCGGCGGCTTGCAAGCCATTCCCAAGGGCCAGTACGAAGCCGCTGCGGCCATGGGCCTGGGCTACTGGCGGGCGATGGGCCTGGTGATCTTGCCGCAGGCGCTGAAGCTGGTGATCCCCGGCATCGTCAACACCTTCATCGCCCTGTTCAAGGACACCAGCCTGGTGATCATCATCGGCCTGTTCGACCTGCTGAACAGCGTCAAGCAAGCTGCCGCCGACCCGGCCTGGCTGGGCATGGCTACCGAGGGCTACGTGTTCGCCGCCCTGGTGTTCTGGATTTTCTGTTTCGGTATGTCCCGCTACTCCATGCACCTGGAGCGCAAGCTGGACACTGGCCACAAGCGTTAGGAGTTTGAATAATGAGTGAAGCGATCAAGCAGCCTGCCGGCCCCGAAGGCATCATCCAGATGCAGGGTGTGAACAAGTGGTACGGCCAGTTCCATGTGCTCAAGGACATCAACCTGAACGTGCGCCAGGGCGAGCGCATTGTGCTGTGCGGGCCGTCCGGTTCGGGCAAGTCCACCACCATCCGCTGCCTCAACCGCCTGGAAGAGCACCAGCAGGGTCGCATCGTGGTCGATGGCGTGGAGCTGACCAACGACCTCAAGCAGATTGAGGCGATCCGCCGCGAGGTGGGCATGGTGTTCCAGCACTTCAACCTGTTTCCGCACCTGAGCATCCTGGAAAACTGCACCCTGGCACCGATGTGGGTGCGCAAGATGCCGCGGCGCAAGGCCGAGGAAATTGCCATGCATTACCTGGAGCGGGTGCGTATTCCGGAGCAGGCGCACAAGTACCCGGGGCAGTTGTCCGGTGGCCAGCAGCAGCGTGTGGCGATTGCCCGTGCGTTGTGCATGAAGCCGAAGATCATGTTGTTCGACGAACCGACCTCGGCGCTGGACCCGGAAATGGTCAAGGAAGTGCTCGATACCATGGTAGGCCTGGCCGAGGATGGCATGACCATGCTCTGCGTAACCCACGAAATGGGCTTTGCCCGTACCGTGGCGAACCGGGTGATCTTCATGGACAAGGGCGAGATCGTGGAGCAGGCGGCACCGGATGACTTCTTCGACCGGCCGCGCAGCGACCGCACCAAGTTGTTCCTCAGCCAGATCCTGCATTAATGTAGCCGGGGCCGCAAAGCGGCCCCGTTTTTTACTTCTCTTCTGTGGCCACTGCCGGCGCCGGTGGCGGCCGCAGCCCCACCTCGGCAATCAGCTTCAACTGCTGCCCATTGCGCATCACCTCGATGGTGATCTTCTCGTTGGGCTTGATCCGCGCCACCTGGTTCATCGACTTGCGTCCGTCACCGGCCGGTTCGCCGTTGATGCTCAAGATCACGTCACCCAGCTGCAGCCCGGCCTTGGCCGCCGGCCCTTCGCGGAAGATGCCCGCCACCACGATGCCCGGGCGGTCCTTCATGCCGAACGATTCGGCCAGCTCCTGGCTCAGCGGCTGCACTTCGATGCCCAGCCAGCCACGAATCACCTGGCCGTGCTCGACGATCGACTTCATCACTTCCAGTGCCAGTTTTACCGGGATGGCAAAGCCTATGCCCTGCGAGCCGCCAGACTTGGAGAAGATCGCCGTGTTGATGCCGACCAGGTTGCCATTGGCATCGACCAGCGCACCGCCGGAGTTGCCCGGGTTGATCGCCGCGTCGGTCTGGATGAAGTCTTCGTAGTTGTTCAGGCCCAGCTGGTTGCGGCCGGTGGCACTGATGATGCCCATGGTCACGGTCTGGCCGACGCCGAACGGGTTGCCGATGGCCAGGGACACGTCGCCGATGTGAATGTTGTCGGAGCGGCCGATGGTGATCGCAGGCAGGCTCTTGAGGTCGATCTTCAGCACCGCCAGGTCGGTTTCCGGGTCGCTGCCGATGACCCGGGCCAGGGTCTCGCGGCCATCCTTCAGGGCCACGACAATCTGGTCGGCGCCGCTGGTGACGTGGTTGTTGGTCAGCAGGTAGCCCTCGGGGCTCATTATCACTGCCGAGCCCAGGCTCGATTCCCAGCGGCGTTGCTTGGGCAGGTTGTCGCCGAAGAAACGGCGGAATTGCGGGTCTTCGAACAGCGGGTGGGCGCTTTTGTTCACCACCTTGGTGGTGTACAGGTTGACCACCGCAGGGGCGGCCAGGGTCACGGCATCGGCGTACGACACCGGGCCTTGCATGATCCGCGTGGTCTGCGGCGCTTGTTGCAAGTTGACGTCCTGGCTGGGCAAACCGACCCATTGCGGGAAGCGCTGGATGATCAGCATGGCGATCAGTACGCCGGTAAGCAGGGGCCAGCCAAAGTAACGCAAAGCCTTGAACATGAACGAATCCTGGAAAGAGCGGGGGCCAGCGGCCGCGCAGTGGGGCATGAGCGCGCGCGATCATACACCGGTTCCCCCAGTGCCGGCGACGGCCCATAATGGCCGGCATTATACGGGCGTTCCATTGGCGTTGTGCCCGAGAAAAGCGCAGTTTTCGAGGAGATTTTCATGGCCGTCGCTCTCAACACCCTGGTCGAGGAAGCCGAACGCTACCTGGGCAGCGCGAAGATCCAGGATTATTGCCCCAACGGCCTGCAGGTCGAAGGCCGGCCGCAGGTCAGCCGCATCGTCAGCGGCGTTACCGCCAGCCAGGCGTTGCTGGATGCGGCGGTGGAGGCCGAGGCCGACCTGGTGCTGGTGCACCATGGTTACTTCTGGAAGGGTGAGAACCCGTGCATCACCGGTATCCGTCAGCGTCGGCTGAAGACTTTGCTTAACAACGACATAAGCCTGCTGGCGTTCCACCTGCCGCTGGACGTGCACCCGGATGTGGGCAACAACGTGCAGCTGGCGCGGCAACTGGAGATCACTGTCGAAGGGCCGCTGGACCCGGAGAACCCCAAGGTAGTCGGGCTGGTCGGCTCGCTGGCCGAGCCGATGACCGCGCGCGACTTTGCCCGGCGTGTGCAGGAAGTGCTGGGGCGCGAGCCGTTGCTGGTTGAAGGTGATGAGATGATCCGCCGGGTTGGCTGGTGCACCGGGGGCGGGCAGGGCTACATCGACACCGCGATTGCGGCGGGGGTGGACCTTTACCTTACGGGCGAGGCGTCGGAGCAGACCTACCATAGCGCCCGCGAGAACGGGGTCAGCTTCATCGCTGCCGGGCACCATGCCACCGAGCGCTATGGCGTACAGGCGTTGGGCGATTACCTGGCGCGGCGGTTTGCCGTGGAGCACCTGTTCATCGATTGCCCGAATCCTATCTGAGATCGGCGTCGCCTTCTTCGCGGGTAAACCCGCTCCCACAGGGACCGCACCAAGCCTGAGCCAGTGCAGTACCTGTGGGAGCGGGTTCACCCGCGAAGAGGCCGGGCCTGCCAGCCCAAACCCCCAGTCATATCGTTAGACTTTTTCGATCTAGCCCGCCTCCTAAATAGAAGCTACCGCTGTGATAAAGTGGCTCGCTCGAACACGGCCCGCAGGCCGTCCATAAGATCGTTTTTCGTGAGTAGCCATGGTCGACAAACTGACGCACTTGAAACAGCTGGAGGCGGAAAGCATCCACATCATCCGCGAGGTGGCCGCCGAGTTCGATAACCCGGTGATGCTGTACTCGATCGGCAAGGATTCCGCCGTGATGCTGCACCTGGCGCGCAAGGCCTTCTTCCCAGGCAAACTGCCGTTCCCGGTGATGCACGTCGACACCCAGTGGAAATTCCAGGAGATGTACAGCTTCCGCGACAAGATGGTCGAGGAAATGGGCCTGGAGCTGATCACCCACGTCAACCCCGAGGGTGTGGCGCAGGGCATCAACCCGTTCACCCATGGCAGCTCCAAGCACACCGACATCATGAAGACCCAGGGCCTGAAGCAGGCGCTGGACAAGCATGGTTTCGACGCCGCCTTCGGTGGCGCGCGCCGTGACGAAGAGAAATCGCGGGCCAAGGAGCGTGTGTACTCGTTCCGTGACAGCAAGCACCGCTGGGACCCGAAGAACCAGCGCCCCGAGCTGTGGAACGTGTACAACGGCAAGGTCAACAAGGGCGAGTCGATCCGCGTCTTCCCGCTGTCGAACTGGACCGAGCTGGACATCTGGCAGTACATCTACCTTGAAGGCATCCCGATCGTGCCGCTGTACTTCGCCGCCGAGCGTGAAGTCATCGAGAAGAACGGCACCCTGATCATGATCGACGACGAGCGCATCCTCGAGCATCTCACCGATGAAGAGAAAGCCCGCATCGTCAAGAAGAAGGTGCGTTTCCGTACCCTCGGCTGCTACCCGCTGACGGGCGCTGTCGAGTCGGAAGCCGAGACCCTGACGGACATCATTCAGGAAATGCTCCTGACCCGTACGTCCGAACGCCAGGGCCGTGTCATCGACCACGATGGCGCCGGCTCCATGGAAGACAAGAAACGCCAAGGCTACTTCTAATTTCAGGGTTACTCCATGTCGCACCAATCTGATCTGATCAGCGAGGACATCCTCGCCTACCTGGCCCAGCACGAGCGCAAGGAACTGCTGCGCTTCCTGACCTGCGGCAACGTTGACGACGGCAAGAGCACCCTGATCGGGCGCCTGCTGCACGACTCGAAGATGATCTACGAGGACCACCTCGAGGCCATCACCCGTGATTCGAAGAAAGTCGGCACCACCGGCGAAGAAGTCGACCTGGCGCTGCTGGTAGACGGCCTGCAGGCCGAGCGCGAGCAGGGCATCACCATCGATGTCGCCTACCGCTACTTCTCCACCGCCAAGCGCAAGTTCATCATTGCCGACACCCCGGGCCACGAGCAGTACACCCGCAACATGGCGACCGGCGCGTCCACCTGCGACCTGGCGATCATCCTGGTCGATGCCCGCTACGGCGTGCAGACCCAAACCCGTCGCCACAGCTACATTGCCTCGCTGCTGGGCATCAAGCACATCGTGGTTGCGGTCAACAAGATGGACCTGAAGGGCTTCGATGAAGGCGTCTTCGAGTCGATCAAGGCCGACTACCTGAAGTTTGCCGAAGCCATCAACCTGAAGCCGAGCAGCCTGCACTTCGTGCCGATGTCGGCGCTCAAGGGTGACAACGTGGTCAACCACAGCGAGCAGTCGCCGTGGTACGCCGGCCCGACGCTGATGGAAATCCTCGAAACCGTCGAAGTGGCGGCTGACCGCAATTTCACCGACCTGCGTTTCCCGGTGCAGTACGTCAACCGCCCGAACCTGAACTTCCGCGGCTTCGCTGGCACCATCGCCAGCGGCGTGGTGCACAAGGGCGACGAAGTCGTCGTACTGCCGTCGGGCAAGAGCAGCCGGGTCAAGTCCATCGTCACCTACGAAGGTGAACTGGAAAACGCAGGCCCAGGCCAGGCCGTGACCCTGACCATGGAAGACGAGATCGACATCTCCCGTGGCGACCTGCTGGTGCATGCTGATAACGTTCCGCCGGTAACCGACCAGTTCGACGCCATGCTGGTGTGGATGGCCGAGGAGCCGATGCTCCCAGGCAAGAAATACGACATCAAGCGCGCCACCAGCTACGTGCCAGGCTCGATTGCCAGCATCACCCACAAGGTCGATGTGAACACACTGGAGCAGGGCGCTGCCAGCGCACTGCAGCTGAACGAGATTGGCCGGGTCAAGGTGGCCCTGGACACCTCGATCGCCCTGGACGGTTACGACAGCAACCGCACCACCGGTGCGTTCATCGTCATCGACCGCCTGACAAACGGCACCGTCGGCGCCGGCATGATCATCGCCCCGCCAGTACTGCCGCATGGCAGCACCGGCCAGCATGGCAAGCAGGCCCACGTGTCCACCGAAGAGCGCGCCCTGCGCTTCGGCCAGCAGCCTGCCACCGTGCTGTTCAGCGGCCTGTCTGGCGCGGGCAAGAGCACCCTGGCCTATGCCGTGGAGCGCAAGCTGTTCGACATGGGCCGTGCGGTGTACGTGCTCGATGGCCAGAACCTGCGCCACGACCTGAACAAGGGCCTGCCACAGGACCGCGCCGGCCGCACCGAGAACTGGCGCCGCGCCGCCCATGTAGCGCGTCAGTTCAACGAAGCTGGCATGCTGACCCTGGCCGCGTTCGTCGCCCCGGATGCCGAAGGCCGTGAACAGGCCAAGGCGCTGATCGGCAAAGAGCGCCTGGTGACCGTTTACGTCCAGGCCTCGCCGCTGGCCTGCCGCGAGCGCGACCCGCAAGGCCTGTACGCCGCCGGTGGCGACAACATCCCGGGCGAAAGCTTCCCGTTCGATGTACCGCTGGACGCTGACCTGGTGATCGATACCCAGTCGATCAGCGTCGACGAAGGCGTGAAGCTGGTGCTGGACGTGCTGCGTCAGCGTGGCGCGATCTAAGCGCTGGGCTGCAAGGAAAACCCCGCTTCGGCGGGGTTTTTTGTTTGTCGTTCCCACAGGTACGGCACTGGCTTCGGACTCACGCTGTACCTGTGGGAGCGGGTTCACCCGCGAAGCAGGCGGCGCGGTGGATCGCACCGGCTGTGCCGGTGTTCGCGGCTAAAGCCGCACAGGGACTGCGAGAGCTTTTGGATTTTGAACAAGGCAGTTGCTCCCGCATGGACCGCGCATGCCGTTCAGATGTGCTTCTCCGACACTGGAATTACGCGCCGTTCCTTCACCGCCTTGTAAGAAAAACTCGAATAGATCTCCTTCACCCCCGGCAACCGTTGCAGCACTTCCCGGGTAAATTCGCCAAACGATTCCAGGTCCCGCGCCAGGATCTCCAGCAAGAAGTCATAGCGCCCGGAAATATTGTGGCATGCAACGATTTCGGGGATTTCCATCAGCCGCTGCTCGAACGCCAGTGCCATGTCCTTGGTGTGCGAGTCCATCATGATGCTGACAAACGCGGTCACGCCAAAGCCCAGCGATTTGGGCGAGAGGATGGCCTGGTAGCCGGTGATGTAGCCGTTGTCTTCCAGTAACTTGACCCGTCGCCAACAGGGCGAGGTGGTCAGTGCCACTTGGTCGGCGAGTTCAGCGACGGTGAGGCGGGCGTTGTCCTGCAGGGCGGCGAGCAGGGCGCGGTCGGTGCGGTCGAGGCTTGAAGGCATGTTTTGCGCTCCTGATCATCTAATTGTTGTTTTTGTTCCAATAAGCACAAGGGGGCGTGGGCTATTTTGGAAAAAATCGGGCAGCTCGGTGGCATAAGCTTATAGCAAACCACAAGAGGCTGTTGCCATGCGCGACTCCCATAACAACACCGGTTTTTCGACACGGGCCATTCACCATGGCTACGATCCGCTTTCCCACGGTGGCGCCCTGGTGCCGCCGGTGTACCAGACCGCTACCTATGCCTTTCCCACCGTCGAATACGGCGCGGCGTGCTTCGCCGGGGAAGAGCCGGGGCATTTCTATAGCCGTATCTCCAATCCCACCCTGGCATTGCTGGAGCAGCGCATGGCTTCGCTGGAGGGCGGTGAGGCGGGGTTGGCGCTGGCGTCGGGGATGGGTGCGATTACCTCGACCATCTGGACCTTGCTGCGGCCCGGCGACGAGCTGATTGTCGGGCGCACCTTGTATGGCTGCACTTTTGCGTTCCTGCACCACGGCATCGGCGAGTTCGGGGTCAAGGTTCACCATGTCGACCTCAACGATGCCAAGGCGCTTAAAGCGGCGATCAACAGCAAAACACGGATGATCTACTTCGAAACACCGGCCAACCCCAATATGCAACTGGTGGACATCGCGGCGGTTTCCGAAGCGGTGCGCGGGCTAGATGTGCATGTGGTGGTCGACAACACCTATTGCACGCCGTACCTGCAGCGCCCGCTGGAGCTGGGGGCGGACCTGGTGGTGCATTCGGCAACCAAGTACCTTAGCGGGCATGGTGATATCACCGCCGGCCTGGTGGTAGGGCGCAAGGCACTGGTCGACCGTATTCGCCTGGAAGGCTTGAAGGACATGACCGGGGCGGTACTGTCGCCGCACGACGCTTCGCTGTTGATGCGCGGGATCAAGACCCTGGCCCTGCGCATGGACCGGCATTGCGCCAACGCCCAGCAGGTGGCTGAGTTTCTGGCCCGGCAGCCGCAGGTTGAGCTGATTCACTACCCGGGGTTGCCGTCGTTCGCCCAGTACGAACTGGCGCAGCGGCAGATGCGATTACCGGGCGGGATGATTGCCTTTGAGCTCAAGGGCGGTATCGAGGCCGGGCGCAGGTTCATGAATGCCCTGCAGCTGTTTGCCCGGGCGGTGAGCCTGGGGGATGCCGAGTCGCTGGCGCAGCATCCGGCAAGCATGACCCATTCCAGCTATACGCCAGAGGAGCGGGCGCATCACGGGATTTCGGAGGGGTTGGTGCGATTGTCGGTGGGGTTGGAGGATGTGGAAGATTTGTTGGCGGATGTCGAGCAGGCATTGCAGGCTTGCAGCTAGGTTGCCTGGGCTGGCCTCTTCGCGGGTAAACCCGCTCCTACAGGTACGGCGCCGTATTTGAAACATGTGCGGACCCTGTGGGAGCGGGTTTACCCGCGAAGAGGCCCGGGAACCCAGCACACAAAAAAGGCCTCTCGCGAGGCCTTTTTCATGTTCAGCAGATCAACGCTTGAGCCCGTAGCTCTCGTCAAGCATACCCGGCGAGTTCGGCGCTTTTGGCGCGTAGTCGCGTGGCACTTCTGCGGTGTCCTTCGGCGGCGTCAGGCGGTCACGCGGGCCTTGCACACCTTCGGAATGCAGGGCAGCCAGCAGGCGTTGGCGGGTCACGTCGTCGAGGGCCAGGGTATTGGCGCCGTCGGCCAGGTGGTCCTGCACATCCTGGTAGCTCTGGGTCAGTTTCTTGACCAGCACAGCGGTGCTGTTGAAGTGGGTGACCACTTCGTTCTGGTAGCTGTCGAAGCGCTTCTGGATGTCATCCAGCTGACGCTGCGTGCTGCTCGGCGCGGCATTGGGCAGCAGGCGGGCCACGACGAAACCAACCACCACACCAATGACCAGGGCCAGGGTCGGCAACAACCAAACAAGGAGCGAGAGTTCCACGAGTCCTTCCTCTATAAACGGCTTTGCTTTACGTTAACGGCTCAGACCTGCGCTGTATACCGCGAGCGATCGCAAATCAGAACAGAATTCCTCACCTAGACGAATCGACCCTCCCCGAGGTCACGGAGTAGTGCCTTGCTTGTCCGCGAAACCCCCTTGTTCATCGATGGCCCCAGCGGCCAGCTGGAAGCCTTGTACCTGGACGTGGCCGATGCCCGCGGCGCGGTGCTGATCTGCCACCCCAACCCGGTCCAGGGCGGCACCATGCTCAACAAGGTGGTCTCAACCCTGCAACGCGCCGCCCGCGATGCTGGCTACGTGACCTTGCGTTTCAACTACCGTGGCGTCGGCCAGAGCGCCGGCAGCCATGACATGGGCGCCGGCGAAGTGGCCGATGCCGAGGCCGCCGCTGCCTGGCTGCGTGCCAAGCACCCCGAGCTGCCACTGGTACTGATGGGCTTCTCGTTCGGCGGCTTCGTCGCCACAAGCCTGGCTGGCCGCCTGGAGGCCGCTGGGGTAACGCTGCAGCACCTGTTCATGATTGCCCCGGCAGTCATGCGCCTGACCGCCGAATTCCCGCTGCCGCAGCAGTGCCCGATCAGCGTGGTGCAGCCGGATGCCGACGAAGTGGTCGCGCCGCAGTTGGTTTACGATTGGTCCGACAGCCTGTCGCGCCCCCATGAGCTGCTGAAAGTGGCAGAATGCGGACACTTCTTCCATGGCAAGCTGACCGATCTGAAGGATCTGCTGCTGCCGCGCCTTTCGAACTGAGCCAAGCCTGAATAAGCGAACACCCATGACCACGCGCATTCTTACCGGTATCACCACCACCGGCACTCCGCACCTGGGCAACTACGCCGGCGCCATCCGCCCGGCGATCCGTGCCAGCCAGCAGCCCGGTGTCGATTCGTTCTACTTCCTGGCCGACTACCACGCGCTGATCAAGTGCGACGACCCGCTGCGCATCCAGCGTTCGCGCCTGGAAATCGCCGCCACCTGGCTGGCCGGCGGCCTGGACCCGGACAAGGTGACCTTCTACCGTCAGTCGGACATCCCGGAAATCCCCGAGCTGACCTGGCTGCTGACCTGCGTCGCGGCCAAGGGCCTGCTCAACCGTGCGCACGCCTACAAGGCCTCGGTGGACAAGAACCTGGAAACCGGTGAAGACCCGGATGCCGGCGTGACCATGGGCCTGTTCAGCTACCCGGTGCTGATGGCTGCGGACATCCTGATGTTCAACGCCAACAAGGTGCCGGTCGGCCGTGACCAGATCCAGCACGTGGAAATGGCCCGCGACATCGGCCAGCGCTTCAACCACCTGTTTGGCCAGGGCAAGGACTTCTTCGCCCTGCCAGAGGCGGTAATCGAAGAGAGCGTGGCGACCCTGCCGGGCCTGGACGGGCGCAAGATGTCCAAGAGCTACGACAACACTATCCCGCTGTTCACCAGCGCCAAGGACATGAAAGACGCCATTTCGCGCATCGTCACCGACTCGCGCGCGCCTGGCGAAGCGAAAGACCCGGACAATTCGCACCTGTTCACCCTGTACCAGGCTTTCTCGACGCCAGCGCAATGCGCCGAATTCCGCGAAGAGCTGTTGCAGGGCCTGGGCTGGGGCGATGCCAAGCAGCGCCTGTTCCAGCTGCTGGACGGCCAGCTGGCCGAGAAGCGCGAGTACTACCACCAGCTGATCGCCCGCCCGGCGGACCTGGAAGACATTCTGCTGGCCGGCGCTGACAAGGCCCGCAAGATCGCCACGCCGTTCCTTGAGCAACTGCGCGAGTCCGTTGGCCTGCGTTCGTTCCGCACAAGCGTGCAGGCCAACACCGAAGTGAAGAAAAAAGCCGCCAAGAGCGCGCGTTTTGTCAGCTTCCGTGATGAAGATGGCAGCTTCCGCTTCCGCCTGCTGGCTGCCGACGGCGAGCAATTGCTGCTGTCGCGCAGTTTCGCCGACGGCAAGAGCGCTGGCGCCGTCAGCAAGCAGCTGCAGCAGGGTGGCGAAGCGGATGTGCGCGTTGACGGCCTGGGCTTCGGCCTGTGGCTGAACGGCGAGCAGGTTGCCGACGGGCCGCAGTTCGACAGCGCTGAAGCGCGTGATGCAGCCATTCAAAGCCTGCGTGAAGCCCTGGCACCACAGCAGGACTGAAATATCGTACCTGCCTGTACTGGCCTATTCGCGGGTGAACCCGCTCCTACAGGTATTTCTCTTGTGGGAGCGGGTTCACCCGCGAACACCGGCAAAGCCGGTGCCATACAGCGTAAATGAGGCATATTGACGCAAGTCGCATTGCCATTAAGCGGGCCTGTCGCTACAGTGACGGCCCGTTTTTTGTTGCCTCGCTAACGAAATCATGACGCCCCTAGAACGATATCAAGCAGATCTGAAACGTCCCGACTTCTTCCATGACGCGGCGCAGGAAACTGCGGTGCGTCACCTGCAGCGCCTGTACGACGACCTGGTGCACGCGCAGAACAACAAGCCGGGCGTGTTCGGCAAGCTGTTCGGCAAGAAGGAGCAGACCCCGGTCAAGGGCCTGTATTTCTGGGGCGGGGTAGGGCGAGGCAAGACTTACCTGGTCGATACCTTTTACGAGGCGCTGCCGTTCAAGCAGAAGATGCGCACGCACTTCCACCGCTTCATGAAGCGTGTACACGAGGAAATGCGCACCCTCAAGGGCGAGAAGAACCCGCTGACCATCATCGCCAAGCGCTTCAGCGAAGAAGCCAAGGTGATCTGCTTCGACGAATTCTTCGTGTCGGACATTACCGATGCCATGATTCTTGGCACCCTGATGGAAGAGCTGTTCAAGAACGGCGTATCGCTGGTGGCTACGTCCAACATCGTGCCAGACGGCCTGTACAAGGACGGCCTGCAGCGCGCGCGCTTCCTGCCGGCCATCGCCATGATCAAGCAGTTCACCGACGTGGTGAACGTCGACAGCGGGGTCGACTACCGCTTGCGTCACCTGGAACAGGCAGAACTGTTCCACTTCCCGCTCAATGATGCGGCGCACCAGAGCATGCGCGCCAGCTTCAAGGCGCTGACCCCTGAGTGCACCCAGGCGGTCGAGAACGACGTGCTGATGATCGAGAACCGCCCGATCAATGCCCTGCGTACCTGCGACGACGTCGCCTGGTTCGACTTCCGTGCCCTGTGCGACGGGCCGCGCAGCCAGAACGACTACATCGAGCTGGGCAAGATCTTCCACGCCGTGCTGCTGAGCAACGTCGAGCAGATGAGCGTCACCACCGACGATATCGCCCGCCGCTTCATCAACATGGTGGACGAGTTCTACGACCGCAACGTCAAGCTGATCATCTCGGCCGAGGTGGAGCTCAAGGACCTGTATACCGGTGGGCGCCTGGCCTTCGAGTTCCAGCGCACCCTGAGCCGCTTGCTGGAGATGCAGTCGCACGAGTTCCTGTCGCGAGCGCACAAGCCTTAAGATCTTGGGGCCGCTCTGCGGCCCATCGCGGCACAAGGCCGCTCCCACATTGACCTGTGTATGCAGGCCTTTGTAGGAGCGGCCTTGTGCCGCGAATGGGCTGCAACGCAGCCCCAATAGCCCTCAAGCCTCCTGCATGAACTGCTGCCGATACTGGTTCGGCGACAACTCGGTATGCTGGCGGAACAACCGCGCAAAGAAACTGGCATCGTCGTAACCGACCTCATAACTGATGGTCTTGATGCTCTTGCGCGTGCTCGACAACAACCCCTTGGCCGTCTCGATGCGCAACCGTTGCAGGTAATGCAGCGGCTTGTCACCCGTAGCACCCTGGAAGCGGCGCATGAAGTTGCGAATGCTCATGCCATGGTTACGGGCCACGTCCTCGAAGCGGAACTTGTCGGCGAAGTGCTCCTCCAGCCAGTGCTGGATCTGCAGGATGATCAGGTCCTGGTGCAGCTTCTGCCCGCCAAAGCCCATGCGCCCCGGTGTGTAGTTGCGTTGCACTTCGTAGAGGATGTCGCGCGACACCGCACGGGCCACGTTGGCGCCGCAGAAACGCTCGATCAGGTAAATGTACAGATCGCAGGCCGAGGTGGCGCCGCCAGCGCAATAGATATTGTCGGCGTCGGTCAGGTGCTTGTCCTGGTTCAGGCGGATCTTCGGGAAGCGTTCGGCAAAGCTGGTGAAGAAGCGCCAGTAGGTGGTCGCCTCCTTGCCATCGAGCAGGCCTGACTCGGCCAGCCAGAACACGCCACTGGCCTCGGCGCACAGTACTGCGCCACGTGCATGCTGTTCACGCAGCCACGGTAGCACCTGTGGATAACGTTGCAGCAGGTTGTCGAAGTCTTCCCAGTAGGCCGGGAGGATGATCACGTCGGCGTCGTCCAGGCCGCCGTCGACCGGCAGCTGCACATTGCTGAAGCTGTCCACAGGCTGGCCGTCCGGGCTTACCAGGCGGATCTCGAACATGGGCTGCAGGCCCAGGCCCAGCTGCTTGCTGTAACGCAGGCTGGCGAGGTGGAAGAAGTCCTTGGCTTGCATCAAGGTCGAAGCGAACACCTTGTCAATGGCCAGGATGCTGACGCGCCGCAGCGACGCGGAGGGTTGGGTAAACATCATTGTCATTGTTCTTATAGGGTAGAGTGGTCAATCACCGGCTGGATCGTCTTATGTTTTTGGTCGGGCTGCAAGCTTCAAGCTTCAAGATAAAGCACGTCAGCATGCACGCTGCTCTGTCTTGTAGCTTGTAGCTTGTAGCTTGTAGCTTGTAGCTTGTAGCTTGTAGCTTTGATCAAGGCGCCGGGTTGGGTTGTTCTTGATGAATCGCCTCAATCGCCGCCAGCAGCTCGTCGCTCAGGTTCACTTCAAGGCTCGCCAGGTTGCTGTCCAGCTGCTCCAGGCTGGTCGCGCCAATGATGTTGCTGGTCACGAACGGCTGCCGGGTAACGAACGCCAGGGCCATCTGCGCCGGGTCCAGGCCGTGCTCCCGGGCCAGCTGCACATAACGGCTGCAGGCCGCCACTGTCTGCGGGTTGGAGTAACGTGCAAAGCGGCTGAACAGGGTCAGGCGCGCGTTGTCCGGCCGTGCACCGTTCTCGTACTTGCCCGACAGCATGCCGAACGCCAGCGGCGAATAGGCCAGCAAACCGCACTGTTCACGGATGGCCACTTCCGCCAGGCCCACCTCAAAGCTGCGGTTGAGCAGGTTGTACGGGTTCTGGATCGACACCGCCCGCGGCCAGCCACGGCTCTCGGCCAGTTGCAGGAACTTCATGGTGCCCCACGGCGTTTCGTTGGACAGGCCGACGTGGCGGATCTTGCCCGCGCGTACCTGCTCGTCGAGCACTTCGAGGGTTTCTTCCAGCGGGGTGAAGTGGTCTTGTGGCAGGTGCTGGTAGCCCAGCTTGCCGAAGAAGTTGGTACTGCGCTCTGGCCAGTGCAGCTGGTACAGGTCAATGCGGTCGGTCTGCAGGCGCTTGAGGCTCTCGTCCAGCGCCGCGACGATGTGCTGGCGGTTGTGCTTGAGCTGGCCGTCACGGATATGGCTGATGCCGTTGCCGGGGCCGGCAACCTTGCTGGCCAGGAGCCACTCGTCACGGTCACCATGGTCACGGAACCAGTTGCCGATGATGCGCTCGGTGGCAGCGTAGGTTTCCGGGCGGGGCGGCACCGGGTACATCTCGGCGGTGTCGATGAAGTTGACCCCGGCGGCCTTGGCCCGGGCAATCTGTTCGAAGGCCTCGGCCTGAACGTTCTGTTCGCCCCAGGTCATGGTGCCCAGGCACAGGGCGCTGACATTGAGGTCGGTACGGCCGAGCTGGCGGTATTCCATCGGTTAAACACTCCTTGGCTATAGAAGCCCATCAAAGCAGGTTGAAATTTTTCGTGCAATCTGGATAATTCAGCCCCTCTCCGCGTGGCGGAAGTGATGCACCATCACGCAGGAAGAACCCCGTCGAACATTGGCGTGCCCGACCCGAGCCCCCAAAAGCGTCTGTGTTCGGCTGCGCGCTTGCCCTTGGCAAGCTGTGCACTATCCAGTAAGATTCGCCGTCTATTTTTCGCTGGGCGGCCTCTGAGGCTTTAGAGAATGAAAACTTTTACTGCTAAACCGGAAACAGTAAAGCGCGAGTGGTTCGTAGTTGACGCCGCTGGCCAGACCCTGGGTCGTCTGGCTACCGAAATCGCTACCCGTCTGCGTGGCAAACACAAACCAGAATACACCCCTCACGTTGACACCGGCGACTACATCGTCGTTATCAACGCCGAGCAGGTTCGTGTGACTGGTGCCAAGTCTTCCGACAAAATGTACTACTCCCACTCCGGCTTCCCGGGCGGTATCAAGGAAATCAACTTCGAGAAGTTGATCGCCAAGGCCCCTGAGCGTGTTATCGAAACCGCGGTCAAAGGCATGCTGCCTAAGAACCCGCTGGGTCGCGACATGTACCGTAAGCTGAAAGTGTACGCGGGTGCTGCTCACCCACACACTGCTCAGCAGCCTCAAGAACTGAAGATCTAACGGGATAGTTCATTATGTCGGCGACTCAAAACTACGGCACTGGCCGTCGCAAGACCGCAACCGCTCGCGTATTCCTGCGTCCGGGTACTGGTAACATTTCCATCAACAACCGTTCTCTGGACGTGTTCTTCGGTCGCGAAACCGCTCGCATGGTTGTTCGCCAGCCGCTCGAGCTGACCGAAACCGTTGAGAAGTTCGACATCTACGTCACCGTTTCCGGTGGTGGTGTCAGCGGTCAGGCCGGTGCGATCCGTCACGGTATCACCCGCGCTCTGATGGAATACGACGAAACCCTGCGTGGCGCTCTGCGTCGTGCTGGCTACGTCACCCGCGACGCTCGTGAAGTTGAGCGTAAGAAAGTGGGTCTGCGTAAAGCGCGTAAGCGTCCTCAGTACTCCAAGCGTTAATACCGCTTCGGCAGTCGAAAAAAGCCCGGTTCCTTGGAACCGGGCTTTTTTTTTGGCTTGAACTAACCTGTCAGCATGTCGGTGGCCTCTAGTCGCATAGACGCAGATCAAGCAAAGCGCGGGTTGTCGCCCCTGGCCGGGGTAATCACCTTGTCAGTGTGTGGATTTGTTTCTTACCATGGCGGCCAATTTTTAGTGCCACTGACACAACCTAAGTACAAGCCTGGTTCAACAGGCCAAGCAAGCTGATGGGAGAGGACTGAATGAGCAATGACGGCGTCAACGCAGGCCGGCGCCGCTTCCTCGTAGCCGCGACATCCGTGGTCGGGGCAGCGGGGGCAGTGGGGGCTGCGGTACCGTTCGTAGGGTCATGGTTTCCCAGTGCCAAGGCGAAAGCCGCGGGTGCACCGGTGAAGGTCAATATTGCCAAAGTCGAGGCCGGGCAGCAGATGGTTGCCGAATGGCGTGGCCAGCCTGTGTTCATCGTACGACGAACGGACGAGATCCTTGGCAACCTGAAAAAAGTCGTCGGTGATCTGGCCGACCCCGAGTCCAAGGCCTCGGTGCAACCGACCTACGTCGATCCACAGGTTCGTTCGATCAAGCCGGAAATTCTCATCCTCGTCGGCCTGTGCACGCACCTGGGCTGCTCGCCCACCTTCCGCCCGGAAGTTGCACCTGCTGACCTTGGCCCGAAATGGGTAGGTGGCTATTTCTGCCCGTGCCACGGCTCCCACTACGACCTGGCTGGCCGTGTCTACAAGTCGCAGCCGGCGCCTCTCAATCTGCCCGTGCCACCGCACTCTTACGAGTCGGACGAGATTGTCGTCATCGGCGTCGACCAGGAGAAAGCATGATGAGCAAGTTCATGGACTGGATTGATGCTCGCTTCCCCGCCACCAAGATGTGGGAAGACCACCTGAGCAAGTATTACGCGCCCAAGAACTTCAACTTCCTGTACTTCTTCGGCTCCCTGGCACTGTTGGTGCTGGTCAATCAGATCGTCACCGGTGTGTGGCTGACCATGAGTTTCACGCCCTCGGCGGAAGAGGCGTTCGCCTCGGTCGAGTACATCATGCGTGACGTGGAATACGGCTGGATCCTGCGCTACCTGCACTCCACCGGTGCGTCGGCGTTCTTCATCGTGGTTTACCTGCACATGTTCCGCGGCCTGCTTTATGGCTCCTACCAGAAGCCACGCGAGCTGGTCTGGCTGTTCGGCATGCTGATCTACCTGGCGTTGATGGCCGAAGCTTTCATGGGCTACCTGCTGCCGTGGGGCCAGATGTCGTACTGGGGTGCCCAGGTGATCATCTCGCTGTTCGGTGCCATCCCGGTGATCGGCGGTGACCTGACCCAGTGGATTCGCGGTGACTACCTGATCTCGGGCATCACCCTGAACCGCTTCTTCGCTCTGCATGTGGTTGCCCTGCCCATCGTGATTCTCGGCCTGGTGGTGCTGCACATCCTCGCCCTGCACGAAGTGGGTTCGAACAACCCCGATGGCGTCGATATCAAGAAGAAAAAGGACGAAAACGGCATCCCGCTGGACGGCATTCCGTTCCATCCGTACTACACCGTGAAAGACATTGTCGGCGTGGTGGTGTTCCTGTTCGTGTTCTGCGCCGTGGTGTTCTTCTTCCCGGAAATGGGCGGTTACTTCCTGGAGAAACCGAACTTCGAGCAGGCCAACGCCTTCAAGACACCCGAGCACATCGCACCTGTGTGGTACTTCACGCCGTTCTACGCGATCTTGCGTGCGGTGCCTGACAAGCTGATGGGTGTGATTGCCATGGGTGCGGCGATTGCCGTGCTGTTCGTACTGCCCTGGCTCGACCGCAGCCCGGTGCGTTCCATGCGTTACAAGGGCTGGATTAGCAAGGTCTTCCTGCTGGTGTTCTGCGTGGCCTTCGTCATCCTCGGCGTGCTTGGCGTACTGGCGCCGACACCTGGGCGTACCTTGCTGTCGCAGGTGTGCACGGTGTTGTACTTCGCCTACTTCCTGCTGATGCCGTTCTACACAAGGCTCGAGAAGACCAAACCGGTTCCGGAAAGGGTGACTGGCTGATGAAAAAGTTGATTGCAGTATTTTTGCTGGCAGTGATGCCTGCCTTATCCTTCGCCGCCGAACACGGCCTGGAACTGGACAAGGCTGATATCGACCTGACCGACAAGGCCGCCATGCAGGACGGTGCGCGTACCTTTGCCAACTATTGCATGGGTTGCCACAGTGCCAAGTTCCAGCGTTACGAGCGGGTTGCCGATGACCTGGGTATCCCGCATGAGCTGATGCTCGAGAAGCTGGTGTTTACCGGTGCCAAGATCGGCGACCACATGCAGATCGGCATGAAGCCCAGTGACGCCAAGACCTGGTTCGGTGCTGCGCCGCCCGACCTGACCCTGGTGGCCCGGGTGCGCGGCACCGACTGGCTGTACACCTACCTGCGCAGCTTCTACGAGGACCCGTCGCGGCCTTACGGGGTGAATAACAAGGTGTTCCCGAACGTCGGCATGCCTAACGTGCTGGTTGGCCTGCAGGGTAACCAGGTGATTGGCTGCAAGCAGGTGCAGACCGTGACCGATGGCAAGAAGCAATTCGACCCGTTGACCGGCAGCCCGATTACCCATGAAGCCTGCGACCAGCTGACCATTACGCCGAAATCCGGTACCCTGACGACCGAGCAGTTCGACGAGAAGGTCAAGAACCTGGTGACCTTCCTGGCCTATTCGGCCAACCCGGTCAAACTGGAAAGCCAGCGCATCGGTACCTACGTGTTGCTGTACCTGGCTTTCTTCTTCGTATTCGCCTACTTGCTCAAGCGTGAATACTGGAAGGACGTGCACTGATCACGCAGTAGTTTCTGGTTGTTGAACGCGCCCGGGGCGCCCTGGCAGAAATGCTTGGGTGCCCCGGGCGCGTTTTCATTTAAAGTTGCACAAGCATCCCGTGCGAGGAGCCGCTACATGGGCGCAACCAACAGGTTAGCCTGCTATTCCGACCCCGCTGATCACTATTCCCATCGGGTTCGCCTGGTGCTGGCCGAGAAGGGCGTCAGCGTGCAGGTCATTGATGTCGACCCCGGCCGCCTGCCGCCCAAGTTGGTCGAGGTGAACCCTTACGGCAACGTGCCGACCCTGGTCGACCGTGACCTGGCGTTGTATGAATCGACCGTGGTGATGGAATACCTCGAGGAGCGTTACCCGCACCCGCCGCTGATGCCGGTGTACCCGGTTGCGCGCGGCAACAGCCGCTTGCTGATGCACCGCATCCAGCGTGACTGGTGCGCCTTGGCCGATACCGTGCTTGATTCGCGCAGCAGCGAGGCTGCTCGCGCTGAGGCGCGCAAGGCCTTGCGCGAAAGCCTGACCGGCGTTTCGCCACTGTTCAATGAATTCGCTTGCTTCATGAGCGAGGAGCAAAGCCTGGTCGATTGTTGTCTACTTCCAATACTCTGGCGTTTGCCGGTATTGGGTATCGAATTGCCGCGGCAAGCCAAGCCGCTGCTGGATTACATGGAGCGCCAGTTCGCCCGCGAGCCTTTCCAGGCGAGCTTGTCCTCCGTAGAACGTGAAATGCGCAAGCTTTAAGGAGCCGTTGATGAACTCCAGTCGCCCCTATCTGGTTCGAGCACTGTACGAGTGGATCGTCGACAACGATTGCACGCCCCACATGCTGGTCAATGCCGAATTCCCCAAGGTACAGGTGCCGGATGGTTTCGCCAGTGATGGCCAGATCGTCTTGAATATCTCGCCAAATGCCGTGCGCAGCCTGCACATGGACAACGAAGCGGTCAGCTTCGAGGGCCGCTTCGGTGGTGTGCCTCACTCGCTGTTCGTACCGGTTGGCGCCATCCTGGGCATCTATGCCCGCGAAAATGGTCAGGGCATGGTCTTTGAGCTGGAGCCGTCGGAGGATGGCGAAGACCTGGAAGACGATGATGTGCAGCCGGATGACGATGGCCCACCAGAGGGTGGTGGCCAGCCGCCACGCCCGACTGGCCGGCCAAGCCTGAAAGTGGTCAAGTAACAAAAAAGGCGATCCAGATGGATCGCCTTTTTCTTTGGGTGGGCTCTAAAAAAGTATTTCGGCTTGAAGGTGCTCGCCACGGCATTCTCTTTGCCTGTGAGACCGAGCGCCGCCCGCGCGGCGCTCGGTCTCACAGACGCTGAAAATTTCCAGGCGAACAATCAGTCGATGTATTCGAACAGCTTGACGATCTTCTGTACACCAGACACGCCCTGTACCACAGCAGTTGCCGAGTTGGCCTCTTGCTTGGTCACCAGGCCGAGCAGGTAGACGATACCGTTCTCGGTAATCACCTTGATGCGCGAGCTGGGCACGGAATTGTCCGTCAGCATTTGGGTCTTGATCTTGGTGGTCAGCCAGGCGTCGTTGTTACGCGCCAGGATGGAGGAGGGCTGCATCACCTGCAGCTCGTTGTGCACTTTCTTGACCCGCTGAACCTGGCTGGCGGTTTGCTCGGCGAGGCTCTTGAGGTCGGCGCGTGGGGTCTGGCCGGCCAGCAGGACGATGCCGTTGTAACTGCTGACAACGATGTGCGAGCCCTTGTCCAGGTCCGGGTTGGCCTTGGAAATGTTCACGGCGGCCTTGGTTTCGATCAGCGAGTCGTCGATCTTGCTGCCGATGGTGCGGGTACCGCGATCGTCCTCAATGGGCGAATTGCGGGTAGAGGTGAGTACCGAGCTGCAACCGGTGACGCTCAGGCACAGGGTCAGGGCCATCAGGCCGAGGCGCATAGGGGTCATTCTTCACTCCCGAACAGTTGGCTGTCGATCAGGTCGCACAGGCAGTGGATCGCCAGCAGGTGGACTTCCTGGATGCGCGCGGTAACCGTCGAAGGTACGCGGATTTCCACGTCTTCGGGCAGCAGCAGCGAAGCCATGCCGCCGCCGTCGCGACCCGTCATTGCTACGACAATCATTTCGCGGTCATGTGCGGCCTGGATCGCCTGGATCACGTTGGCCGAGTTGCCGCTGGTGGAGATCGCCAGCAGAACGTCGCCGGGCTGGCCCAGGGCGCGAATCTGCTTGGAAAAGACTTCGTTGTAGCTGTAGTCGTTGGCGATCGAGGTCAGGGTCGAGCTGTCGGTGGTCAGCGCAATGGCCGGCAGGCTCGGGCGTTCGCGCTCGAAGCGGTTGAGCAGCTCCGAGGAAAAGTGCTGGGCATCGCCGGCCGAGCCGCCATTGCCACAGGCGAGCATCTTGCCCTCATTGAGCAGCGCATTGACCATGACCAGGCTGGCCTGCTCGATGTGCGGTGCCAGGATGTCCATTGCCTGTTGCTTGGTTTCGATGCTGGCCTGGAACAGCCGGCGAATTCGGGATTGCATGTCCATCTGGTGACCTTAAGTGGGGCGGTGGCCTTTGCGGCGCGCAACAACGACCAGCCCGCGATACATAGAGCAAAAAAAACGAAGAGGGTTCAGCATTCGAAGGCGTTTTTCAGCCATTGAAGCGGTCTGCCTGCATGGTGGCTGCCCTGCAGGGCGACTACGTCGAAGCGGCAGGGGTGGTTGCCCCAGTGGGGCTCCTTTTGCAGGAACAGGCTGGCGGCGAGCACCAACCGTTTCTGCTTGCGCCCGTCGATACTGCCGAGGGCGCCACCGAAGGCCGCATGCAACCGGTAGCGGACTTCGATGAATACTACTGTATCGGCGTCGAGCATGACCAGATCAAGCTCACCGCCTTTGCATCGCCAGTTGCGCGCCAGCAGTTGCAGGCCCTGCCCTTGAAGGTATTCAAGGGCCTGGGTTTCTGCTGCCTGCCCGGCGCTGGTGGGCGACGCGGGTGCCATCAACGTGGGGTGTCAGGCAGGCGCTTGACCTGGCCGCCGGTGAACTCGGCCCATGGCAGCTGGCGCTCGACACGCTGGTTGGCGTTCATGCTCAGGCTGCCCGAAAGGCCCTGCACGCGGTTGCCCGGCAACGCTTTCAGCTGGCCCAGGCGCGGCGCCAGGCTGTAGGCATCGACGCCCATGGCGTACAGGCGGCCCAGGCTACCGGCGGCTTGTGGCCACTGTTGCACCACCTGCTGGCGCAGGTTGTTGCTGGTGTCCAGCAGCCACGGCGTTTCGCAGAAGCGGATGCCATTCATGTCGTTGTACTGGTTGACGTCACCGCTTGCGCTGTACAGGTTCGAGGTGGCGTAGACCGGAACGTCGCCGGCGTACTGGAAGTTCAGGGTCGGCTTGATCTGCTGCGCCTGTTGTGGGGTCGAGGCAAGGAAGATGAAGTCGATGTCCTGGCGGCGCGACGGTTGTGCGGCGATGCTGCCGCCTACCGTGCTTTGCAGGCTCTTGGCGCGGCCTTCGCTCTGGCGCAGCTGGAACAGGTCGGCAATCTGCTGGGCCAGGGCGACCGGCTGGGCGATGCGCTGGGCGGCGATCACGGTACCACCGTTGCCTTCCCAATCCTGACGGAAGGCGGCCAGCACACGGTCACCCCATTCGCCACTCGGTACCAGGGCCACGGCACGGACCATGCCGTCGGCGCGGGCGCGGCGGGCCACTTCGCGGGCTTCGTCTTCGGCTGCCAGGCCGAACTGGAACAGTTGCGGCGGGGCCTTTTGGCCGGCGTCGGCGTAGTTCAGGGCCAGGGTGGTGATCGGCAGTTGTGGTTTGGCGGCCAGCTGCTTCACCAGTGGTTTTTCCAGCGGGCCGATGACCAGCTGCACGCCAGCGGCCTGGGCCTGGCGATAGAAATCGTCGAGCGAGCCGATGCGCGAGCTGTCGAACACCTGCACCGCAGGCGCTGGCTGGCCGGCTTGCTGGGCCTGGAAGTGGGCGGCCATGAAGCCGTCGCGCAGGGCGCGGGCAACACCGGCCAGCGGGCCTTCCTGAGGCAGCAGCAGGGCGATCTTGGTCAGCGGCTGGCTGGCCAGTTCCTTGAGTTTGGTCAGTGCCAACGGCAGTTGCTGGGCAGCAGGGTGGTCCGGGTGCTGTTTGACCCAGGTTTCGATGGCCGCTTGCTGCTGCTCCAGGGTGCCGGCAGTTTTCACCGCGAGGGCCAGGCTGGTCCAGCCGGCCAGGGTCTGGTCGTTGCCAGGCTGCTGCAGTTGCTCTGCCGGCAGCGAGGCAACCAGGGCCCAGATGGCATCATTGTTGGCGCTGGCCGCCTGGCCGCTGAGCAGCGGGGCCAGCAGCACGCGCTGTTGCGCGGCAGCCATGGCCTGGCCGTCGGCTTCGAGGGCGGCGGCGTGCACGTTGTAGGTGCGCGCTTGCTGTTCTGGCGGCAGCTCGGCGACGCGCTGCAGGCTTGGGTGGGCCAGGGCAGTCAGGGCCGCCTTGGGCTGGTTGCGGCTCATGGCCAGCTCGGCGCTGAGGGTGCTGGCGAACACTTGCTGGGCCGGCTTGAGCGTGTCCATCGGGACCTGCTCGAGAATGCGTGCGGCGCGTGGGAAGTCCTTCTGCTTGTAGGCCAGGTCGGCCGCGCTCAGGCGCAGCAGGGCGGCGTCTTCGGCAGACTTGCTGGAAGCGGCCTTTTCGAGCAGTTGCTCGATGCTGGCGTCCGGGGTGCGCGGCAGCTCGCCCAGGCTGGATGAGGGCGAGCTGGCGCAGGCTGCCAGCAGGGCAGCGAGGCAGAGGGCTGTGAACAGCCGCAGGCAAGCGATCATGTAAAGGTCCTGTTACTCGATCAAGTTGGCCGGCAATTGTACCCAAGCACTGGCCGGGGCGCGATGTTGCCGTGTCGATCCTTCACTATAGGCGGCCTGCCGTTGATCGCCGGTGAAGTTCTTTGCGCCCTGTTGCAGGCGCTCGGGCTACAATGGCGCCTTTGATCCGAATGACAGGTGTGCGCAGTGACTGATGTGGCAGGGGCTTCGAAATCCACCGTGGGGACGCTGTATGTGGTGGCAACCCCCATCGGCAACCTCGACGACATGAGCGCCCGGGCGCTGAAGGTACTGGCTGACGTGGCCCTGATCGCCGCCGAAGATACCCGCCATTCCATCCGCCTGCTGCAGCACTTTGGCATTGATACGCCGCTGGCGGCTTGCCATGAGCACAACGAACGCGATGAGGGCGGGCGTTTCCTCACCAAGCTGCTGGCCGGCGAGAATGTGGCGCTGGTCTCCGATGCCGGCACGCCGCTGATTTCCGACCCGGGTTACCACCTGGTGCGCCAGGCGCGGGCCGCGGGCGTGAATGTGGTGCCGGTGCCGGGCGCCTGTGCCTTGATCGCGGCGCTGTCGGCAGCGGGCCTGCCGTCGGACCGTTTCATTTTCGAAGGCTTCCTGCCGGCCAAGCAGGCTGGGCGCCGGGCGCGACTGGAACAGGTGAAAGAAGAGCCGCGCACATTGATCTTCTACGAGGCCCCGCACCGTATTCTCGAATGCCTGGAAGACATGGAGGCGGTATTCGGTGGCGAGCGCCCGGCGCTGCTGGCGCGCGAGCTGACCAAAACCTTCGAGACCCTCAAGGGCCTGCCCCTGGCTGAACTGCGTGCGTTCGTGGCGGGTGACAGCAACCAGCAGCGCGGTGAATGCGTGGTGCTGGTCGGTGGCTGGAGTGCGCCCGAGGGGGAGCAGGCGATCAGCACCGAGGCAATGCGTGTGCTCGACTTGTTGCTGGCGGAGTTGCCGCTCAAGCGTGCGGCCGCATTGGCGGCGGAAATTACCGGCGTGCGCAAGAATCTTTTATATCAAGCGGCACTCGAAAAACAGAAGAGCGAGTAATGGCTAATTGATATACATTGAGCTATCACTTGTTCTTGAGCGCGTGTGCCGGTAACCTTGTCGGCGGAGAGTCGATCGGACAGTCGCTGCCTGTATTTTGTTCCGCACCTTGTGGAACAAAAACGGGGGGAGGAAAGTCCGGGCTCCATAGGGCAGAGTGCCAGGTAACGCCTGGGAGGCGCGAGCCTACGGAAAGTGCCACAGAAAATAACCGCCTAAGCACTTCGGTGCCGGTAAGGGTGAAAAGGTGCGGTAAGAGCGCACCGCACGGCTGGCAACAGTTCGTGGCTAGGTAAACCCCACTCGGAGCAAGACCAAATAGGGTTCCATCAGGCGTGGCCCGCGTCGGAACCGGGTAGGTTGCTAGAGGCGTCCAGTGATGGCCGTCGTAGAGGAATGACTGTCCTCGACAAAACCCGGCTTACAGATCGACTCTCCACCTTTCCCTCCTCTGCTTGATTCGATAGCAGATGCGCGCCGGTAATACCGAAAAAATCTTAATCTTGATAAATCACTTTAACTTCGAACTCCATTCGCTTGCGTGGGTTTGATTTTTCTCGTGTTTTTTTCCCGTCGGAAGTCATTCCGCATTCCGTTATCGCGCTAAATCTCGGTCCTGTAAGGCTTTTCCTTCCGAACGTGCCTTGACGGTGCTGCGGGCGGATTCCTATAGTGTGCGCAAGTGGCAGAAAGTGGGATGAAGTGGGTTTTCTGGCACAAAAAAGCTAACATTGTGGGGAATCGCAGCCGTGTTCCGCGGAGCCAACGCCGTCAGCCTCGATGCCAAGGGCCGTCTCGCCATGCCGAGCCGGTACCGCGACGAGCTCGATTCGCGTTGCAATGGTCAGCTGATCGTGACCATTGATGCCGTTGACCCTTGCTTGTGTGTTTATCCCCTCGATGAGTGGGAACAGATAGAAGCCAAGTTGCGTGCCTTGCCATCGTTGCGTGAGGAAAACCGCCGCCTGCAGCGTTTGCTGATCGGTAATGCGGTTGACCTGGAGCTCGATGGCAGTGGGCGTTTCCTGGTACCGCCCCGTCTGCGTGAGTACGCCAAACTCGACAAGAAGGCGATGCTGGTGGGGCAACTGAACAAATTCCAGCTGTGGGATGAGGATGCCTGGAACGCGGTTTCGGCAGCCGACCTTGCAGCTATTCAACAACCGGGCGCCATGCCCGACGAATTGCGTGACCTGATCCTGTGACCATAGATAGCGGCTTCAACCACATTACCGTCCTGCTCGATGAAGCTGTCGAGGCATTGGCCCTGCGCGCCGACGGTTGCTATCTGGACGGCACCTTCGGCCGTGGCGGGCACAGCCGGCTGATTCTCAGCAAGCTCGGGCCGCAAGGGCGGCTGCTGGGCTTCGACAAAGATCCACAGGCGATTGCCACGGGGCAAGCGCTGGCGGCCGAAGACGGCCGCTTTGTCATTGTGCAGCGCAGCTTTGCCGAGCTGGGTGCTGAAGTGGCCGAGCGCGGCCTGCACGGCAAGGTCAGCGGCGTGCTGCTGGACCTGGGCGTGTCCTCGCCGCAGCTGGATGACCCCGAGCGCGGCTTCAGCTTCCTCAATGATGGCCCGCTGGACATGCGCATGAACCCGGACAAGGGCATCAGTGCCGCCGAGTTCATCGCCACTGCGCCGGTGGAAGAAATTGCCCGCGTCTTCAAAGAGTACGGCGAGGAGCGCTTTGCCGGCCGCATGGCGCGTGCCGTGGTCGAACGCCGCGAGAAACAGCCGTTCACCCGTACCGCCGACCTGGCGGAAGTGCTCAAGGTGGCCAACCCTGCCTGGGAAAAGGGCAAGAACCCGGCTACCCGTGCCTTCCAGGGCCTGCGCATCCATGTCAACAACGAGCTGGGCGACCTTGAGCTTGGCCTTGAGGCTGCCCTGGATGCGCTCGAAGTCGGTGGTCGCCTGGCGGTGATCAGCTTCCACTCGCTGGAAGACCGTATCGTCAAGCTGTTCATGCGCAAGCTGGTCAAGGGCGAGGCCGACAACCTGCCGCGCAACCTGCCGGTACAGCACAAAGCCTTCGAACCGAAAATCAAGCTCATCGGCAAGGCCCAGTTCGCCTCCGAAGCCGAGCTCAAGGCCAACCCGCGGTCGCGTAGCGCCGTGATGCGTGTGGCGGAGAAGCTGCGGTGAGCAGGCTGTTTGCCAAACCCTTGCCAGGCGGAAGCTTCCTGATGCTTCTGCTGTTTGTCGCCGTGCTGATTTCGGCCATCGCCGTGTCCTACAGCGCGCACTGGAACCGTCAGCTGCTCAACACCCTGTACGGCGAGTTGAGCGAGCGTGACAAGGCCCAGGCCGAGTGGGGCCGGCTGATTCTCGAACAGAGCACCTGGACTGCCGCCAGCCGCATCGAAAGCCTGGCTGCCGAGCAGTTGAAGATGCGCGTGCCTTCGGCTGACGAAGTGCGGATGGTGGCGCCATGATGAAACTCGAAGGCGCACTCTACCCGTGGCGTTTCCGCGTGGTGATCGGCTTGCTGGCGATCATGGTCGGTGCCATCTGCTGGCGCATCATCGACCTGCAGGTGGTCGACCGTGCCTTCCTCAAGGGCCAGGGCGATGCGCGCAGCCTGCGTCACATTCCTATTCCGGCGCACCGCGGGTTGATCACCGACCGTAACGGTGAACCACTGGCGGTCAGCACCCCGGTCACCACCCTGTGGGCCAACCCCAAGGAAATGCAGGCTTCCAAGGAGCGCTGGCCGCAACTGGCAGCGGCGTTGGGGCAAAACCCGCAGCAACTGATCGAGCGCCTGAACCAGCAGGCCAGCAAAGAGTTCATCTACCTGGTCCGTGGCCTGACCCCGGAGCAGGGCCAGCACGTACTCGACCTGAAAGTGCCGGGTGTGTACGGCCTGGAAGAGTTCCGTCGCTTCTACCCGGCCGGTGATGTCACCGCGCACATGGTTGGCTTCACCGACCTTGATGACCACGGTCGTGAAGGGGTGGAACTGGCCTATGACGAGTGGCTGGCCGGTGTGCCCGGCAAGCGTCAGGTGATCAAGGACCGGCGCGGCCGGCTGATCAAGGACATCCAGGTAACCAAGAACGCCAAGGCCGGCAAGACCTTGGCGTTATCGATAGACCTGCGCCTGCAGTACCTGGCTACCCGCGAGCTGCGCAACGCCATTGCCGAACAGGACGCCAAGGCCGGCAGCCTGGTGATCATGGACGTCAAGACCGGTGAGGTTCTGGCCATGGTCAACCAGCCGACCTACAACCCCAACAACCGTCGCAGCATGTTCCCGGCAGCGATGCGCAACCGGGCGATCATCGACGTGTTCGAACCGGGCTCCACGGTCAAACCGATTTCCATGAGCGCAGCGCTGCAGAGTGGCCGCTGGAAGCCGAGCGACAAGGTCGAGGTGTACCCGGGCAGCCTGCAGATCGGCCGCTACACCATCAAGGACGTGTCGCGCAGCGAGGGCCCGATCCTCGACCTGACCGGCATCCTGATCAACTCCAGTAACGTTGGCATGAGCAAAATCGCCTTCGACATCGGCGGCGAGGCCATTTACCGGGTCATGTCCCAGGTCGGCCTGGGCCAGTACACCGGCCTTGGCTTCCCGGGCGAGCGCGTCGGCAACCTGCCTAACCACCGCGAGTGGCGCAAGGCCGAGACCGCGACGCTGTCCTATGGCTATGGCGTGTCGGTTACCGCCCTGCAGCTGGTGCATGCCTACGCGGCACTGGCCAACGACGGCAAGATGGTGCCACTGTCGATCATCAAGGTCGACAAGGCCCCGGAAGCCGTGCAGGCCATTCCGAAGGAAACCGCCGAAACCGTCCAGGGCATGCTGCAGCAGGTGATCGAAGCACCGCGCGGCGTGTTCCGTGCGCAGGTGCCGTTCTACCACGTGGCCGGCAAGTCCGGTACCGCGCGTAAGGCCACCGTAGGTTCCAAGGGTTACACCGAAAACGCCTACCGCTCGCTGTTCGCCGGCTTTGGGCCGATGAGCGACCCGCGCTACGCGATCGTCGTGGTCATCGACGAGCCGGGCAAGGGCGGCTACTTCGGTGGCCTGGTTTCGGCGCCGGTGTTCAGCAAGGTCATGTCGGGCACCCTGCGCCTGATGAACGTGCCGCCAGACAATCTGCCGCCACCAGCAGCACCGGCACCCGCCGGGCAATCGCAAGTCAATGCAGCAGCCGCCAAAGGAGGGCGCGGATAATGACAATGCCATTGGGCAAACTTTTTGCCCACGCCAGCCGTGACCCGCTGATCCGTGAGCTGACTTTGGACAGCCGCAATGTGCGCCCGGGCGACCTGTTCCTGGCCGTGCCGGGGGCCAAGGTCGATGGCCGCGAGCATATCGCCGATGCCCTGGCCCGTGGCGCTGCCGCCGTGGCTTATGAAAAGCAGGGCGCCAACGTGCTGCCGCTGACTGATGTGCCGCTGATTCCGGTCAAGGGCCTGATTGCCCAGCTGTCGGATATCGCTGGGCGCTTCTATGGCGAGCCTAGCCGCCAGTTGAACCTGGTCGGTGTGACCGGCACCAACGGCAAGACCAGCGTCACCCAGCTGGTGGCCCAGGCGCTGGATATCCTCGGCCAGCGTTGTGGCCTGATCGGCACCTTGGGTACCGGTTTCTATGGCGAGCTGCAGAGCGGTCGCCTGACTACGCCAGACCCGATTGCCGTGCAATCGACCCTTTACGACCTGAAAAAACAGGGCGCCAAGGCCGTGGCGATGGAGGTGTCCTCCCACGCCCTGGAACAAGGCCGTGTTGCCGCGCTGGCGTTCGACATCGCGGTCATGACCAACCTGTCCCGCGATCACCTGGACTACCACGGCAGCATGCAGGCCTACGAGGCCGCCAAGGCCAAGCTGTTTGCCTGGCCGAACCTGCGTTGCCAGGTGGTCAACCTGGATGATGACTTCGGTCGTCGCCTGGCAGTCGACTTTGCCCGCCGCCCGAGTGTCGATCTTATCGAGACCCGGCTGCTCAGCTATAGCCTGGAGAACCCGGAAGCCTCGTTGTTCTGTCGCGAAGCGGTATTCAGCGACGATGGCGTGCGCGCCACGCTGGTCACCGCCCAGGGTGAACACATCCTGCGCAGCCAGCTGCTTGGCCGCTTCAACCTGAGCAACATGCTTGCCGCCGTCGCGACCCTGCTGGCACTGGATTATGCGTTGGACGAGATCCTCAAGGTCACTGCAAAACTGCAAGGTCCGGTAGGCCGCATGCAGCGTTTGGGTGGTGGCGACAAGCCACTGGTGGTAGTCGATTACGCGCACACCCCGGACGCCCTGGACAAAGTGCTCGAAGCCCTGCGCCCGCACGCCCACGGCAAGCTGCTGTGCCTGTTTGGCTGCGGCGGCGACCGTGACCGCGGCAAGCGCCCGCTGATGGCCGAAGTGGCCGAGCGCCTGGCCGACCGCGTGCTGGTCACCGACGACAACCCACGGACCGAAGACCCGCTACGCATCTTCGACGACATCCGTCCGGGTTTCGCCAAGCCTGGCGAGGTCGAGTTCGTCGCCGGTCGTGGTGAGGCCATCGCACACCTGATCGCCACCGCCGCTGCCAACGATGTGATCGTGCTGGCCGGCAAGGGGCACGAGGATTACCAGGAGATCAATGGCGAGCGCCATGACTTCTCCGATCTGATCGAAGCCGAAAAGGCACTTGCAGCCTGGGAGGCGCCACATGCTTAAACCGCTGTCACTCAGCCAGCTGACCACAGCACTGAGTGGTCAACAAATCGGCGCCGATGCCACCTTCACCGGTGTCAGCATCGACAGCCGCAGCGTCAGCGCCGGGCAACTGTTCGTCGCCCTGGCCGGCCCGCGTTTCGATGGCCACGACTACCTGGCTGATGTAAAAGCCAAGGGCGCTGTCGCGGCCCTGGTCGAGCGTGAAGTCGCCGATGTCGACCTGCCGCAGCTGCTGGTTGCCGATTGCCGCCTGGCCCTGGGCCAGCTCGGTGCACTGAACCGCGCCGCCTACGACAAGCCGGTGGTGGCCATTACCGGTTCCAGCGGCAAGACCACGGTCAAGGAAATGCTCGCCAGCATCCTGCGCACCCGTGGCCTGGTGCACGCCACCCGCGGCAACCTGAACAACGACCTCGGCGCACCGCTGACCCTGCTGGAGATCGCCCCGGAGCACAGCGCCGCAGTGATCGAGCTGGGCGCTTCGCGCATTGGCGAAATCCGCTACACCGTCGGCCTGACCCTGCCGCAGGTGGTCATCATCAACAACGCCGGTACCGCGCATGTGGGTGAGTTCGGTGGCCCGGAGAAGATCGTCGAGGCCAAGGGCGAGATTCTTGAAGGCCTGGGCGAGGGCGGTATCGCCATCCTCAACCTTGACGACAAAGCCTTCGCCATCTGGAAGGCCCGTGCCGGTGCGCACCAGGTCATCAGTTTCGCGCGCAGCAACAACAAGGCCGATTTCTACGCCACAGACATCGGTCGCGATGCCCGTGGTTGCCCATCGTTCAAGCTGCATGGCGCCGGTGAAGCGGTAGACGTGCAGCTCAATGTGCTGGGTGAGCACAACGTCAGCAACGCCCTGGCCGCCGCCGCCGCTGCGCATGCCGTTGGTCTGAGCCTGAGCGGCATTGCCGCCGGCCTGGCTGCCGTGCAACCGGTCAAGGGCCGTACCGTGGCGCAAATCGCGCCGAACGGTGTGCGGGTGATCGACGATAGTTACAACGCAAATCCCACCTCCATGTGCGCGGCCATTGATATACTCGCCGGCTTTTCCGGGCGCACCGTCCTGGTGCTTGGGGATATCGGCGAACTGGGGCAATGGGCGGAAGAAGGCCACCGTCAGGTGGGTGACTACGCGCGTGGCAAGGTCGACGCCCTGTACGCAGTGGGTTCCAACATGACACATGCGGTCAAGGCGTTCGGCGCCAATGGCCGCCATTTCGCAACTCAAGCTGAGCTGATCGACGCGGTTAGCGCCGAGAATGCCAGCGACACCACTATCTTGATCAAGGGCTCGCGCAGCGCTGCGATGGAAAACGTCGTGGCGGCATTGTGCGGTGCCAGCGGGGAGAAACATTAATGCTGCTGCTGTTGGCCGAGTATCTGCAACAGTTCCACAAAGGCTTCGCGGTCTTCCAGTACCTGTCCCTGCGCGGGATTCTTGGTGTACTGACCGCGTTGTCCCTGGCGCTGTGGCTGGGGCCGTGGATGATCCGTACCCTGCAAATTCGCCAGATCGGCCAGGCCGTGCGTAACGACGGCCCGCAATCGCACCTGTCCAAGTCCGGCACGCCGACCATGGGTGGCGCGCTGATCCTGTCGGCCATCGCCGTCAGCACCCTGCTGTGGGCCGACCTGAGCAACCGCTATGTCTGGGTGGTGTTGATCGTTACCCTGGCGTTCGGTGCCATCGGCTGGGTCGACGACTACCGCAAGGTGATCGAAAAGAACTCCCGTGGCCTGCCAAGCCGCTGGAAGTACTTCTGGCAGTCGGTATTTGGCCTGGCTGCGGCGGTGTTCCTTTACAAGACTGCGCCGACCAGCGTCGAGACCACGCTGATCCTGCCGTTCATCAAGGACGTCACCATTCCGCTGGGCGTCGGTTTCGTCGTGCTGACCTACTTCGTCATCGTCGGCTCCAGCAACGCGGTCAACCTCACCGATGGCCTCGACGGCCTGGCGATTATGCCGACGGTAATGGTCGGCGGCGCGCTGGGCATCTTCTGCTACCTGTCGGGTAACGTGAAGTTCGCCGAATACCTGCTGATTCCTTACGTGCCGGGCTCAGGCGAGTTGATCGTGTTCTGCGGCGCGCTGATCGGTGCCGGCCTGGGCTTCTTGTGGTTCAACACCTACCCGGCGCAAGTATTCATGGGTGACGTCGGCGCGCTGGCGCTGGGTGCCGCACTGGGCACCATCGCGGTGATCGTGCGCCAGGAAATCGTCCTGTTCATCATGGGCGGCATCTTCGTCGTGGAAACCCTGTCGGTGGTGATCCAGGTCGCCTCCTTCAAATTGACCGGCAAGCGCGTGTTCCGCATGGCGCCGATCCACCACCACTTTGAACTCAAGGGCTGGCCAGAGCCACGGGTGATCGTCCGCTTCTGGATCATCACCGTGATCCTGGTGCTGATCGGCCTTGCAACCCTGAAACTGAGGTAGATGAGCGTGTCTTTGATCGCTTCCGACCAATTCCGCATCGTTGTCGGCCTCGGCAAGAGCGGCATGTCCCTGGTTCGCTTCCTGGCGAGCCGGGGCATTGCCTTTGCGGTCGCCGACACCCGCGAGCAACCGCCGGAACTGGACACCCTGCGCCGTGATTACCCGCAGGTGGAAGTGCGCTGTGGTGAGCTGGACGTGGACTTCCTGTGCCGCGCCAACGAGCTGTACGTGAGCCCGGGCCTGGCTCTGGCCACCCCGGCCCTGCAGCAGGCCGCTGCGCGTGGCGTGCAGTTGTCCGGCGACATCGAGCTGTTCGCCCGTTACGCCAAGGCGCCGATCATTGCCATCAGTGGCTCCAACGCCAAGAGCACCGTCACCACCCTGGTCGGCGAAATGGCCGCCAAGGCCGGCAAGCGTGTGGCCGTGGGTGGCAACCTCGGTACCCCGGCGCTGGACCTGCTGGCCGATGATGTCGAGCTGTACGTGCTGGAGCTGTCCAGCTTCCAGCTGGAAACCACCGACCAGCTCAACGCCGAAGTGGCCACCGTGCTGAACATCAGCGAAGACCACATGGACCGCTACAGCGGCCTGCCGGCCTACCACCTGGCCAAGCACCGGATCTTCCGTGGTGCCAAGCAAGTGGTGGTGAACCGCCAGGATGCCCTGAGCCGGCCACTGCCGGTGGAAGGCCGCCCATGCTGGTCCTTTGGCCTCAACCAGCCAGACTTCAAGGCCTTTGGCCTGCGTGAAGCGGATGGCGAAAAATACCTGGCGTTCGAGTTCCAGGCGCTGATGCCAGCACGCGAGCTGAAGGTGCGTGGCGCCCACAACCAGAGCAACGCCCTGGCAGCATTGGCCCTGGGCCATGCCGCAGGCTTGCCATTCGAGCCCATGCTCGAAGCCCTGCGCGAGTTCGGTGGCCTGGCCCACCGTTGCCAATGGGTGCGCGAGCGTAACGGGGTGAACTGGTACGACGATTCCAAGGCCACCAACGTCGGTGCTGCCCTGGCCGCGATCGAAGGCCTGGGTGCCGACATTGAAGGCAAGCTGGTGCTGATCGCCGGTGGCGATGGCAAGGGCGCCGACTTTGCCGCACTGCGCGAACCGGTCAAGCGCTTCTGCCGTGCCGTGGTACTGCTCGGCCGTGATGCCGAGCGCCTGGCCGAAGCCCTGGGCGATGGCGTGCAACTGGTGCGGGTCAAGACCCTTGACGAAGCCGTGCAGCAATGCGCCGAACTGGCCCAGGCCGGCGATGCGGTGCTGCTGTCGCCCGCGTGCGCCAGCCTCGACATGTTCAAGAACTTCGAAGAACGCGGCCGCCTGTTCGCCCAGGCAGCGGGAGGCCTTGCATGATCTTCGGCATCCTCAAGCCCTACCCGTCGCCGCTGATCAGCGGCCGTGGCATCGACCTGGACTTCGCGATGCTCGCCGGCTGCCTGGCACTGCTGGGCCTGGGCCTGGTGATGATCACCTCGGCGTCGTCGGAAGTGGCTGCGGTGCAGTCGGGCAACCCGCTTTACCACATGTTCCGCCATCTGGTGTACGTGGCCATCGGCCTGGTCGCCTGTGGCGCCACCATGTTGGTGCCGATCGCCACCTGGCAACGCATGGGCTTCATGATGCTGCTGGGCGCCTTCGGCCTGCTGGTGCTGGTGCTGGTGCCGGGTATTGGCCGTGAAGTGAACGGCTCGATGCGCTGGATTGGCTTCAGCTTCTTCAACGTCCAGCCTTCGGAAATCGCCAAGGTGTTCGTGGTCGTCTACCTGGCCGGCTACCTGGTACGCCGGCAGACCGAGGTGCGTGAAACCTGGATGGGTTTCTTCAAACCGTTCATCGTGCTGCTGCCCATGGCCGCCCTGCTGCTGATGGAGCCGGACTTCGGCGCCACCGTGGTGATGATGGGCGCGGCTGCGGCCATGCTGTTCCTCGGCGGGGTGGGGCTGTTCCGCTTCAGCCTGATGGTGGTGCTGGCGGTGGTGGCGGTGTTCGTGCTGGTGCAGGCGCAGCCGTACCGGATGGCGCGCCTGATTACCTTTACCGACCCGTGGTCCGACCAGTTCGGTTCGGGCTACCAGCTGACCCAGGCGCTGATTGCCTTCGGCCGTGGCGAGTGGCTGGGTGTTGGCCTGGGCAATAGCGTGCAGAAGCAGTTCTACCTGCCTGAAGCGCATACCGACTTCGTGTTCTCGGTACTGGCCGAAGAGCTCGGCGTGGTCGGCTCGCTGGTGACCATCGCACTGTTCGTGTTCGTTACCGTGCGCGCCCTGTATATCGGCCTGTGGGCCGAAAAGGCCAAGCAATTCTTCGCCGCCTACATGGCTTTCGGCCTGGCCTTCCTGTGGATCGGCCAGTTCCTGATCAACATCGGCGTGAACGTCGGCCTGCTGCCGACCAAGGGCCTGACCTTGCCGTTCCTCAGCTACGGGGGCAGCTCGCTGGTGATCTGTTGCGCCTGTGTGGGGCTGTTGCTGCGCATCGAATGGGAAAGCCGCACACACCTGGGCAGTGAGGAACACGAATTCAGCGAAAGCGATTTTGCCGAGGAGACCACTCATGGCCGCTGACGGCAAGAACGTACTGATCATGGCGGGCGGCACCGGGGGCCACGTGTTCCCGGCCCTGGCCTGCGCCCGTGAGTTCCAGGCGCGCGGTTACAGCGTGCACTGGCTGGGCACCCCGCGTGGTATCGAGAACGAACTGGTGCCGCAGGCTGGCTTGCCGCTGCACCTGATCCAGGTCAGCGGCCTGCGCGGCAAAAGCAAGCTGTCGTTGCTCAAGGCGCCTTTCACCCTGGTCAAGGCCGTGCTGCAGGCGCGGCGCATCATTCGCCAGCTCAAGCCGGTATGCGTACTGGGCTTTGGCGGCTATGTGACCGGCCCCGGCGGTGTGGCTGCGCGGCTGTGCGGCGTGCCGCTGGTGATTCACGAGCAGAACGCCCGTGCCGGCACCGCCAATCGGTTGCTGGTGCCACTCTCGGCGCGGGTCTGCGAAGCTTTCCCGAACACCTTCGAGGCCAGCGACAAACGTCGCACCACCGGCAACCCGGTGCGCCCGGAGCTGTTCATGGACGCGCAACGCGCGCCCCTGGCCGAACGCCGTGCGCGCCTGTTGGTACTCGGCGGCAGCCTGGGTGCGGAACCATTGAACAAATTGTTGCCTAAGGCCCTGTCTGAAGTGCCCGCCGCGCTGCGGCCAGAGGTGTTCCACCAGGCCGGCAAGCAACACGCGCCGATCACCGCCGAGCGTTATCACGAGGTGGGCGTCGCGGCTCAGGTAGAGCCCTTCATCAAGGACATGGCCCAAGCCTATGGCTGGGCCGACATGGTGGTGTGCCGGGCCGGTGCCCTGACTGTCAGCGAACTGGCGGCAGCAGGCCTGCCTTCGATGCTGGTGCCGTTGCCCCACGCAATCGACGACCACCAGACCCACAACGCCCAATATCTGGCCCGGGAAGGCGCTGCCTTCCTCATGCCACAAGCGACAACTGGCGCAGCACAGCTTGCTGAACGCCTGAACGAGGTGCTGATGCAACCCGAAAAACTCAATGTCATGGCAGGCACCGCGCGGCGCCTGGCCAAACCTGCCGCAACCAGCACCGTGGTCGATATCTGCCTGGAGGTGGCCCATGGTTGAGAGCCAGAAAGCCATGCCCCAGCCGAAGATGGGCCGTATCCGCCGTATCCACTTTGTCGGTATCGGCGGCGTGGGCATGTGCGGCATTGCCGAAGTGCTGCTGAACCTGGGCTATGAAGTGTCCGGTTCCGACCTGAAAGCCTCGCCGGTCACCGAGCGCCTGGAGTCGTTTGGCGCCGAGATTTTCGTCGGCCACCGCGCCGAGAACGCCGCCACCGCCGATGTGCTGGTGGTGTCCAGCGCCATCAACCCGGCCAACCCGGAAGTGGCCACCGCCCTTGAGCGGCGCATTCCGGTGGTGCCGCGTGCCGAGATGCTCGCCGAGCTGATGCGCTACCGCCATGGCGTGGCCGTTGCCGGCACCCACGGCAAGACCACCACCACCAGCTTGCTGGCTTCGGTATTCGCCGCCGGCGGCCTGGACCCGACCTTCGTCATCGGTGGCCGCCTGACCGCGGCCGGCACCAATGCCCAGCTGGGCACCAGCCGCTACCTGATCGCCGAAGCGGACGAGAGCGACGCCAGCTTCCTGCACCTGCAGCCGATGGTGGCCGTGGTCACCAACATCGACGCCGACCACATGGCGACCTACGAAGGTGACTTCAACAAGCTGAAGAAAACCTTCGTCGAGTTCCTGCACAACCTGCCGTTCTACGGCCTGGCCGTGATGTGCCTGGACGACCCGGTAGTGCGCGAGATCCTGCCGCAGGTGAAGCGCCCGACCGTGACTTATGGCTTCAGCGAAGAGGCCGACATCCGCGCCATCAACGTGCGCCAGCAAGGCATGCAGACCCACTTCACCGTGCTGCGCCGTGACTGCGAGCCGCTGGAGGTGTCGGTGAACATGCCCGGCAACCACAACGTGCTCAACGCCCTGGCCACTATTGCCATCGCCACTGACGAAGGCATCACCGACGAGGCCATCATCCAGGGCCTGTCCGGCTTCCAGGGCGTAGGCCGACGCTTCCAGGTGTACGGCGAACTGCCGGTCGACGGCGGCAGCGTGATGCTGGTCGACGACTACGGCCACCACCCGACCGAAGTGGCTGCGGTAATCAAGGCTGTGCGCGGTGGCTGGCCAAGCCGCCGCCTGGTGATCGTTTACCAGCCGCACCGCTACAGCCGTACCCGCGACCTGTACGACGATTTCGTCCAGGTGCTGGGTGATGCCAACGTGCTGCTGCTGATGGAGGTGTACCCGGCCGGCGAAGAGCCGATCCCCGGTGCCGACAGCCGCCAGCTGTGCCACAGCATCCGCCAACGCGGCAAGCTTGACCCGATCTACATCGAACGTGGCGTCGAACTGGCGCCGCTGGTCAAGCCGCTGCTGCGCGCTGGCGACATCCTGATCTGCCAAGGTGCCGGTGATGTTGGCGGCCTGGCCCCGCAACTGATGAAAAGCCCGCTGTTCGCTGGCGCCAAGCAGGAGAAGTCGAAATGACCAGCGCCTACGAAAAACTGCACTCGACCCTGGACGTCAAGGCGTTCGGCCGTGTCGCCGTGCTGTACGGTGGCAAGAGTGCCGAGCGTGAAGTGTCGCTGAAGTCTGGCGCTGCGGTGATCGATGCGCTGACCACCGCCGGTGTCGACGTGGTTGCCATCGACGTGGGCGACGACCTGCTCGACCGCCTGCAAAGCGAGAAGATCGACCGCGCCTTCATCATCCTCCACGGCCGTGGCGGTGAAGACGGCAGCATGCAAGGCCTGCTCGAGTGCCTGGGCATCCCCTACACCGGCAGTGGCATCCTTGCCTCGGCGCTGGCCATGGACAAACTGCGCACCAAGCAGGTGTGGCAGAGCCTGGGTATTCCGACCCCGCGCCACGCGGTGTTGGCGAGCGAAAGCGATTGTTTGCAGGCCAGCACGGAACTGGGCTTCCCGCTGATCGTCAAACCCGCCCATGAAGGCTCTAGCATCGGCATGGCCAAGGTGAACAGCGCCCAGGAACTGGTCGCCGCCTGGCAGGACGCTGCCCAATACGATTCCCAGGTACTGGTGGAGCAGTGGATCCACGGCCCGGAGTTCACCATCGCGGTACTGCGCGGCCAGGTGCTGCCGCCGATCGCCTTGGGTACGCCGCACGTGTTCTACGACTACGACGCCAAGTACATCGCCAACGATACCCAGTACCGCATTCCGTGCGGCCTGGATAGCGTCAAGGAACAGGAACTGATCGACCTGACCGCACGCGCCTGCGATGCCATTGGCATCGAAGGCTGGGGGCGGCTGGACGTGATGCAGGACGAGCAGGGCCGGTTCTGGCTGCTCGAAGTCAACACCGCACCCGGCATGACCGACCATAGCCTGGTGCCCATGGCGGCCCGCGCGGCCGGCCTGGACTTCCAGCAACTGGTGCTGGCAATCCTGGCTGAAAGCGTGGCGACGCGAGGTTAATAACCATGCAAGGCGCAATGATACGTCAGCAGCAACCCGTTACCGGCCGCAGCAAGCCGGTGCCGCGTGGTGCCAGCCGGCTGGTGGCCGACGAGCCCGTATCGGCGCGCCTGCCGCGGCCAAGCCTGGGCGGCCTCAAGCGCCTGCTGTGGCCGGTGCTGCTGGTGGCGGCCGGCTTTGGTGCCTACGAGGGCGCCATTCGCCTGATGCCCTATGCCGACCGGCCGATCACCAAGATCGACGTGCAGGGTGACCTCAGCTACATCAGCCAGCAGTCGGTACAGCAGCGTATCGCGCCCTACGTGGCGGCGAGCTTCTTCAGCGTCGACCTGCCGGCGATGCGTGCGGAGCTTGAGCAGATGCCCTGGATCGCCCACGCCGAAGTGCGCCGGGTGTGGCCCGACGAGGTGGTGATCCGGCTGGAAGAACAGCTGCCGGTGGCACGCTGGGGTGACGAAGCCTTGCTCAACAACCAGGGCCAGGCCTTCACCCCGCGCGAACTGGCCAACTACGAGCACCTGCCGCAGCTGGCCGGGCCGCAGCGTGCTCAGCAACAAGTCATGCAGCAGTATCAGGTATTGAGCCAGATGCTGCGCCCCTTGGGCTTTTCCATCGCTCGCCTGGAGCTGCGCGAGCGAGGCAGCTGGTTCCTGACCACGGGCGCGAGCAGCGCCGGGCCAGGCATCGAGCTACTGCTGGGGCGCGACCATCTGGTGGAGAAGATGCGCCGTTTCATTGCCATTTACGACAAGACACTCAAAGACCAGATCACCACTATCGCCCGCATTGATCTGCGTTATTCCAACGGACTTGCCGTTGGTTGGCGGGAACCGATTGCACCGACGACGGCCCAACCCGCCGTTGCGAAGAATTAGAGAGAGGCAGGACCATGGCAAACGCGCATAGCGGCAAAATGATCGTCGGGCTGGACATTGGCACCTCCAAGGTGGTGGCGCTGGTGGGCGAAGTGGGCGAAGACGGCACCCTGGAAATCGTCGGGATCGGTACCCATCCGTCCCGCGGCCTGAAAAAAGGTGTGGTGGTGAACATCGAGTCCACCGTGCAGTCGATCCAGCGCGCTGTGGAAGAAGCGCAGCTGATGGCCGGCTGCCGCATCCACTCGGCGTTCGTCGGCGTGGCCGGCAACCACATCCGCAGCCTGAACTCCCACGGCATCGTCGCCATCCGCGACCGCGAGGTCAGTGTGGCTGACCTGGAGCGCGTGCTCGACGCGGCCCAGGCCGTGGCCATTCCGGCCGACCAGCGCGTGCTGCACACCCTGCCGCAGGACTACGTGATCGACAACCAGGAAGGCGTGCGCGAGCCGCTGGGCATGTCGGGCGTGCGCCTGGAAGCCAAGGTTCACGTGGTCACCTGCGCGGTCAACGCGGCGCAGAACATCGAGAAGTGCGTACGCCGTTGCGGCCTGGAAATCGACGACATCATCCTCGAGCAACTGGCCTCGGCCTACTCGGTGCTGACCGACGATGAAAAAGAGCTGGGCGTTTGCCTGGTGGACATTGGTGGTGGCACCACCGACATCGCCATCTTCACCGAAGGCGCGATCCGTCACACCGCGGTCATCCCGATTGCTGGCGACCAGGTGACCAACGACATCGCCATGGCCCTGCGTACCCCGACCCAGTACGCCGAAGAAATCAAGATCCGCTACGCCTGCGCCCTGGCCAAACTGGCCGGCGCCGGCGAGACCATCAAGGTGCCAAGCGTGGGCGACCGCCCACCGCGCGAGCTGTCGCGCCAGGCCCTGGCCGAGGTCGTGGAGCCGCGTTACGACGAGCTCTTCACCCTGATCCAGGCCGAGCTGCGCCGCAGCGGCTACGAGGACCTGGTGCCAGCCGGCATCGTCCTCACCGGCGGCACCGCGAAGATGGAAGGCGCCGTGGAACTGGCCGAGGAAATCTTCCACATGCCGGTACGCCTGGGCGTACCGCACAGCGTTCGGGGGCTGAGCGACGTGGTGCGCAACCCGATCTATTCCACCGGCGTGGGCTTGCTTACCTACGGCCTGCTGAAGCAGTCCGAGGACATGGTCCTGACCGGTAACACCAACAGCAGCAACAACAGCTATGGCGATGAACCGAAGGCCCCAGTGCTTGAGCGCTTCAAGAAGTGGGTCCAGGGCAACTTCTAAGTTTCAGAGCAGTAGTGGTAGGCGCAACAACTAGAGAACTGTAAGGAGAGGGAAAATGTTCGAGCTCGTAGACAATGTCCCGCAAAGCCCGGTCATCAAGGTGATCGGCGTTGGCGGTGGCGGCGGCAACGCCGTCAACCATATGGTGAAAAGCAGCATCGAAGGCGTCGAGTTCATCTGCGCCAACACCGATGCCCAGGCACTGAAAAACATCGGCGCACGCACCATCCTGCAACTGGGTACCGGCGTGACCAAGGGCCTGGGTGCCGGTGCCAATCCGGAAGTGGGCCGTCAGGCCGCACTGGAAGACCGTGAGCGCATCGCCGAAGTGCTGCAGGGCACCAACATGGTGTTCATCACCACCGGCATGGGTGGCGGGACCGGTACCGGCGCGGCGCCGATCATCGCCGAAGTGGCCAAGGAAATGGGCATTCTCACCGTTGCAGTGGTGACGCGTCCGTTCCCGTTCGAAGGCCGCAAGCGCATGCAGATCGCCGATGAAGGCATCCGCATGCTGGCTGAAAGCGTCGACTCGTTGATCACCATCCCCAACGAGAAACTGCTGACCATCCTGGGCAAGGATGCGAGCCTGCTGTCCGCCTTCGCCAAGGCCGACGACGTGCTGGCCGGTGCCGTGCGCGGTATTTCCGACATCATCAAGCGCCCTGGCATGATCAACGTCGACTTTGCCGACGTGCGCACCGTGATGGGCGAAATGGGCATGGCGATGATGGGTACTGGCTGCGCCAGCGGCCCGAACCGTGCGCGTGAAGCCACCGAAGCGGCTATCCGCAACCCGTTGCTGGAAGACGTCAACCTGCAGGGCGCCCGCGGCATCCTGGTGAACATCACCGCAGGCCCGGACCTGTCGCTGGGTGAATACTCCGACGTGGGTAGCATCATCGAGGCCTTCGCCTCCGACCACGCCATGGTCAAGGTCGGTACCGTGATCGACCCGGACATGCGCGACGAACTGCACGTTACCGTGGTGGCCACTGGTCTGGGCGCGCGCATCGAGAAGCCTGTGAAGGTGGTCGACAACACCCTGCAGACCGCTCAGCAGGTGTACGAAGCCTCCAACCCTGCGCCGGTTCGCCAGGAGCAGCCTGCGGTCAACTACCGTGACCTGGAGCGCCCGACCGTCATGCGCAACCAGGCCCATGCAGGTGCTGCTGCAGCCGCTAAACTGAACCCTCAGGATGACCTGGACTACCTCGATATCCCGGCATTCCTGCGTCGTCAGGCTGATTAATGGAATTTATCAGGGGTATAAAGGTGATTGGTATTCATCAAAGGTTGGGTCTGTTATCATCCCCAGCCTTTGTTGATACCTGTTCGCAATTTGCGCTGAAGCGGCCAATGCCATGATTAAACAACGCACCCTGAAGAATACCATCCGTGCCACAGGTGTCGGTTTGCACTCCGGTGAGAAGGTCTACCTGACCCTCAAGCCTGCACCTGTTGACACCGGCATCGTCTTCCGCCGCGCCGACCTCGACCCTGTGGTCGAAATCCCTGCGCGTGCGGCCAACGTCGGCGAGACAACCATGTCGACGACGCTGGTCAACGGTGACGTCAAGGTCGATACGGTCGAGCACCTGCTCTCCGCCATGGCGGGCCTGGGCATCGATAACGCCTACGTCGAGCTCTCCGCCTCGGAAGTGCCGATCATGGATGGCAGCGCCGGACCTTTTGTATTCCTGATTCAGTCTGCCGGCCTGGAAGAACAGGACGCAGCCAAGAAGTTCATCCGCATCCTGCGTGAGGTAACCGTGGAAGAGGGCGACAAGCGCGCCACTTTCCTGCCTTTCGACGGTTTCAAGGTGAGCTTCGAGATCGACTTCGATCACCCGGTCCTCAAGGGCCAGACCCAGAGTGCGGTCGTCGACTTCTCCAGCACCTCGTTCGTGAAGGAAGTCAGCCGCGCCCGTACCTTCGGCTTCATGCGTGACATCGAGTACCTGCGCAAGCACAACCTTGCGTTGGGTGGCAGTGTCGAGAACGCCATCGTGGTCGACGAGACTGGTGTGCTCAACGAAGACGGCCTTCGTTCCGATGACGAATTCGTCAAGCACAAGATCCTCGACGCCATTGGCGACCTTTACCTGCTGGGCAACAGCCTGATCGGCGAGTTCAAGGGCTACAAGTCCGGCCACGCGCTGAACAACCAGCTGCTGCGCAAGCTGATTGCTGAAACCGATGCCTGGGAAGTGGTCACTTTCGAAGATGCCAGCACGGCACCGATCTCGTACATGCGCCCTGTTGCGGCCGTGTAAGTTCGAACACTCTCTAGTTCATTAAGGCCACCTTCGGGTGGCCTTTTTTATGGGCGGGATTTTTTTGGGGGGGGGCGGGTGTTCGGTTTGGGAGTTAGGGTGGGGCTGCACAGGTGTTCAGTTTGAGTTTTGCAGTGGCGCGGAAATCGAGCGCCGCCCGCGCGGCGCTTCGCGGGGCAAGCCCGCTCCCACATCTGTTTCGGGCCAATCAATTCTGTGAGGCCACCGCTGTCCGCCTTGTTTGTTCCCTTCGATATCGAATGCGCCGCTGCTCAAGCAATCTCAAGCCATGCGCCAAGGGTGCGCGCGCGAAAGGTGCAGGATAGATTGGCCCGAAACAGATGTGGGAGCGGCCTTGTGCCGCGAAGCGCCGCGCGGGCGGCGCTCGATTTCCGCGCCGCTGCAAAACTCAAGGCGATCGCTCTCAGCCCTTCTCCTTCCCCTGAGCATGACCCGCCAACCTCTCCAGCGCCGCCCGCAACCTCGGATCAGCAATCCCCTCGGCAGTATCAAGCAGGCTTTCGGCCGCGGCATTCGACAGCTCGGCAGCATGCCCGCCACGCTTGGCCGGCACCAGCGGCGGTTGCACCTTGTACAGGATGCGCCTGAGGTTGCCGAAGGCTTCCATGGCCTGTAGTGCCGCCAGCAAGCGCTTCTGCTGGTAGCGCAGGCGGGTTGCCCAGTGGCCGTCGGTCACCACCAGCAACAAGGTGCCATCGCGCCATGACGCCACATGGCAGTGCTCGCGGGCGGCCGGTTGCAGCTGGCTTTCCAGCAGGCGCTGCAGGTGTTCCAGGCGTTCAGCCTGGTTCAGCAGCAAGCGCAGCGGGCGCACCTGGCGCAGCAATGCCGAGGGGGGCTGGGCGGGGGAGGGTTTGTAGGCCATGGGGTTACGCAATAGGTTACATGGGCTGCAGTTTAACATCTCTGTTGCCTGTGCCGGCCTCTTCGCGGGTGAACCCGCTCCTACAGGGGTACACCTTTCATGTTGGCAAACCTTGAACTCAGGGAAAATGCCCCTATCTAAGACAGGCCCCCGCCAAAACGCTGTAAAAGCATCGTGGAAATCCACCACTTTCTTCACCATCGTTTCCGGGTAGAATGCTCGTTCGCATGCGGCCTTAGGGCTGCACGGGCGACTCATGGGGCCGCCCTCCATCCCTACGTGTGGAAGATCCTGCCAATATGTTTGCGCCTTTGTTAAAAAAACTTTTTGGAAGCAAGAACGAGCGTGAAGTCAAACGCATGCTCAAGACGGTGAGTATCGTCAATGCCTTCGAAGAGAAGATGGTTGCCCTCTCCGACGAGCAACTGCGGGGCAAGACCGCAGAGTTCAAGGAGCGCTTGGCCAAAGGCGAGACACTGGACCAATTGCTGCCCGAAGCTTTCGCCGTGGCCCGTGAGGCCGGCAAGCGCGTCATGGGCATGCGCCACTTCGACGTGCAGCTGATCGGCGGCATGACCCTGCACGAGGGTATGATCGCAGAAATGCGCACCGGTGAAGGCAAGACCTTGGTCGGTACCCTGGCCGTGTACCTCAACGCGCTGTCCGGCAAGGGCGTGCACGTGGTCACCGTCAACGACTACCTGGCCCGCCGTGACGCCAACTGGATGCGCCCGCTGTACGAGTTCCTCGGCCTGTCCGTGGGCATCGTGTCGGCCTTCCAGCCGCCAGAGGAAAAGCGTGCCGCCTATGCGTCCGACATCACCTACGGCACCAACAACGAATTCGGTTTCGACTACCTGCGCGACAACATGGCGTTCAGCCAGGAAGAGAAGTTCCAGCGTGAACTGAACTTCGCCGTGATCGACGAAGTCGACTCCATCCTCATCGACGAAGCGCGTACCCCGCTGATCATCTCCGGCCAGGCCGAGGACAGCTCCAAGCTGTACATCGAGATCAACCGCCTGATCCCGCGCTTGACCCAGCACATCGAAGAGGTCGAAGGCCAGGTTACCCAGGAAGGCCACTTCACCATTGACGAGAAGAGCCGCCAGGTCGAGCTGAACGAAGCCGGTCACCAGTTCATCGAAGAAATGCTGACCCAATCCGGGCTGCTGGCTGAAGGCGAGAGCCTGTACTCCGCGCACAACCTGGGCTTGCTGACACATGTCTACGCTGGCCTGCGCGCGCACAAGCTGTTCCACCGCAACATCGAGTACATCGTCCAGGACGGCCAGGTCCTGCTGATCGACGAGCACACCGGCCGTACCATGCCAGGCCGCCGCCTGTCCGAAGGCCTGCACCAGGCCATCGAGGCGAAAGAGAACCTGAACATCCAGGCCGAAAGCCAGACCCTGGCGTCGACCACCTTCCAGAACTACTTCCGCCTGTACACCAAGCTGTCCGGCATGACCGGTACCGCCGACACCGAAGCGTTCGAGTTCCAGTCGATCTACGCGCTCAACGTGATGGTCATTCCGCCGAACAAGCCGCTGGCGCGTAAAGACTTCAACGACCTGGTGTACCTGACCGCCGACGAGAAATACGCCGCGATCATTGCCGACATCAAGGAGAGCATGACCCAGGGCCGACCGATTCTGGTGGGTACTGCGACCATCGAAACCTCCGAGCACATGTCGAACCTGCTGAAAAAGGAAGGCATCGACCACAAGGTACTGAACGCCAAGTACCACGAGAAGGAAGCCGAGATTATCGCGCAGGCCGGTGCTCCGGGTGCGCTGACCATCGCCACCAACATGGCCGGCCGTGGTACCGACATCCTGTTGGGTGGTAACTGGGAAGCCGAAGTAGCCGCCCTGGAAAGCCCGACCGCCGAGCAGATCGCCCAGATCAAGGCCGACTGGCAGAAGCGTCACCAGCAGGTGATCGAAGCCGGTGGCCTGCATGTGATCGCCTCCGAGCGCCACGAATCGCGCCGTATCGACAACCAGTTGCGTGGTCGTTCCGGTCGTCAGGGTGACCCGGGCTCCAGCCGCTTCTACCTGTCGCTGGAAGACAGCCTGATGCGCATCTTCGCCTCTGACCGGGTGAAGAACTTCATGAAGGCACTGGGCATGCAGTCGGGCGAGGCCATCGAACACCGCATGGTCACCAACGCCATCGAAAAGGCCCAGCGCAAGGTCGAGGGCCGCAACTTCGACATTCGTAAGCAATTGCTCGAATACGACGACGTGGCCAACGAGCAGCGCAAGGTGATCTACCACATGCGCAACAGCCTGCTGGCCGCCGAGAACATCGGCGACACCATCGTCGAATTCCGCCAGGAAGTGCTGGACGCTACCATCAGCCAGCACATTCCGCCGCAATCGCTGCCAGAGCAGTGGGACGTGGCCGGCCTGGAAGCGTCGCTGGCCAGCGATTTCGCCATGAAGCTGCCGATCCAGCAGTGGCTTGACGAGGACGACCACCTCTACGAAGAGACCCTGCGCGAGAAGCTGCTGAGCGAGATCACCACCGCCTACACCGAGAAGGAAGACCAGGCTGGTATCGAAGCCCTGCGTACCTTCGAGAAGCAGATCCTGCTGCGCGTACTGGACGACCTGTGGAAAGACCACCTGTCGACCATGGACCACCTGCGTCATGGTATTCACCTGCGTGGTTATGCGCAGAAGAACCCGAAGCAGGAGTACAAACGCGAGTCCTTCAACCTGTTCCAGGAGCTGCTGGAGTCGATCAAGCGCGACACCATCCGCGTGCTGTCGCACGTTCAGGTGCGCCGCGAAGACCCGGCCGAAGAAGAAGCTCGCCTGCGCCGCGAGGCCGAAGAGCTGGCTAGCCGCATGCAGTTCCAGCATGCCGCAGCCCCGGGCCTTGAAAGCGAGCAGCTGAGCGAGGAGGGTGCCGAAGTGGCAGTAGCCTCGGCGCCGGTGCGCAACGACCAGAAGCTGGGCCGCAACGAGCCGTGCTGGTGTGGTTCGGGCAAGAAGTTCAAGCATTGCCATGGTCAGATCGAGTGATCTGATTCATTCGCTGTAACGTGACAAACCGGGGGCCGCTTTGCGGCCCATTCGCGGCACAAGGCCGCTCCTACAGGGACCGCGCCCGACCCAATGGTTGCGATGTCCCTGTAGGAGCGGCCTTGTGCCGCGAATGGGGCGCGAAGCGGCCCCGCTCTTCAATCACCTGTTCACCGTATTTTCTAGGAGCGCTCTAATGGCTGTTGGTCTTGGTCCTTTGCCCACCCTGCACCCGGTTCCGGGTTTTGAACTCGGCATCGCTTCTGCCGGCATCAAGCGCCCGGGGCGCAAGGATGTGGTGGTCATGCGCTGTGCCGAAGGCTCCAGCGTGGCTGGTGTGTTCACCCTCAACGCCTTCTGCGCAGCGCCAGTGATCCTGTCCAAGCAGCGTGTACAGGGCACCGTGCGCTACCTGCTGACCAACACCGGTAACGCCAACGCCGGTACCGGCGCGCCAGGCCTGGCCGCCGCCGAGCGTACCTGCGCCAAGCTGGCCGAACTCACCGGCGTGCCGGCCGAGTCGGTACTGCCGTTCTCCACCGGCGTAATCGGTGAGCCGCTGCCGGTCGAGAAGATCGAAGGCGCACTGCAGGCTGCCCTCGACAACCTGTCGGAAAACCACTGGGCTGAAGCCGCCACCGGCATCATGACCACCGACACCCTGCCTAAAGGCGCCAGCCGCCAGTTCCAGCACGATGGTGTGACCGTTACCGTCACCGGCATCAGCAAGGGTGCAGGCATGATCCGCCCGAACATGGCGACCATGCTCGGTTACATCGCTACCGACGCCAAAGTTGCCCCGGCGGTGCTCAAGGACCTGATGCTGGACGGCGCCAACAAATCGTTCAACCGCATCACCATCGATGGCGACACCTCGACCAACGACTGCTGCATGCTGATTGCCACCGGCAAGGCCAACCTGCCGGAAGTCACCGAAGCCAGCGGCGCGCTGTTCGAAGCGCTGAAAAAGGCCGTGTTCGAAGTGTGCATGGAAGTGGCCCAGGCCATCGTCCGTGATGGCGAAGGCGCGACCAAGTTCGTTACCGTGCAGGTCAACGGTGGTGGTAACCACCAGGAATGCCTGGATGTCGGCTATGCCGTGGCCCACTCGCCGCTGATCAAGACCGCACTGTTCGCCTCCGACCCGAACTGGGGCCGTATCCTCGCTGCCGTTGGCCGTGCTGGCGTGCCGGAACTGGATGTGAGCCTGATCGACGTGTACCTGGACAGCGTATGCATCGCCAGCCAGGGCGGCCGCAGCCCGAGCTACACCGAAGCGCAGGGTTCGGCAGTGATGGCCCAGGAAGAAATCACCATCCGTATCGAGCTGGGCCGTGGCCAGTGCAGCGAAACCATCTGGACTACCGACCTGTCCCACGAGTACGTGAAGATCAACGCCGAGTACCGTACCTGATTTAATGCTGGGGCCGCTTCGCGGCCCTTCGCGCCGAACCGCCGCGAAGGGCTGCAAAGCAGCCCCAAAAATCCCAGATACATGGAGCCGAACCATGAGCTATCACCTGATCATCGGCGACAAGCTGTACTCCTCCTGGTCGCTGCGTGGCGCCCTGGCCCTCGAACTGGCCGGCGTACCCTACGAAGAAACCCTGATCAAACTCAACCAGCCTGACACCCGTCAGCGCCTTCTCGCCTATTCCGCTACCGGCAAGGTACCGCTGCTCAAGAGCGAGCACGGTGTTATTGCCGACTCGCTGGCGATTGCCGAATACCTCAACGAACAGCATCCCGAGGCCCAGCTGTGGCCTGCTGACGTGGCGGCCCGGGCCCAGGCCCGCTCGGCCTGCGCGCAGATGCACAGTGGCTTCTTCGCCCTGCGCGGTGCCATGCCGTTCGACCTGTCGCGTGACCAGGCGCTGGACAACATGCCGTTGGACGTACAGATCGACATCGACCGGATCGTCGCGCTGTGGTCCGAATGCCGCCTGGTAGCCAAGGACAACGGCCCGTTCCTGTTCGGCAAGCCGAGCCTGGCCGATGCGTTCTTCGCCCCGGTGGCCGTGCGCTTGCGCACCTACCGTGTGGAAGTGCCTGCGCAGGCTGCGGCCTACATCGAGACCATTTACCAGTGGCCAGCCTTCCAGGCCTGGCAGCAGGCTGGCCTGGCGGAGCGTGAAGTGTGAAACGGATTCATGTAGTAGCCGCCGTCATTCGCGGTACTGATGGCCGCATTCTGATTGCCCGCCGTGCCGATACCCAGCACCAGGGCGGCCTGTGGGAGTTCCCCGGTGGCAAGGTGGAAGAGGGCGAAAGCGTCGAAGCGGCGCTGGCCCGCGAGCTGCGCGAGGAGCTGGGCATCGAGGTAACCCGTTCGCGTGCGCTGATCAAGGTCAGCCATGACTACCCAGACAAGCAGGTGCTGCTGGATGTGCGCGAAGTCGAGGCGTTCACTGGCGAACCGCATGGCGCCGAGGGCCAGCCGCTGGAGTGGGTTGCCCCGCGTGATTTGCCGCAATACGAATTTCCCGAGGCCAACAAGCCGATCGTCGCTGCCGCGCGCCTGCCGGACCAGTACCTGATTACCCCGGATGGCCTGGAAGTGCCGCAGATGCTCAAGGGCATCCAGAAGGCGGTGGCCAACGGCATTCGCCTGATCCAGCTGCGTGCCCCGGACATGTACGACCCCAAGTACCGCGATGTGGCGGTGGATGCGGTCGGGCTGTGTGGGGGCAAGGCGCAGCTGATGCTCAAGGGGCCGCTGGAGTGGCTGGGGGACTTCCCTTCGGCGGGTTGGCACCTGACGGCTGCGCAACTGCGCAAGTACGCGGCCAAGGGCCGGCCGTTCCCCAAGGAACGCTGGCTGGCGGCGTCCTGCCACAGCGCCGAAGAACTGGCGCTGGCCGAGCAGATGGGTGTGGACTTTGTCACCTTGTCGCCGGTGCAGGCGACCCAGACTCACCCCGAGGCGGTGCCGCTGGGCTGGGAAGAGGCGCAGCGTTTGATTGCCGGGTTCAGCAAGCCGGTGTACCTGCTGGGTGGGGTCGGGCCGGGTGAGCGCGAGCAGGCTTGGGATGCCGGGGCGCAGGGTGTGGCCGGGATCCGGGCGTTCTGGCCTGAAGCCTGAGTAATTGGGGCCCCTGTGGGAGCGGGTTTACCCGCGAACACCGGCGCAGCCGGTGCCATACACCGCGTTGGATTCTTCGCGGGTAAACCCGCTCCCACAGGGAATCGCTTAGATATCAGCCTTTGCGTTGCTCTGCAGGCTGCCACAAAACCTCTGCAATCCCCTGCCGCCGCCCAATGATCCGCGCCACCACAAACAGCAAATCCGAAAGCCGGTTGATATACGCCAACCCAACCCCCTCCAACGGTTCCACGGCATTCAACTGCTGACAGCGCCGCTCGGCACTGCGCGCCAGGCTACGACACACGTGCGCCTGCGCCACCAACATAGAACCACTGGGCAAGATGAAGTTCTTCAACGGCCCCAGCTCCTCATTCCACACATCGATGGCTGCCTCCAGGCGCTCCACCTCCGCCAGGTTCAACGCCTGGTAACTGGGCATCGCCAGCTCCCCGCCCAGGTCGAACAGGCGGTGCTGGCAGGGCGCCAACACCGTGCTCACCTCATCCAGCCCTTGTTCGGTCAGCCCTGCCAGTAGCACGCCCAACTGGCTGTTCAGGCTGTCTACCTCGCCCATTGCCTCGACCCGTGGGTGGTCCTTGGGCACCCGGCGCCCGTCGCCCAGGCCGGTTTCGCCCTTGTCGCCGGTGCGGGTGTAGATTTTTGACAGGCGGTAGCCCATGTCATTTCTCCGTGTTGGTTGGCGGCGCCGCTGCCGGCTGGCCGAGGGGCAGGCGCAGGGTAAAGCAGGTGCCCTGGCCGGGCGTGGACTGCACTTCCATCTGCCCCTTGTGGTTATTGGTGATGATGAAGTACGAGACTGACAGGCCCAGCCCGGTGCCCTGGCCGATTTCCTTGGTGGTGAAGAACGGTTCGAAGGTGCGTTTGCGCACCGCCTCGGGCATGCCGACGCCGTTGTCTTCGACCTGGATTTCCGCCCATGGCGGGTTCAGCCGGGTGCGCAGGGTGATGCGCCCGGGCTCGCTGGGCTGTGGCCGCTGGTGGATGGCTTGGGCCGCGTTCTTCAGCAGGTTGAGTAACACCTGCTCCAGCTCGTTGGCGGTGCAGGGCACTTGCCCAAGATTGGGGTCGAACTGGCGCACGATGGCCTGGCCCTTGAAGTCGAAGCCGATAGCCAGGTCGAAGTCGTTGCTGGCAATCTCCACCGCCTGGTCGATCAGCGCTGGCAGTTCGCAGGGCGCCAGTTGGCGGTTGCTGCGGCGGCTGAAACTGAGCATGTGGGTGACAATCTTCGCGGCGCGGGCACCGGCTTGCTGGATGCCATCGAGCAGTTGCGGCACTTCGCGGCTTTCCAGGTAGCGGTTGACCGTGGGCAGGTCGATGTCCAGTTCTTCGGCCTGCTCCAGGTTGCGCGGCAGGTCTGGCGACAGGCGCCGGCGGATGTTTTGCACGTTGTGCAGGATGGCGCCCAGCGGGTTGTTGATCTCGTGGGCCATGCCGGCGGCCAGGCCACCGACCGAGAGCATCTTTTCCGACTGCACCATCATCTCTTCCAGCGACAGGCGCTGGGTGATGTCGTCGATGCGGATGACCACGCCGCGGCCACCGCCACCGGTCAGTGGGTAGAAGGTCAGGGCGTAGTGGCGCAGGTCATCGCCCTTAGGCCAGGTAACCCGTTCGATCTTCGCCACCCGGTGTTTTTCCACGGTTTCCTTCAGTTGCGGCAAAAACGGCTTGAGCGGCTCGAAGGCAATGAAGATCGGCTGGTTCAGCGCTTCGTCCAGGGGGGTGCCTGAAAGCACCGTGGCTTCGTGGTTCCATTGGGTCACGTAGAGCTGTTCGTCGAGGGCGATCAGCGCCGAGGGCATGGAGTCGATGATGCTGTTCAGGTAGTTCTGGAAGCCAGTGAGCTTTTTCTCGATCTTGCTGCGTACCTGGACTTCCAGCTCTAGCTTGCGGTTGGTGTGGCGGGTTTCTTCGGCCAGGCCCTGGGCCTGGTCGTAGGCATCCTGGAACTCGTCGCGGGTGCGCTTGAGCTGGTGCTCGCGGGCTTCGATGCGCGAAAGCATGGTGTTGAAGGCCTCGGCCAGGCTGCCGATTTCGTCGTCGTTGCCGCGCTGGGCGCGCAGGGCATAGCTTTCTTCGCGGGTAACCTGGCGGCTGAGCTCTTCAAGCTGGTTGATAGGCTGGGTGATCAGGCGCTTGATCTGCCGGGCGACGACGATCCACAGCAGAATGCTGAACACCAGGATGCCCAGGCTGGCGCTGAGGGTACCGGTGTAGAAAGCGGTGGGCAGTTCGCTGCTGGCCACCAGCAGCAGGTGCGCCGGCGGGTTGGCATCGCGCGGCATGCGGATCAGCTGGGTGCTGCGAAACTCCATCAGGCGCCAGCCGTCGATGTTGCGAAAACGCTTGGGCAGGGCCAGCGGCTCGCCGTGCTGCAACTGCGCCAGCATGCGGCCGTCGCCACCGTAGACGGCGGCAGCGCGCAGCGGTGTGTAGCTGTCCAGCTCCTTGAGCAACGCGCTGGCGGTTTCCGGGGTGTCGCCGGCGCGGGCTGACAGCTGCGGGTTGGCCACCAGCCGGCCGATGGTCTGCAGCGCCTGGGGCGCCATGCTTTCCTGGGTGATCCAGTAGGCCGCGCTGATGAAGGTGAGGTTGGCGACCAGCAGGATGGTCACCAGCAATACCAGCAGGGCCGCCAGCAGCTTCTGCCCGACCGGGAGGTTTTCCAGGCGTTGGCGCAAGGTCATAAACGAGGCAATGTCCGTATCCGGTTGTAAGGGCCGCGTCAGTCGCAGGGCAAGCCACGCATGCGCAGGTTTTCGACCAGGCGCTGCAGCAGGTGTTCCAGCTGCGGCAACTGCAAGCCATGACGGTCCGCGGCGCGGCAGGCATGGCCGAGCAGGTAATGCACCTCGGTGCGCCGGCCCGCGCGTACATCCTGGTACATGGAAGAGTAGTTGGCCGCAGTGGCGAGGATCACCCGCTGCACTTCTTCGTCCAGCCCGTCCGCCGCTTGCGGCTGGCCGCAGCGGCGCAGCAACTGGGCCAGTTCGGCGCACAGAGCTTCCACTTCACCCAGTTGCCCCAGCAGCCCACCATTCTGGCAGTCGTGCAGCACGGTCAGCGGGTTGATAGCGCAATTGAGCGCCAGTTTGCGCCACAGGCGGGTGAGGATATCCACCGTCCACTCGGCGGGGATGCCGGCCTGGTGCAGGTCATCGAACCAGGCCGGGATCGTCGGGTTGCGTGGGTCGCCCAGCCAGTTGAAACCGTGGCCGGCAAAGCGCACCTGCCAGTCACCCTCGCGGAATGCGCCTTCGGTGCTGGAGGCGAAGATGCAGCGCACATGCGGTACCAGGTCGGCGACTTCATCCTGGCTACCCAGGCCGTTCTGCAACAACAGCACTTCGGCACCTTCGGCCAGCCGTGGCGCCACGCCAGCAATGGCCGCTGCGGCGTCGTAGGCTTTGCAGGCCACCAGCAGGCGGTGGATCGGGCCATGCGCTTGTGCGGTTTCGGCGGGGATGGCGTAGTGGTGGGGCTGGTCCTGTTCGACCAAGGTCAGGCCGCCGGCCTTCTGGTAGGCCTGCAGGCGTTGCCCGTCACGCAGGATCAGGCGCACTGCCTTGCCTGCCCGCGCCAGGCGGCAGGCCCACAGGCTGCCTAGGCTACCGGCGCCGAGAATATGCCAGGTGCTGCTCATATGCGTTTCGCAACCCGTTATAATGAGCCCGCATTTTAACCGTCAAACCCAGCGCGCTCCATCGTCAGCCTGAGCGCGCTTTTATTTTGGGAGAACAACCATGCCTTCGTTCGACGTGGTATCGGAACTGGACAAGCACGAAGTGCAGAACGCGGTCGACAACGCCATCAAGGAGCTGGACCGCCGCTACGACCTCAAGGGCAAGGGCACCTTCGAGTTCAAGGACAAGGATCAGACCGTGATGCTCACCGCCGAGGAAGAGTTCCAGCTCGAAGCGATGCTGGAAATCCTGCGCCTGGCGCTGGTCAAGCGCAAGATCGACGTGAAGTGCCTGGAAACCAAAGACCCGTATCCTTCGGGCAAGGAAAAGAAACAGGAAGCCAAGTTCCGCGAAGGCATCGACAAGGACCTGGCGAAGAAGATCGTTGCCACCATCAAGGATGGCAAGCTGAAGGTGCAAGCCGCCATCCAGGGCGAGCAAGTGCGGGTAACCGGCAAGAAGCGTGACGACCTGCAGGAAGCCATTGCCCTGCTGCGCACCAAAGAGTTCGACATGCCGCTGCAGTTCAACAACTTCCGCGACTGATGCAGGTGCCGCCCGGAACCCCGATGGCCAAATGATGTCCATGGGGGCCGGGGCTGCGCAAACACGCGCGGCCTGTTCTACCGTGTACTTGCCGCTCGGCATCAGGAGATGAATATGGATTTGAACGCTGAAGTCGATCAGCTGGTCCGCCAATCGCAGACCTGGATCCCCTTGATCATGGAATACGGCAGCCGTGTGCTGCTGGCACTGCTGACCCTGGCGGTCGGCTGGTGGATCATCAACAAGATCAGCGCCCGGCTGGGCAAGCTGGTGGGCATGCGCAATGCCGATGTGGCGTTGCAAGGCTTCATCAGTACCCTGGCCAATATCGTCCTGAAGATTCTGCTGTTTGTCAGCGTTGCCTCGATGATCGGTATCGAGACCACTTCGTTCGTCGCCGCCATCGGTGCCGCGGGCCTGGCCATCGGCCTGGCATTGCAAGGCAGCCTGGCGAACTTCGCCGGTGGTGTGCTGATCCTGATGTTCCGCCCGTTCCGCATCGGTGACTGGATCGAAGCGCAGGGCGTGGCTGGCACCGTCGACAGCATCCAGATCTTCCACACCGTGCTGCGCACCGGTGATAACAAGACAGTGATCATGCCCAACGGCAGCCTGTCCAACGGCATCATCACCAACACCAACCGCCAGCCGACGCGCAAGGTGGTGTTCGACGTGGGTGTGGATTACGAGGCCGACCTGCAGAAAGCCCGTAATGTGCTGCTGGAACTGGCGAAAGACCCGCGGGTACTGCCAGACCCGGCACCGCAGGCGGTGGTGGCCACGCTGGGCGACAGCTCGATTACCGTATCGCTGCGCTTGTGGACCAAGACGTCCGATTACTGGGATGTGATGTTCATGCTCAACGAGCATGCGCGTGACCGGTTGAAGGCCGAAGGGATCGACATTCCGTTTCCGCAGCGGGTGATTCGTGTGGTGCAGGAGACTGCGGCGCAGTAACAACGACTGGAAGCCGGGGCCGCTTCGCGGCCCTTCGCGGGTGAACCCGCTCCTACAAAGACCGCGCCGCTCTTGAATGTGGCGCTGTCCCTTGTAGGAGCGGGTTCACCCGCGAAGGGGCGCGCAGCGGCCCCGCTTTTTTACACTTGTTCACAGCAAAACCCCGCCATTTCTGGCATATACCCTGACCCCACCTGCCACACCCGATACGCCATCATGAAACCACTGCTGTACATCACTCCGCTGCGCGCCTTGTTGTTCGGCCTGACCCTGGCCCTGTTCGAGCTGCTCACCTACCTGGCCAGCGACGCAGTCATGCCGGCCATGCCGGTAGTGGTCGGCGACCTGAACGCCAGCCCCGAATACATCCCTCATGCCCTCAACTTGTACCTGCTGGGTGGCGTGGTGCTGCAATGGCTGATTGGTCCGCTGGCCGACCGTTATGGCCGGCGCCCGCTGCTGCTGGTTGGCTGCACGTTCTTCGGCCTGGCCTGCCTGGCCACGTTCTGGGTTCACGACATCGGCCTGTTCAACCTGCTGCGCCTGCTGCAGGGCATCGGTTTGGGCTTTGTGGTGACGGTCAGCTACCCGGCCCTGAACGAAGCCTTCAGCGAGGCGGACGCCGTGCGCATGATGGCCTTGCTGGCCAACATCGCCTTGCTGTCGCCGCTGCTCGGGCCGCTGGTGGGCACCTTGCTGTTGCAGTGGCTGGACTGGCGCTGGCTGTTCGTGGCCTTTGCCATCGGCGCGGTGCTGGCCTGGGTGCTGTTGTACCGCCTGATGCCGGAAACCCTGGGCGTGGAGCGCCGTGACGGCTCGCGCCTGGCGTTCACACCCATCCACTTGCTGCCGCTGCTGGCCGGGTATGCCCAGTTGCTGGCCAACCGGCGCTTCGTCGCTGGCAGCGCTGCCTTGGGCCTCGTCGGTTTGCCCTTGATTGGCTGGATTGGCCTGTCGCCGGTGCTGCTGATTCACGATGAGGGGCTGAGCACCATGGAATATGCCTTGTGGCAGCTGCCGGTGTTCGGTGGGCTGATCCTCGGCAACCTGATCATCAACCGCATCGCCGACCGCTATCCGCTGCCGGCCTTGGTGCGTGGCGCGTTGTGGCCGTACCTGGCCGGCCTGTGCCTGATGGTGCTGGCGACCTGGTACTGGCCGAGCGTGACCAGCGTGGTGGCGGGCATGTCGCTGTACGCGCTGGGGCTGGGCGTGGCCAATGCGGTGTTGTACCGCATGACGCTGTTCGCCAGCGATCAGAGCAAGGGCCTGGTTTCGGCCATGCTGGGGATGATCACCATTGCCTTGCTGGGGCTGGGCGGGGCGCTGCTGGCGATGATCGGGGCCGGTGCCAGCCTGCTGCACTTTGCCCTGGCTGCGGGGGTGGCGGGGGCCTTGGCGCTGTGGCCGCTGTGGTTTGTGGTGGGTGGGCGGCCTGGGGAAGGGGCTGTGGCTGAATAATCTGTATTGCCTGTACTGGCCTCTTCGCGGCGGTTCGACGCCTCGATGAACCCGCTCCTACAACGGCGTGCGATATCTGTGTAGGAGCGGGTTCATCGAGGCGTCGAACCGCCGCGAAGAGGCCGGTACAGGCGGTACAAATCTATCAGGGCCGCTCGGCCGCTGAATTTTCCTCTGCCACCGGCGTCCCCCGCCCAGCCTCCTGACGCCACTGCAGGGCAATCAGGATCAAGGTAGGCACACCCAGCAATGCAGTAATCAGGAAGAAGTCGTGATAACCGAACTTCTCCACCATCACCCCCGAATACCCGCCAATCAACCTCGGCAACAGCAGCATGATCGAACTGAGCAGCGCGTACTGGGTCGCCGAGAACTTCAGGTTGGTCAGGCTCGACAGGTAGGCGACAAAGGCCGAAGTGGCCATGCCGGAGCTGAAGTTGTCCAGCGAGATGGTCACCACCAGCATTTCCAGGTTCGGGCCCATGTCGGCCAGCATCAGGAACAGGATGTTGGTGCCGGCCGAGGCCACGCCGCCGATGAACAGGATCGGCATGATGCCGAAGCGCACGATCAGCAGGCCGCCGACCCCGGCGCCGACCAGGGTCATGATCAGGCCGAAGATCTTGCTGACGCTGGCGATCTGGTCCTTGGTAAAGCCCATGTCGATGTAGAACACGTTGGCCATCACGCCCATCACCGTGTCAGACATGCGATAGGTGGCGATCAGGCCGAGCAGCAGCAGGGCCTGCCAGCGGTAGCGGGCGATGAAGTCGTTGACCGGCGTCAGCACCGGGGCCAGGCCACGACGGCCCAGGCTCGACAGGCACGCCCACGACAGCAGCACGTAGAGGATCAGGCGCAGGAAGGCGCGGTCTTCCAGCAGCAGGTCCAGCGGCGTGGCATTACCAGAGACGACGCTGGACCAGCCGGTGTTGAACATCTGGGTGAAGCTGGCCGGTACCGACACCAGCAGAATGATCAGCACGAACACCGAAGCCAGCTGATGCACCAGCCCGTAGCGCGCAGCGGACAGCTGGGTACGCATGGGCACTGGCGGCTCGCGCATGATCAAGGTGGTGAACACGGCGGGCAGCATCATCACGCCGAACATGACGTAGGTGCCGGCCCAGGCCTTGTGCAGGTAGCTGAAGCCAGTGGAGCCGAACCATTCGGCGAAGAACAGTGCGCCGGCCGTGGCAAGCAGGGCGGCCACCCGGTAGCCGGCCATGTAACTGGCGGCCAGCGCGGCCTGGCGCTGGTCGTCGGCGATTTCCAGGCGGTAGGCGTCGACGGCGATGTCCTGGGTGGCCGAGGCGAACGCTACCAACACCGCCATGGCTATCAGCCATGAAAGGTGCTGTTGCGGGTCGCACAGGCTCATGCCGACCAACCCGATCACTACCAGCGACTGCGACAGCAGCAACCACGAACGCCGGCGCCCCAGGCCGCCTAGCAGCGGCAGGCGCCATTGGTCGAGCAGTGGCGACCACACCCACTTGAAGGCGTAGGCCAGGCCGATCAGGCTGGCGTAACCAATGGTCTCGCGGGCCACGCCAGCTTCGCGCAGCCACACCGACAGGGTCGAGAACACCAGCATGTAGGGCAGGCCGGCGGCGAAACCGAGCAGCAAAAGTACCAGGGTTGACGGGCTGGCATAGGCAGCAAGCGCAGCGCGCCAGGTTTTACGGGGCATGGGCCAACATCTGCCTCAAGTTTGCTAAAACAAAGCGCGCACTCTAACCGCTGTGCTCCATTGGGCGCCAGCCATGGCGCGTCATATCCACACGATTGTTGGTTACATTTACACCCTCCGCACGTAATCGCGCCCGTTGTTCATCCCCCGATGGGGTGCCCAGTGCCAGGCTCAACCGGCCGCCCGCGCCAAGCACCCGGTGCCAGGGCAGGCGGGTGTCTGCGGGCAACTGCCCAAGGGTACGCCCGACCCAGCGCGCCGCTCGCCCAAGCCCCGCCAGCTCGGCCAGTTGGCCATAGCTCACCACCTTGCCCGCCGGCACTTGGCCGAGTACCGAATAGAGCGCCGTTCGTCGGCCCTCGGCGGAGTCGAGGGCGTGCTCATATCCATCTGACATCACGCCCCCCTTGGGCTGCAGATGAAACCGGACCGGTGGTCGGGTAAATGAGAGTTGAACTCAACGGCATGCTTCGGGTCTGTCCTTGCTCTGGTCGTCGGTATCTGGATAATGCCCGGCTTTTTTCGTCAAATCGAACCCGTACCCTGCTTATGTATTCTAGATCGTTGTTGTGCCTGCTAGCTCTTTCCCTGTGTGCCTCCCCGGTGTTCGCCGATACCGTGTGGATGAAGAACGGCGACCGGCTTAGCGGCAAGATCAAAGTGTTCGATGGCGGCAAGCTGCTGCTGGAAACCCCGTACGGCGGGTCCATCGCCCTTGACTGGAAGCAGGTCCAGACCCTGGAGAGCGACCAGGAAATGCTGGTCAAGCAGGACGCCTATACCGGTGAGAAGGCCAAGTCGCTGAAGGCCGCCGAGCCTGGCAAGGTGACCCTGGCCAATGGCGAGGCGCCCAAGACCGTGGAGCTGGCCAGCATCGAGCAGATCATGAAGCCCAAGCCGCTGGTCGAGGACTTCGTCTGGAAAGGCAACGTCGACGTGGCGCTGGACTACAAGCGCGCCGAGAACGACACCGACGACTATGACATCGGCTTCAAGACCACGGCCCGTCATGGCCGCTGGCGGCACAACGCCGAAGGCGAATACAACCGCGAAACCAAGGACGACGTCACCACCACCGACAACTGGAGCGCCGAGTACGCGCTTGACCGCTTCCTTACCGAGAAGTGGTTTTGGCAGGGCCGTGCGGAATACAAGCGCGACCGCATCGAAGACCTGGCTCGTCAGCGCACCGTGGGTACCGGCCCGGGTTACCAGTTCTGGGACGACGAACTGGGCGCGTTCTCGCTGGGTTCGCTGATCAACCGCACCGACTTCGAATACCAGGATGGCAGCAAGGACAATTTCTACTCCGCTGCGGTGAAGTGGGATTACACCCGCTACCTGATCGGCAAGAACGTGCAGTTGTTCACCAACGGCGAATTCGCCAAGCCACTGGGTGGCGTGGCCGACTATTCGCTGGATGCCGAGGTGGGCCTGCGCTACAAGGTCACCGAGTGGGCCTCGCTCAACCTCAAGGCCGAGCGCGACATCATCAGCGGAACGCGTGACAGTGACCTGGAGAAAACGCGCTATACCGCCGGGTTCGGCGTTACCTGGTAAATCGCCGGGGGCGCCTTGCGCCCCTTTCGCGACACAAGGCCGCTCCTACAGGATTACGCGATCCCCTGTAGGAGCGGCCTTGTGTCGCGATGGGCCGCAAAGCGGCCCCATTGGCACTGGAACTGATAATGCTTATCTTGTCTCCTATCCAGCCATCCACCAGGAGCCGCCCCCACGTGAGTACCAACGCCATCCGCCCCGCCCGGGAACTGCTGCTCAAGGAATACCGCGGCGTGCTCTCGACCCATTCCAAGTCGATGCCCGGCTACCCCTTCGGCTCGGTCGTGCCGTACTGCCTTGATGCTCAGGGCAACCCGCTGATCCTCATCAGCCGCATTGCCCAGCACACCCACAACCTGCAGAAAGACCCCAAGTGCTCGCTGCTGGTAGGGGAGCGCGAGGCCGAGGATGTGCAGGCTGTTGGCCGCCTGACGGTAATGGCCGAAGCGCACAAGCTGGTCGACGAGGCCGCCGTCGAGGCCGCCGCCGAACGCTACTACCGCTACTTCCCGGACGCTGCCAACTACCACAAGGCCCACGACTTCGACTTCTGGGTGCTGCAGCCAGTGCGCCACCGCTATATCGGCGGTTTCGGCGCGATCCACTGGCTGGACCAGGTGACCTTGGCCAACCCGTTCGCCGGCAAGGCCGAGGCGAGCATGGTCGAACACATGAACAGCGACCACGCCAACGCCATCGCCCATTATGTGGCGCTGACCGACTTGCCACGTCATGCGCCAGCGCAGTTGGCCGGGGTAGACAGCGAGGGCATGCACCTGCGCATCGGCCAGGGCGTCTACTGGTTGCCTTTCCCAAGTACTTGCAACACCCCGACACAAGTGCGCGAAGCCTTGGTTTTGCTGGCGCGCGCTGACCAGTGGCCGGTTGCGACGCAAGTCGAGGGTTGAAAAAACGGGCACTCGCATCCACCTGTAGGTCTTACAGGAAGGTTCTCTTCCGACGAGGAATGCTTTGATGCGTGCTTTTCTACTGTTGCTTCTGCTGTTTCCTGTGCTGGAGCTGTTCGTATTCGTCAAGGTCAGCGCGGCCATCGGGTTCTTCCCGGCGCTGCTGCTGATCATCGCCGGCTCCGCCTTGGGTGTGCTGGTAATGCGCGTGGCCGGCCTGGCCACTGCGTTGCGTGCCCGTGAAAGCCTGCAGCGCGGCGAACTGCCCGCCGAGGACATGTTCCAGGGTTTGATGATGGCCGTAGGTGGCGGTTTGCTGCTGTTGCCCGGGTTCATCAGCGACGTGCTCGGCGTGCTGTGCCTGCTGCCATTCACCCGCCGCCTGGCTGCGCGCAAGATGCGTGAGCGTGCCGAGGCACAGACTATGCGCCAGCGTGCGTTCCAGGACGACCCGTTCCAGGCGCAGCCTCGTGATGGCGGCCAGCGGCCGAATGTGATCGAAGGCGAGTACGAGCGTCGCGACAAGTAATACCCGGGGGCCGCTTCGCGCCCCATTCGCGGCACAAGGCCGCTTCCACAACCTCCTGTGGGAGCGGCCTTGTGCCGCGAATGGGGCGCGAAGCGGCCCCAGCTTTTTGCGTGATCCACCGGCTAATGAAAAATTTTCTGATACAAGCCTTGTAATTGAATATGGCGGCCTCATGTATGTCGTCACCGCAAGGTTTCTGGTGGCAACGCCAGGCATGACACAGGTGGTTCGCCCTTTGCGGGCCACTCCCCGGCAACGCCGGACAGCATCAACCCGCCGGTTTCGATACCGGCCGATGAAAACCACAATTTGGGAGAGATCGACAATGAAGCTTCGTCCTCTGCATGACCGCGTAGTCATCCGTCGCAGCGAAGAAGAATCGAAAACCGCTGGCGGTATCGTCCTGCCGGGTTCGGCCGCTGAAAAACCAAACCGCGGCGAAGTCGTTGCTGTTGGCACTGGTCGCGTCCTGGAAAACGGCGAAGTACGTGCACTGGCCGTTAAAGTCGGTGACAAAGTGGTTTTCGGCCCTTACTCGGGCAGCAACACCGTGAAAGTCGATGGCGAAGACCTGCTGGTCATGGCCGAGAACGAAATCCTGGCCGTTATCGAAGGCTGATTTCCCCGACTTCCCGTTACTCCAAAGAATTCCAAGGATTAAACGATCATGGCTGCTAAAGACGTAAAATTCGGCGACTCCGCTCGTAAGAAAATGCTGGTTGGTGTCAACGTTCTGGCTGACGCGGTAAAAGCGACCCTCGGCCCGAAAGGCCGTAACGTGGTGCTGGCCAAGAGCTTCGGCGCGCCGACCATCACCAAGGACGGCGTTTCCGTCGCCAAAGAAATCGAGCTGAAAGACGCCTTCGAAAACATGGGCGCCCAGCTGGTCAAGGAAGTTGCTTCCAAGGCCAACGACGCTGCCGGTGACGGCACCACCACCGCTACCGTTCTGGCTCAGGCCATCGTCAACGAAGGCCTGAAAGCCGTCGCTGCCGGCATGAACCCGATGGACCTGAAGCGCGGTATCGACAAGGCCACTGCTGCCGTTGTTGCCGAGCTGAAGAACCTGTCCAAGCCATGCGCCGACTCCAAGGCCATCGCCCAGGTAGGTACCATCTCTGCCAACTCCGACAACTCCATCGGTGAAATCATCGCCGAAGCCATGGAAAAAGTCGGTAAAGAAGGCGTGATCACCGTTGAAGAAGGCTCGGGCCTGGAAAACGAACTGTCTGTCGTAGAAGGCATGCAGTTCGACCGTGGCTATCTGTCGCCATACTTCGTCAACAAGCCAGACACCATGGTTGCCGAGCTGGAAGGCCCGCTGCTGCTGCTGGTCGACAAGAAAATCTCCAACATCCGTGAGCTGCTGCCAGTGCTGGAAGCCGTTGCCAAGGCCGGCCGCCCACTGCTGATCGTTGCCGAAGACGTTGAAGGCGAAGCGCTGGCTACCCTGGTAGTCAACAACATGCGCGGCATCGTCAAGGTTGCTGCGGTCAAGGCACCAGGCTTCGGCGACCGCCGCAAGGCCATGCTGCAGGACATCGCCGTCCTGACCGGCGGCCAGGTCATCTCCGAAGAAATCGGCCTGTCCCTGGAAACCGCCACCCTGGAACACCTGGGTAACGCCAAGCGCGTCATCCTGTCCAAGGAAAACACCACCATCATCGATGGTGCTGGCGCTGACACCGAGATCGAAGCACGCGTTAAACAGATCCGTGCCCAGATCGAAGAAACTTCCTCGGACTACGACCGTGAGAAGCTGCAAGAGCGTCTGGCCAAGCTGGCTGGCGGTGTTGCCGTGATCAAGGTCGGTGCCGGCACCGAAGTTGAAATGAAAGAGAAGAAAGCCCGCGTTGAAGACGCCCTGCATGCTACCCGTGCAGCCGTTGAAGAAGGCGTGGTACCTGGCGGTGGTGTTGCCCTGGTTCGCGCCCTGTCGGCCATCGTTGACCTGAAAGGCGACAACGAAGACCAGAACGTCGGTATCGCCCTGCTGCGTCGCGCTGTCGAAGCCCCGCTGCGCCAGATCACTGCCAACGCCGGCGACGAGCCAAGCGTTGTGGCTGACAAGGTCAAGCAAGGTTCGGGTAACTTCGGTTACAACGCTGCTACCGGCGAATACGGCGACATGATCGAGATGGGCATCCTGGACCCAGCCAAGGTCACCCGTTCGGCCCTGCAAGCTGCTGCTTCGATCGGCGGTCTGATGATCACCACCGAAGCCATGATTGCTGACGCTCCGAGCGAAGCCCCAGCTGGCGGCGGCATGCCAGACATGGGCGGCATGGGTGGCATGGGCGGCATGATGTAAGCCAGCCTTACCCCCTGCACCATCAAAAAGCCCCGGTTCGCGAGAACCGGGGCTTTTTGTTTTGCCTGTACCGGCCTGTTCGCGGCGGTTCGGCGCCCCGATGAACCCGCTCCCACAGGTATCGCACCGATCTCAAGGGCAGCGCCGAACCTGTGGGAGCGGGTTTACCCGCGAATCAGGCGACGCTACGTTCGGCGACTGGCGCTTTCACCATTCCCCGCCGATACAGGATAAGGTAATACGACCCCAACCCGATCAACCAGCAGAACACCCCCGTCCACACGTTGTGCGACAAGAAGTGTGCCCCCTGCATCATCCGCCCTACGCCAAGTACCGAGCCGGCTACCAAGGCCACGACAAACGCCACACGTGCCAGCCGTGGCTTGCGATCACGCAACATGAAGAACAAACCAAACAGGCAGAACCCGGTAGCAGCATGCCCGCCTGGCCAGCACAGCCCAGGCTTGTTGGTAGCCGGCCGCGGCTCCAGCAGCTTGCTGTAGGTCTCGGTGCCGCCAAACTGGGTCAGGCTCCACGGGCACTGCACCTGGGTCACCTTCTTCAGCGGTGTGACAAACGCCGTGGACAGACCCAGGGCCAGCACCAGGCAGCCCAGTTCGCGGCGCCAGCCGAACAGGCGTTTCACGGAGAAGCTTGCGGCAAAGGTCAGCAGCGAAATCACCCCCAGCAGGATCACCACTTGCTTGACCCGGTCATGCAGAATGTTTTCCAGCCAATAGCTGTGGCGGCCAATAAACTCGCCGGCAGCGGGGTCGAAGAACAGGTTGGCGATATCCATGTCGACTGAAGTCAGCTCCAACAGGATCAAGGCCAGCGCGGTCGCCAGGGGTATACCCAGGTACAGCCAGAAATTGATCGGGCGTGGGCGGGTTGGTTGCTGCATGACGGCTCCAGGGCACGAAAAAGATCGGGCATTGTCGGCCGCCCGCTATCCTGTGTCCGTGAAGGATCAGTGAAAAAACCGTCAAGTGCGGTGAAATTTCCCTGGGGCTGGCACCGTGCAGGCATAGGCCTTAAGCTGCGCCTGCCGCGCACCACTGCGAGAAGCACCGCACAGGAGAAACCGATGCGCATTCTTTTGGTTGAAGACAACCGCGATATCCTGGCCAACCTGGCCGATTACCTGGGCATGAAGGGCTACACCGTCGACTGCGCCCAGGATGGCCTGTCCGGCCTGCACCTGGCGGCCACCGAGCATTACGACCTGATCGTGCTGGACATCATGTTGCCCGGCATCGACGGCTATACCCTGTGCAAGCGCTTGCGCGAGGACGCCCGCCGCGACACGCCGGTGATCATGCTCACCGCCCGCGACCAGTTGGACGACCGCCTGCAAGGCTTCCGCTCCGGTGCCGACGATTACTTGCTCAAGCCCTTCGCCCTGTCGGAGCTGGCGGCACGCATCGAAGCGGTGCTGCGCCGTGCCCAAGGGGGCGGGCGCCGTACCCTGCAAGTGGCCGACCTCAGCTATGACCTCGACACCCTGGAGGTCAACCGCCAGGGCCGCTTGCTCAAGCTCAACCCGGTCGGCCTCAAGCTGCTGGCAGTGCTGATGCAGAAAAGCCCGCACGTTTTGCGCCGTGAAGTGCTTGAAGAAGCCCTGTGGGGCGATGATTGCCCCGACAGCGACAGCCTGCGCAGCCATGTGCACCAGCTGCGCCAGGTGATCGACAAACCGTTTGAAAAACCGCTGCTGCATACCGTCCATGGCGTCGGCTATCGCCTCGCCGAGGGCCGCGATGGAGTTTAAGCAAAGCCTCGCGCAGCGCATCATCATTGCCTTTGCCCTGATGAGTGCGCTGGTGGCCGGGGCCTTCGCCTTCGGCATTGTCGCCACCGTGCACCTGGTTGAAGAGCGGCTGATTTCCTCGGTATTGGGTGGTGACCTGCAGCGCCTGCTGCGCATGGACAGCGTCGGCGACTGGAGCCATCGGCCGCGCCCCGATCAACTGTTCTACTTCAGCGGTGGGCGTGACGACTTCGAGTTGCCCAAGGATTTGCGCCACCTCGATCGGGGCTTTCACGAGGTGTTCCGCGACCAGCTGTCGTACCACGCCATGGTCGAGATCGTCGATGGCCGCCGCTATGTGCTGCTGCAGGACCAGAGCGACTTCGAAGAACGTGAGCGCGTGCTGTTCGCCGTGGTGGTGGTGGGCTTTGTCCTCAGTCTGGTGTTGGCGGTCATCCTTGGCTGGCTGGTGGCACGCCGGGTAATGGCCCCGGTGGTTCGCCTGGCGCGCCAGGTGCGGCACCGTGACCAGTTGCTTGGCCTTGCCCCGCCGTTGGCGCCGGATTATGCCGCGGATGAAGTCGGCCAGCTGGCGGTGGCTTTCGACGATACCCTGGGCCGTCTGCGCGACGCGCTGACCCGTGAACGGCTGTTCACCAGCGACGTCAGCCACGAACTGCGCACGCCCTTGATGGTGCTGGCCACCTCATGTGAACTGCTGATGGAGAACCCGACGCTGGATGCCCGTTCACGCAGCCAGGTGGAGCGCGTGGCGCGCGCCACCGAGGAAATGCGTGAATTGGTCAAGACCTTCCTGATGCTGGCCCGGGCGCAGCGCGACGAAGGTGCGGTGGCATCGCGGGCGACCCTGCGTGAAGTGGCCGAAGAGCTGGTCGGTGTATGGCGTGACACCATCGAGCAAAAGGGCCTCAAGCTGTATTTCGACGGCCGCGTCAGCGCCAGTCCGGTGCTGTACAACGCCACGTTCCTGCAGTCGGTGATGGGCAACCTGCTGCGCAATGCCGCCCACTACACCGACGGCGGCTATATCCGCCTGAGCCTGGAGGCCAATGGCTTCAGTGTTGAGGACAGCGGCGTGGGTATCCCTGAAGAGCAGCGCGAGGCGATGTTCCGGCCGTTCGTACGGGGTGATGAGCGGCGTGGTGAAGGCCTGGGCCTGGGCCTGTCGCTGGTGCAGCGGATCTGTGACGACCAGGGCTGGCATGTCACCCTGACATCCACCTTGCCGCATGGTTGCCGTTTCCAGGTAGACCTGAGCAACACGGCGGCCAAAGGCGGCCCAGGGGCTTTGGCCAGTAGGGCCGAGTAATTTGTAGTAATACATTACTCGGTTCTTAACATTTTTTTCACATTGGCATGACCTGTTTCCAACGTCTGCCTACCTAATGTGGGAGGAATGGAGCCAGGAGATGCCCAATGCGTAACCCCATCAAGCTTGAGTTTTCCGAGAAGTACGACAAACAGCATGCCAAGGAGTACTTCCTCAAGCATCAGGATGGGCTGGCGCGGCGCCTTTCCCACAAACGCGATGAACAACTGGCGCGTCGCGCCCTGGCATTGGCAGGCGAACCTGGTCTGGTCCTTGACCTGCCATGCGGTGCCGGCCGCTTCTGGCCACTGCTCGCAGAAAAACCAAACCGGGTGATCATTGGTGCCGACAACTCCGAGGCGATGATCGAGACCGCTTGTACTGCGCAACCACCAGAGGTGGTGGCTCGGGTACGTCCATTGCAGACATCGGCGTTTGCCATCGACCTGCCAGACAATTCGGTGGACAGCATTTTCTGCATGCGCCTGTTCCACCACATCGGCGAAGCTGCGCACCGAAAGACCATTCTGTCGGAATTCCAGCGCGTCAGCCGTGATAGCGTGATTCTGTCGTTGTGGGTAGATGGCAACTTCAAAGCCTGGCGCCGGAAAAAGCTGGAGCAGCGCCGCAGCGCCAAGGCTGAACAGGACAATTACCAGAACCGTTTCGTGCTACCGGCCGATACGGTCGAAGAAGAATTCAGGGCCGCCGGCTTCAGAATCCAGGAACGCCTCGACTTCCTGCCGTTCTATGCCATGTGGCGGGTCTATGTATTGCGCAAGGGGTAGTGTTTGATGGCTGAAGCCCAGAAAGGGGAGTCGCGGTTCGATTTTTACTGGCGCCAGCAGGGCGAGTGGGTCGAGGAGCCTAACCAGCGGCGTGGTGGCGAGAGTGGCGTGCAACGCCTGAACGATGCCAGCGGCAAGCTACTGTATGCCAAGCGTCAGGTCGGGCATATCTACCGCAGCCTGTTGCACCCTTTCGGCCGGCCGACTGTATTGCGTGAGCTCGATGCGCTGAACAGCTTCGAGCAGCTGGGTGTGCGTGTACCACGCATCGTCTTCTGTGGTGCCGAGCGCGATGCCGACCACCAATGGCGGGCGTTGCTGGTAAGCGAAGCGCTGGATGGTTTCGTCGAGCTCGACACCTGGCACGCCGAAGGTGCACGTGAGCGTTACCCGCAGGTGGTGCATGAGCGCATGCTCAAGGACCTGGCGGACAACCTGGCGCGCATGCACCTGGGGCACTGGCAGCACGGCTGTCTGTATGGCAAGCACGTATTCATCAAGGTAATTGGCGAAGGCGAGCAGGCCCGGGTCGAGGTGGCATTGCTGGACCTGGAGAAATGCCGGCGGCGCATCAGTTGCCAGCGTGCGGCGGGCAATGACCTCAGTCAGCTGCGTCGCCATTCGTCGTTGAACGATGCAGAGTGGCAGTCGCTGCTCTATTTTTACCAGATGGCGTTTGGCAGCGTTGTCAAAGGGTTAGGGCAATGAAACTAGAAATAGCTCGAGCTTTATTCCTGATAGCTGGCCTGGCGGTGACCACCGTGGCGGTGGCTGCTTGGGAAGAGCCGAGGCCGACAGTGTTCAGCAAGGCCGAGATGGCCGACCAGTGCGCCTTGCCGCGGGATGAGAAACCGCAGCTGCATGCCAAGGTCGCGCCGGATCAGGACCTGTTGCTGTTCCTGTTCGGCATGCGCCAGGGGTTGCGGCCGTTTGGCTGAACACGGTGTGAGCTAGAAATGCCAGAGGCCCCGCTAATGCGGGGCCTCTGGCATTTTGCATGTGCCTTGCGGGCCTCTTCGCGGGCTTGCCCGCGAAGAGGCCGGGTCAGGCGATAGCAGTTTCCCTGGCCACTGTCTTGTGTGCCAGCAAGGTGTAGATACACGGCAGCACAAACAAGGTAAACAGCGTGCCAATCGACATCCCGGTGGCAATCACCGTACCGATGTCGAAGCGGCTGACCGCCCCGGCCCCGGTCGCCAGAATCAACGGCACCATGCCAAATACCATTGCCGCCGTGGTCATGAGCACCGGCCGCAGGCGAATCGCCGCCGCTTCCTCGATCGCCTCGCGCACGCTCAAGCCGCGTTCCTCACGCAACTGGTTGGCGAACTCGACAATCAGGATACCGTGCTTGCTGATCAGCCCGATCAAGGTCACCAGCCCGACCTGGGTGTAGATGTTCATGCTCGATATGCCGAGGAACAGCGGCACCAGCGCGCCGCAGATCGACAACGGCACCGTCACCAGAATCACCAACGGGTCGCGGAAGCTTTCGAACTGCGCCGCCAGCACCAGGAAGATGATCGCCAACGCCAGGCCGAAGGTGACCCACAGTGCGCTGCCTTCCTGCACATATTGGCGGGCCACTCCGGCATAGTCGAAGGCGAAGCCTTCCGGGGCCTCTTCACGGGCGATGTCCTGTACGGTCTTCAGCGCCTCGCCCAGGCTGACCATGGGCACACCCTGGATGATCGCCGAGTTCAGCTGCTGGAACTGGTTGAGCTGGCGCGGCCGCGCGCGGTCGGTGAGGGTGATCAGGGTCGACAGCGGCAACAGCTGGCCCTGGTCGTTCTTCACGTAGTAGTTGTTGAGCCAGCCGGGGTTGTCGCGGTATGGCCGCTCGACCTGGGCAATCACCTTGTAGCTGCGGCCTTCCAGGGTGAAACGGTTGATTTCCGCCTCACCCAGCAGGGTCGCCAGGGTGCCGCCCAGGGTGTCCATCGACACGCCCATCTGCGCCGCCTTGGCCCGGTCGATATCCACCACCACTTCGGGTTTGTCGAATGCCAGGTCGATATCGAGGAAGGCGAACTTGCCGGTCTCCTGGGCCCGGGTCTTGATGCGTTGGGCCACATCCAGCAGCGCCGGGTAGTCGCCAGCGGTGTTGATCACGAACTGGAACGGCAGGCCCTCGCCGGTGCCTGGCAGCGACGGCAGGTTGAAGCCGAAGATCTGCAGGCCGCCAATCTCCTCAAGCTTGGCCTGCACCAGCGGCAGCAACTCCATCTGCGTGCGTTCGCGCTCGTTCCAGGGTTTGAGCAGGAAGCCGCCAATACCGGTCTGCACGCCGTTGAAGCCGTTGATCTGGAACGACGAGTAATACTCGGGGAAGGCCTTGAACAACGGGGTGAACTCGTCGGTGTAGGCGTTCAGGTAATCAAGGTTGGCCGTTTGCGGCGAGCTGCTCATCATGAAGATCACGCCCTGGTCCTCGTTGGGTGCCAGTTCGTTCTGGGTGAACTTCAGCAGCACCGGGATCAGGCACAGGATGATCACGGCAAACACCAGCACCACCGGGCGGCTGTCGAGGGTGGCATGCAGCAGGTGCTGGTAGCGCACTTTCAGGCGTTCGAACAGCAAGTCGAGGCGGTGGGCCAGGCCGCTGGAGTTTTGTTCCTGGCGCAGCAGCAGTGCGCACATCATCGGTGACAGGGTAAGGGCAACGATGCCGGAGATGATCACCGCACCGGCCAGGGTCAGGGCGAACTCCTTGAACAACGCGCCAGTGAGCCCGGTAAGGAAGCCGATTGGCGCATACACCGCGGCCAGGGTGATGGTCATCGACACCACTGGCATGGCGATCTCGCGGGCGCCCTCAAGGGCCGCGTCAAACGGCGATTTGCCTTCTTCCATGTGCCGGTGGATGTTCTCCACCACGACAATCGCATCGTCCACCACCAGGCCGATGGCCAGCACCATGGCCAGCAAGGTCAGCAGGTTGAGCGAGTAGCCCATCATCTGCATGAAGAACAGCACGCCGATCATCGACAGCGGGATGGTCACCACCGGGATCAGCACCGAACGCAGCGCGCCGAGGAACAGGAACACCACCACGATAACGATCAGCACCGCTTCGCCGAGGGTCTTGATCACCTCGTCGATGGAGGCCTGGATGAACAGCGTGGCATCGTAGGCAATCGACACTTTCAGTGCCGAAGGCAGCTGGCTCTCCAGCTCGGGCATGATCCGCCGTACTTCCTTGATGACTTCCAGCGGGTTGGCGGCGGGGGTGGCCTTGATGCCGATGTACACCGACGGGGTGCCGTCGAACGAACTGACGGTGTCGTAGTTTTCCGCGCCCATCTCGACCCGCGCTACATCGCCCAGCAGTACACGGCTGTCGCCGCTGGTCTTGACCGGCAGGGCGGCGAATGCCTCGGCCGACTTCAGCTCGGTGCTGGCGTTGATGCTGGTGACCACGTACTCGCCCTTCACCTCGCCGGCGGCGGAGAGGAAGTTGTAGCGGCGCACGGCATTGGTCACGTCGGTAGCCGACAGGCCGAAGCCGGCCAGTTTCACCGGGTCGATCCAGATACGCATGGCGAACACCTGGTTGCCGAGGATTTCCGCCTCGGCCATGCCCGGCAAGGTGGCCAGCTTGGGCTGGATCACCCGCGACAGGTAGTCGGTGATCTGCGGGTTGCTCATTTCCTTGCTGTAGAAGCTGAGGTACATCAGCGCCGAGGCATCGGCGGCTTCTTTGCTCAGCACCGGGTCTTCGGAATCCTGGGGCAGCTTGTTGCGCACTTCGTTGGCCTTGGCCAGCAGCTCGGTGAACAGCCGGTCGCTGTCGGCTCCGATGCGCGCGTAGATGGAAATGATCGAGAAGTTCTGCCGGCTGACCGAGGTCATGTAGTCGATGCCTTCGGCGCTGGCCAGGCTTTGCTGCAGTGGCTGGGTAATGTAGCCCTGGATGGTTTCGGCGTTGGCCCCGGGGTAGGCGGTGGTCACCGTGATCAGGGCGTTTTCCATTTGCGGGTACTGGCGGATCTGCAGCTTGTTCCAGGCCTGGAAGCCCAGCAGCAGGATCAGCAGGCTGACCACACTGGCCAGCACTGGGCGGCGGATGAACGGGTCGGTGAACGCCATGCCAGCCTCCTGTCAGTCCTTGCCCACTGCGCCCTGTTCGGGCTTGAGGGCTTTGTCCTCGCCGATGCGGATCGCGGCGCCGGGGGTGAGCTTCAATTGCCCGGCAGTGACCACCTGTTCCCCGGCCTGCAAGCCTTTGCTGACCACCACCACGCCGTCGCGGCGCTCGCCGGTCTGTACGGTGCGTTGTTCGGCCACCAGCTGTTGCTGGCCCTTGTCGTCGTTTTCCGGCTTGCCGTCCTTGTCTTTTTTCGGCGTGGCGACGTACACCGAGTTGCCATACAGGGTGTAGGTTATGGCACTTTCCGGCACGACCACCTGCGGCTGCGGGTTGGGCAGCAGGATCAGCAGGCTGGCGAACATGCCGGGCAGCAGTTTGCCGTCCGGGTTGGCCATGGTCGCGCGCACCAGCAGGTTACGCGTGGTTTCCTCGACTTTGGGGTTGATGGCGCTGAGGCTGGCGGCGAAGGTCTGGCCTGGGTAGGCGGCCACCTGCACCAGCACCTGCTGGCCCAAGCTCAGGTGCGGCAGGGCCTGTTCCGGCACATTGAAGTCGACGTACAGGCTGGAGGTGTCCTGCAGGGTGGCGATCACCGTGCCGGCAGCCAGGTAATCACCGACGTCCACCTGGCGGATGCCGATGGTGCCGCTGAATGGGGCGCTGATGCTCTTTTTGGTCTTCGATGCCTTGAGTTGCTCGACGATGGCCTGGTTGCGCCGGTACTGGGCGGTGAGGCGGTCGTACTCGCCACGGGAGATGGCCGAATCGCCAACCAGCTGGCTGCCACGGCCGAAATCGACCTTGGCCAGGCCCAGGTCGGCCTGGGCGGTGCCGAGCAGGGCGGTTTCCTGGTCGTCGTTGAGTTGCAGCAGCAGTTGCCCGGCCTTGACCGGCTGGCCCGAGTCGAAGTGCAGGGTCTTGACGATGCCCTCCACCTCCAGGCTCAGCTCCACGCCCTGCAGCGCCTTGAGGCTGCCGACGGCGGGCAGGCGCTCCTGCCACTGGCGCTGTTCGGCCAAGGCCGCCGCCACGGTGATGGGCGGCTTGGGGGCAGTGAACATCTGGATCTGCTGATAGATCGAGAAGGCCTTGTAGCCCCCCAGGGCCAACACGATCAGCAGAACCACGGCCAACATGATGAGCATGCGGCGGCGCAGCATAGGTCCGGTTCCTTGGATTCGGTTGTTATTCGCTTAGACACGACAACGGGCGATCCTGCCCACGTGTAGTTGGGGGAATTATTGACTGTTTTTGGGGGGAAGGGGAGTGAAATGCCTGTGAGGGCCCTTTCGCGGCTAAAGCCGCTCCTACAGGGACCGCGCAGTCATGGGGTTGCGCGGTCGTTGTAGGAGCGGCTTTAGCCGCGAAAGGGCCGGTACAGCCAGCAGAAAAATCAGACCAGATGCAGGTGATTGTCCCAGAAACCGGACGGCAGGTTCATCGGTTGCCCGACCAGTTCGGCCTTGGTGCAATCATAGAACCGGCAACGGCCCTGCCCAGAGGTGACGACAAAACCGTCCTTCACCGCCCCCACCCCGGCACAATCGGGCATCGGTGCATCCAGGCGCACCGCGCCGCTGTCCAGGTCCCAGACAAACAGGCGGTTGGCGCGTGGCGCGGTCAACGCCACCAGCCGCAGCTCGCTGTGGATGGCGACACTGGCGGTGTACTGGGCCATGGCCTGCAGCTGCCGCTGCGGCACCGGGAAGGCCTTGAACGGCTCGCCTGGGCGTTTGATCGCCAGCAACTCGGCGGTTTCATCGGCATCGCCCATGAACTGCTGGCAGGCGGCGATGGTGCCATCGCTGCCCACCGCCAGATGGCGCACGCTGTTCATCTGCTGGGCCAGGGTTTCCTTGCTCAGCAGGGTGCCGTCGCGCTGCATCAGTACCAGGCTTGGCTCCATGGCATTCAGGTTCATCTCGACCCGGCTTTCGGCCTCGGTACGGATACCGCCGTTGGCCACGATCAGCGTCTCGCCGTCGGGCAGCCAGGCCACTTCGTGCGGGCCGATGCCATGGGTCGGGATCTCGCCGGTATGCACCAGGCGCTCACCCTCGAAGCGGTAAACACCGAGCACGCCACGCCCCGGGTCGGTGGTGTCGTTCTCGGTGGCGTACAGCCATTCGCCACCCTTGTGCACCACCGCATGGCCGTAGAAGTGCCGGTTCGGCTGCGAGGTGACAGTCTGCAGCAGGCGCCCGTCGCGCAAGTCGACCAGGTAGCTTTCGGTACCGGGGCGGCGGGCGACGAACAGGGCGATTGGCTGCTCGGGGTGGTGGATGATGGCATGGCAACGCTGGGCGACCTGGGTGCTGAACACCTGGGTACCGTCCAGGCGGAACCCGACCGCATAGTGCTTGCCGTCGCCATCGTCACGCGCCGACAGCAGCAGGGGTTCGCTGCCTTTGTTGCGGAACAGGCTCCAGCCGCCCAAGGTCAGGGCGCTGAGCAATACGCTACCGAGTTTGAGGGCCTGGCGTCGCAGCATGATCAGTCACCGTCGTTGGCATTGAAGCCCAGCTGGATGTTCAACGCCTTGGCCAGCTCGCCTTCGTGCAGGCGGTGAACAGCGTTGAGGCTGTCGTAGATCTGGTTGAGGGTTTGCTGGCCAGCGTCGTCGGCCAGCAGCTCGCCGAGGGTCTTCTGGTTGTCGGCCAGCAGTTTGAGCGAGGTAGCGTAGGCGTCGTCGATCTTGGCCGCCAGCGCTTTCTGATCGCTGGGCAGCAGGGCGCGCAGGCCTTGGTTGTCGACCCCGACCCACACTGCCTGGGCGGCCTTGAGGGTGGCTTCCAGGCTCTTCAGCGAGGAGTGGCTGCGCCAGGCTTCGGCCTGCAGCGGCTGTGGAATGCCCTTGCTCTGGCGGCCCATCGGCGCACCCAGCTTTTTCTTCAGGGTATCAAGGGCAGTGACCTGGGAGCGCAGCAGGTCGGCGATGGCTTCGTGGGAATCGGCGTAGCGCTGGTTGGGGAACTTGGTCATCTGCGAAAGCATGCCGTCGGTGCTGTTCCAGCTCTTGAGGATGTCCTCGGCCAGGACCTTCTGGTGTTCGCCGATGGCCACCAGCAGTGGGCAGTAGCGGGCCTTCTGTTCGGCAGTGGCGATGTCTGGCTTGCTGTCGAAGAGGATGTACTCGTAAGCCGACAGGCCGCGTACCACGACGCTGGCCTTGTCCAGGGCGGCGGCATCGAGTGGCTTGTCGCCGTTGACCAGCTGCTCGACCTGGCGGCCAACCAGGTTCTTCTTGTCAGGCCAGAATTGCACCTGCCAGGCGCGGTTGCCTTCGGCCAGCGGGCCGACCAGCAGCGGCTGCAGCTCGGCCCAGGCTTTTTGCGCGTTGAGGAAGTCGGCGCGGGCCTTTTCCAGGTCTTCCTTGCCTTCGCAGTAGGCCAGGGCACTGGCGGCCAGCGTGCGGTCGGCTTCGACCCAGCGGCTGTAGGTCGGCAGGATCACCTGCTTGGCGATGGCGGCGGAGGTCACTGCCTGTGGGTCCTGCGGCGAGCAGGCACCCAGGGCGAGTGCGGCGAGGCTGGTGAACAACAGTTTGGGTCGGAACATGCCCGGCTCCTTTGCGCTTTTTTAAAGTGAGTTCAGGAACGCCAGCAACGCGGCGCGTTGCTCGGCATTGAAAGTGAGGACGAAATTGCGTGCCGCCTCGGCTTCGCCACCATGCCAGAGCACGGCTTCAAGCAGGTTGCGAGCGCGGCCGTCATGCAGGTACTGGGTGTGGCCACTGACAGCCTCGGTCAAGCCGATGCCCCACAGCGGCGGGGTGCGCCAGTCCTGGCCGTTGGCGGCGAACTCGGTGCGCTCGTCGGCCAGCCCCGGGCCCATGTCGTGCAGTAAAAGGTCGCTGTAGGGGCGGATTGTCTGGTTCGCCAGCTCGGGCTCGGCAGTGTCGGCAGCGGTGGTGAACTGCGGCGTGTGGCAGCCCTGGCAGCCGGCCTGGAAGAACAGGTTCTTGCCGGCCAGCACCTGTGGCGCATCCACGTCGCGGCGGGCGGGCACGCCGAGGTTACGGGTGTAGAAGGTAACCAGGCGCAGGATGTTGTCGCTGACTTCCTTTTCGCCGTCTTTGCCGTCGCCATTGGGCGCCGCCAGGCAGTCGACCTGCGCCGGGGTACAGTCGTCCTTCGGTTGCAAGGTGCTGGTCAGCCCCATGTCACCGTTGAAGGCGTGCACGTTCTGCTGGTTGACGTTGGGCTGCCCGGCCTTCCAGCCAAAGCGACCGATTACGGTCGTGCCCTGGGCGTCATCCCAGACACGGTTGGCGCGGCCGCGGATACCATCGCGGTTGCGATCGTCCGGGTCTTCGTTGGCCAGGATAGCGGCCTCGGGGATGGCTTCGAGCAGGCCAAGGCCGATCATTGGCGGGGCCACACGGGCGGAGAAACGTGTGTCCGGGTGCATCGGCCCATAGCCGAGCTGGGTAATCTGCAGGGTCGGGCGACGCAGTTCGACCTGGTGACCGTCCTTGAAGCTGACGGCGTGGGTGTCGTAGCTCACCCGCACCTTGCCTTCCGGCGCCACGCCGGGGTTGGCCATGTCCTGCAGCTGGGTGCCGTAGACGGGCTCGGGGACCACGCCCAGGCGCTCGATCTCCTTGGCCAGGTAAGGCTGATCGGGGATCGACAGGCGCACCAGCATGCCTACTGCATTGCTGTCGCCGGGCTCTGGCGGGTGCCCGCGGCCATCACGCACGTGGCAGTTCTGGCAGGCATTGGTATTGAACAACGGGCCCAGGCCGTCACGCGCGGTGGTGGTGGACGGGGCGATCACCCAAGGGCTGCGGAAGAAGCTGTTGCCCACGGCGAAATCCAGGCGGCGCTCGGCCGAGAGATTGGCCGAAGGCAGGGAAAAGGCCTTGCGGTCGCTGCGCTGTACCGTTGCCTGGCCGCCAGACAACGCTTCGCCGGGCTCGGCCTGGGTGAAACGCGGGGCGTCATCACAGGCGGCAAGGGCTAGGGTTAGCAGCAAAGGGGAAAGTCGGGACAGCGACGAGGACATCGAGAATCCTGGGCGTGGGCGAAAACCGGCGTGCAAGCTTAGCAGGCCAGCGTTTTTTGAATAAGAGCAATTTGCAATTACCTGGGTGAAAAGGATGTGAAATGCCAGCATTTTCATGTGCAGTACCGGCCTCTTCGCGGGTAAACCCGCTCCTACAGGGACCGCACAAGGTCGGAACCTGTGGAGATCCTGTAGGAGCGGGTTCACCCGCGAAGAGGCCAGAAGCAAAAAAGGCGACCCTAAGGCCGCCTCTTTCAAAACACCGCTACACCAGGATCAGAATTCGTGATCCGCAGTGTCCGGGTTCAGGTTGGCAATGCCCAGCTTGCCTGCAGCCTGCTCGATCGCACCGGTCTGCTTGACCAGCGATGCAATGGCATCGCGCACGATCTGGTTGCCCGCAGCGTTGTCGGCAGCGATCAGCTGGTCATAGTGCTCGCCCTTGAGCGCGTGGTCGACGATTGCCTGGAGCTTCGCCTCGGTGGCTTCCAGGTCGGCCTTGAGGGTGGCGTCGGCTGCCGGGTCGGCCTTGGCTACCAGCGAGGACAGGCTCGGGCCGGTCATCTTGGTGCCGTCGACACGGGTGTATTCGCCCAGGTAGACGTTGCGGATGCCCTTGCCGTCGTAGAAGTGCGAGTAGTGGGTGTTGTCGCTGAAGCAATCCTGCTCGTCTTCCGGCGAGTTGGCTTCCAGCGAGACCTTCATGCGCTCACCCGCCAGCTCGCCGAGCGACAGGCTGCCCATGCCGAACAGCATCTTGCGCAGGCCATCGGCCACTGGCTCGGCTTCAAGCTTGGCGCGGTAGTTATCGGCGACGTTCGGTGCCCAGTTGCCGACCATCTCTTCGAGGTCCTTGACCAGCAGCTCGGTGACCGCTTTCAGGTAGGCACGGCGACGGTCGTTGTGGCCGCCGGTGGCGCCTTTGCCTTCCAGATAGTCGGAAGCCGGACGGGCGCCGGCGCCTGGGCCGGTGCCGTTGAGGTCCTGGCCCCACAGCAGGAATTCGATGGCGTGGTAGCCGGTGGCGACGTTGGCTTCGGAACCTGCCAGTTCGTTCAGGCTGGCCAGCTTCTCAGCGGTGATGTCCTTGACGTCGACCTTCTCTTCGCCCACCTGGATCTCGGTGTTGGCGATGATGTTGGCGCTGGCCGCCGGGTTGCCCAGGGCATGCTCGTAGCTCTTGTCGACGTAGTCGATCAGGCCTTCGTCCAGGGGCCAGGCGTTCACTTGGCCTTCCCAGTCGTCGATGATGGTGTTGCCGAAGCGGAATGCCTCGCTCTGCAGGTACGGAACGCGTGCGGCAGCCCAGGCCTCTTTGGCGGCTTTCAGGGTTTCGTCGTTGGGCTTGGCGAGGAACGCGTCGATGGCGGTCTGCAGGGTCTTGGCGGTGCTCAGCGAGTCGCTGTACACGGTGTAGACCATGTCGGCGTAATGCTTGACCACGGCTTTGCCGGCGGCTTCGTCGACAGCCCCTGGCGCAGCATCGGTGGTGCTGGCGGCAGCAGGTGCCTGGGCTTGCGGCGCGGCGGCTTTTTCGTCCTTGCCTTCACCGCAACCGGCGAGGGCGATGGCAATGGCCAGCAGACTGGCGGAGGCCAGAGGCATTCGAATCATTATTGGTTTTCCTGCGTCGTGTGGTTGGACCAAGGGGTGGACCGTGCGCCGTGGCACGCGAAACCGCAACATCATGCGAAAGATTTGCATTTGCTGTAAAGGGGCGTGCGCGCAATTCGTGTAAAAGCCGGTCACAGCCTGTAACCGGCGGGCGGGGTCAGAGCATCGAAACTTGGTTACGTTGCGCTTGCTTGAGGAAATGGGTCAGTTCGCGGGCCGGCAGCGGCTTGCTGTAGTGGTAGCCCTGGCCCTCGTGGCAACCCTGGGCGACGATGTAGGTTTCCTGTTCGGCGGTTTCCACGCCTTCGGCGATCACCTGCATCCCCAGGCTCTTGCCCAGCTGGATGATGGCGCGAACGATGGTGGCGTCGTCATCGTCGTCGAGCAGGTCCTGGACAAAGCTCTTGTCGATCTTGATCTTGTCCAGCGGCAGCGATTTCAGGTAGCTGAGCGACGAGTAGCCGGTGCCGAAGTCGTCGATGGCAATCAGTGCCCCGGAGCGGCGCAAGCTCAGCAGGTGCTGGGCAGCGGTGCTGATGTCTTCCATCAGGCCGGTCTCGGTGACCTCCAGCTCCAGGCTGCGCGGCGGCAGGCGGTAGGCCTGCAGCAAGTTGTTGACCACCCGCGGCAGCTCGCTGTGGTGCAGCTGCACGGTAGACAGGTTGACCGCCATGCGCAGCTCGCTGAAGCCCAGGTCGTGCCATTCGCGCAGTTGCCGGCAGGCCTGGTCGAGCACCCATTCGCCGATGCTGATGATGCTGCCGTTCTGTTCGGCCAGCGGGATGAACTGGTCCGGGGGCACCATGCCCAGCTCTGGGTGATGCCAGCGCAGCAGCGCTTCTACCCCCACCACCCGGTGGTCGCGGTAGCTGATCTGTGGCTGGTACACCAGGTACAGCTGGTTGCGTGGCAGGGCCTCGCGCAGGTCCTTTTCCAGCTCGCGGCGGCGGCGCATCTCGCTGTCGACGCTGGCGATGTAGAACTGGTAGCGGTTGCGCGAACGGGCCTTGGCCAGGGTCATGGTCTGTTCGGCTTTCTGCAGCAGCTTCTCGGTGCTGTCGCCGTCTTCGGGGAACAGGGTGATGCCGATGGTCGCGCGCAGGCGGATCTGCTGGTGGTGGTCGAGGTCGAACGGCACTTCCAGGTCGTCGAGGATGCTCTGCGCCAGTTCGGCCGCTTCGTAGGGCTGCTCGATATTGGCCTGCACCAGGGCGAACTGGTCACCGCCCAACCGTGCCAGGGCGCCCAGGCGGCCGCTGTGGGCACGCAGGCGGTCGGCCAGGGCCAGCAGCAGCTGGTCACCGACCTGATAGCTGAACTGTTCGTTGATGCCCTTGAAGTCGTCCAGGCCCACGCACAGTACCGCCACACGGTGTTGCAGGCGGCCGCCGTCGACCAGGATCTTGTCCAGTTGCTGCTGCAGTTGCTGGCGGTTGGGCAGGCCGGTGAGGAAGTCGTACTGGGCCATGCGTTGCAGGCTGTTTTCCGCCTCGTGGCGCAGGTGGGTGTTGCGCTCGATCGAGGCCAGCAGCTGATTGGCGGTGTTGACCCACAGGCCCAGCTCGTTCTTTTCGTGGCCCTTGAGCAGCGGTATCTGGTGCTGGCTAGGGCGGTCGGGGTTTATCTGGGTGAGGTGCTCGATGATTTTCGACAGCGGCTTGGTCAGCAGCCAGTGGTAGACCAGGTACAGCACCAGGCCCATGGCCAGGGCCCGCAGCACGCCGGATATGAAGATGATCACCGCGTTGATCAGGAAGTCTTCGCCGTAGGACGAGGTGTCGAGGGTGATGCTGAGGTCGCCGTAGTATTCGCTGTAGGGGCCGCGGCCGACCAGTTGTGTGGTGTAGGTGCGTTCCTGGCCGAGGATCAGGTCGGTCAGCCAGCGCATGGACATGTCCTGCAGCGGGCGGGACTTTTCTGCCAGCATGGTTTCGTTGGGGTGGCCGATGGAGGCCATGCGCACTGATTCGTCCTGGAACAGGCCTTCCATCACCTGCATGCCCATTTCACGGTCAAGGCTGTAAACCGCTTGGGTCGAGGGGTCGCGGAACATGTCGAGAATGCGCTGGGCGTCGTTGTTCACGGCCTGGCGGGTCTTGTAGGTGTCGTAGACGATTTGCGCACAGCTGAGCACGACGCCGACCGCCAGCGCCGACAGCAGCACGACCCTGAGCAACTTGACCGACAAGCTGTTCCGCAATTCCAGCTTCAATGGGGTTTCCTTAATCCATGCGCATGGCATCATTTTGCCATCAACGATGAAGATACACTATCGGCCGACCATGAGCAGTGTATCGGTTGCCTGACCCTGCAACTTGAGTGCGCTGTGTCAATCTTCCAGTGGTTTGATGTTAGCGTGGTATGCGGGCTGAGCAAGCAAAACCGTGTTGGCCATTCGCGGGTGAACCCGCTCCCACAGGTATGCGAAGTGGCCGGCACAGGCATAAAAAACCCGGCACTGGGCCGGGTTTTCTGTTCAGGGCTGAATGACTCAGGCCTTGAAGGTCTTGCCTTCGAACTGTTCGGCAACGAAGGCCCAGTTGACCAGGTTCCAGAACGCCTCGACGTACTTCGGACGCAGGTTGCGGTAGTCGATGTAGTAGGCGTGTTCCCAGACGTCGCAGGTCAGCAGCGGGGTGTCGCCGCTGGTCAGCGGGCAGCCGGCGCCGATGGTGCTGGCCAGGGCCAGGGAACCGTCAGCTTTCTTCACCAGCCAGCCCCAGCCGGAACCGAAGGTGCCAACCGAAGTCTTGGTGAACTCTTCCTTGAACTTGTCGAAGGAACCGAAAGCGGCGTTGATGGCGTCAGCCAGGGCACCGGTCGGTTGGCCACCGGCGTTTGGCGCCAGGCAGTTCCAGTAGAAGGTGTGGTTCCAGACTTGAGCGGCGTTGTTGAAGATGCCGCCCGAAGAGCTCTTGACGATCTCTTCCAGGGTCTTGCCTTCGAATTCGGTGCCTGGGACCAGGTTGTTCAGGTTCACGACATAGGTGTTGTGGTGCTTGTCGTGGTGATACTCCAGGGTTTCCTTGGAGATGTGCGGCTGCAGGGCATCGTGGGCGTACGGCAGCGGCGGCAATTCAAAAGCCATGGTGGATCTCCTGATTCAGGTCTGTTTGCGGTTTGCGCAAGGCCGATCACGGGCGGCCCGATGAGCGTCGGCGAGTTTGTACTCTTTGCGACGCAAGGGCTGGATCATAGCACCGGGTCCGGCGCATAACCACGCAACAAACATAGGGAATAGAGGTTCCAGAGCGGTTGGGCCGTGCCGACCGGTGGTGTTTGCCGTGGTGCGTGTGTGGTTTGTGAAGTCGAGCGCCGTTCAGATGTTCGGTTCGAGAGTTTTAGCGCGTGTGAGATCGAGCGCCGCAGATGTTCATCGCAACATTTTCAGCGCCTGCGAGATCGAGCGCCGCCCGCGCGGCGCTTCGCGGCTAAAGCCGCTCCTACGTTTGTTTCGGGCCAGTTATTCCTGTGGCATTTGCGCGCGAACGCCTTGGCGCATGGCACGATATCGCGTCGTACCAACAAGGCGGTCGCGCGCGTCTGGCACAGGCGATACTGGCCGGAAACAAACGTAGGAGCGGCTTTAGCCGCGAAGCGCCGCGCGGGCGGCGCTCGATCTCGCAGGCGCTGAATGTGTCGAGGCGAACGCTTCGGCGCTCGATCTCCCGGGCGAAAAAAATGCCATGCCGAACCCACATCAGTTAAAAACCAACTGCGCCGCCACCGCAAACATCATCACCGCCACCATCAAATCAAGCATGCGCCAGGTTGCCGGCCGGGCCAGCCAGGGTGCCAGCCAGGCCGCACCGATCGCCAGGGTCGAGAACCACAGCAGCGAGGCACTGGCCGCCCCGGCCACGTAAGCCCCAGGCTCGGTCTGCTGGGCACCTAGCGAGCCAATCAGCAACACCGTGTCGAGGTACACATGCGGGTTCAGCAGCGTCACTGCCAGGGCACTGAGCAGCACTGCGCGGCGTGAACGTGTGCCTTGGCCTTGCTGGTGCTGCAGGCTCTGCTTGGAGCAAGCGCTGCGCAAGGCCTTGGCACCGTACCAGATCAGGAACACCGCGCCGCCCCAGCGGGCGATTGCCAGCAAGGTCGGGTTGTGCGCCAGCACGGTGGCCAGGCCGAACACCCCGGCGGCCACCAGGATGGCGTCACAGACGATGCACAGCGCGGCCACCGGCAAGTGATGCTCGCGGCGCAGGCTCTGGGCGAGGACGAAGGCGTTCTGGGCGCCGATGGCCATGATCAGGCCGAAGGCCACCAGCATGCCGTTGAGATAGCTTTGCCACATGGCAGGGCTCTCCAAAAAAGGTCATAAAAGATGCTGGCTATTGTGCTGTTCGGCGCTGTATAAGAAAAACAAATAAAGCTGATCCGTCATTAGGAAAATTGATGTTCGACTACAAGCTGCTGGCCGCCCTTGCGGCGGTGATCGAACAAGGCGGTTTCGAGCGTGCGGCGCAGGTGCTGGGTTTGTCGCAGTCGGCCATTTCCCAGCGCATCAAGCTGCTTGAGGCTCGGGTGGGCCAGCCGGTGCTGGTGCGCGCCACGCCGCCGAGCCCGACCGAAGTCGGCCGCCAACTGCTTAACCATGTGCAGCAGGTGCGCCTGCTAGAGCGCGACTTGCAGCGCCAGGTGCCGGCACTGGACGAAGAGGGCATGCCGGAGCGCCTGCGCATCGCCCTGAACGCCGATAGCCTGGCCACCTGGTGGGCCGCTGCGGTGGGCAACTTCTGCGCGCAGCAGAACGTGCTGACCGACCTGGTGGTGGAAGACCAGGAGGTTGGCTTGAAACGCATGCGTGCGGGAGATGTTGCAGCCTGCCTGTGCGGCAGCGAGCGGCCGGTGGCTGGGGCGCGCAGCCTGCCGTTGGGCGCCATGCGCTACCGGGCGCTGGCCAGCCCCGGGTTCATGGCGCGGCATTTTCCCCAGGGTTTTGTCGCTGAGCGCCTGGCCCGTACCCCGGCGATCGTATACGGCCCGGACGACTTCCTGCAGCATCGCTACCTGGCATCGCTGGGTATCGAAGACGGTTTCCTGCACCACCTGTGCCCGTCGTCCGAGGGCTTTTTGCGCATGACCGAAGCCGGCCTGGGCTGGGGCCTGGTGCCCGAACTGCAAGCCCGTGAGCAACTGGCCAGTGGGCAGCTGGTGGAAATCTGCAGTGATACCCCCATCGATGTACCGTTGTACTGGCATCATTGGCGCAATGGCGGGCAACTGCTCGCGCAACTGACCGACCACCTGCGGCACACGGCACGGCAATGGCTGGTGCCCTTGTAGCCACGGCTGGCGTCAGTTGCATCTGAAATCTGGCAAGACGGAGTGTTACATGCGAATTCTGGTGACCGGCGCGAGTGGCTTCATTGGCGGGCGTTTTGCGCGCTTCGCCCTGGAGCAGGGCCTGGACGTGCGGGTCAGCGGCCGCCGCGCTGAAGGGGTCGAGCACCTGGTCAAGCGCGGCGCCCAGTTCATTCCCGGCGACTTGGGTGATGCCGAGTTGGCCCGCCGCTTGTGCCAGGGCGTCGAGGCCGTGGTGCACTGCGCCGGCGCAGTGGGCAACTGGGGGCGTTACCAGGACTTCTACCAGGGCAATGTGGTGGTTACCGAGAACGTGGTCGAAGGGTGCCTGAAAGAGCACGTGCGGCGACTGGTACACCTGTCGTCACCCTCTATCTACTTCAATGGCCGCTCGCGCCTGGATATTCGTGAAGACCAGGTGCCACGCCGCTTCCACGACCACTATGGGCAGACCAAGCACCTGGCCGAGCAGAAGGTCTTCGGTGCCCAGGAGTTCGGCCTGGAGGTGCTGGCGCTGCGCCCGCGCTTCGTCACCGGTGCGGGCGATGCCAGCATTTTCCCGCGGCTGATGCAGATGCAGCGCAAAGGCCGGGTGGCGATCATCGGCAACGGCCTGAACAAAGTCGACTTTACCAGCGTGCACAACCTCAACGAGGCAATGCTCAGTGCGCTGTTCGCCGATGACCGGGCGCTGGGCCAGGCCTACAACATCAGCAACGGCCAGCCACTGCCGCTGTGGGACGTGGTCAACTACGTGATGCGCCAGATGCAGCTGCCGCAGGTTACCCGCTACCGTTCCTACGGCCTGGCCTACAGCCTGGCCGCGCTGAACGAAGCGGCCTGCATGCTGTGGCCAGGGCGCCCGCAACCGACCCTTTCGCGCTTGGGCATGCAGGTGATGAACCGTGATTTCACCCTGGATATCAGCCGTGCCCGGCAGTACCTGGACTACCAGCCCAAGGTCAGCCTGTGGACGGCGCTGGATGAGTTCTGTGCCTGGTGGAAACATCAGCCGATGGGGCAGTGAACCTGACGCGCAGATGATGGTCATCAGTGCGCCGCGCGAGCGGTTTATACTCCTGTCTCTTTGCTACTACCGCGGTTGAACCTACCCATGCGCAACGATGCTCACGACGATTTCGATGATGTGCCTGCTTTGCGGGCCGGTACTCATGATGATGACGAGCTGTTGCCGGCGCACGTGTCGCGCAGCCGCCAAAGGGCGGCCAGGCCTGCCAATACCGGGGCGTTGTGGGTGCTGCTGGGGGCTTCGTTCATTGCCTTGGCGGGGCTGGGCTGGTGGAGCTTCCAGCAGATTTCGCTGATGGAGCAGCAGTTGGTGGCGACCCAGGAAAGCTTTGCCCGCATCAGCGAGGACGCGGCTGGGCGCTTGCAGGCAATCAGCGGCAAGGTTGCTGCCAGCGAGTCTTCAGTCAGCACCGGCAGCGAAGCGCTCAAGCTGCAGATCCGCCAGTTGCAGGCCAGCCTGGCCGAGCAGGGCAAGCAGCAGCAAGGTGTGGCTGGCCAGGCGGGTGACCTGGGCAAACGCCTGGAGCGGGTGCTGGAGGATACGCGTGAGCAGCAGAAGGCCGTCACCGAACTGCAGGGCCAGTTGCAGGCGCAATTGAAGGCAGTGAATGCCGAGCTGGCGGCCTTGAAGTCGGGCCAGGTGGATGGCGGCAAGCTTGATGAGCAGCTCAAGAACTTGAGCGACGAGGTGGCTGCACTGAAGAAGCAGGGTGGCCAGAAGGCCGCCATCGAAAGCCTGGAGCAGGATGTGCTGGTGCTCAAGACGCAGATGGAAAACCGCCCGGCGGCGGCGTCCAGTGGGGCATCGGTGCAGGAGTTCGATGCGTTCCGTGGGCAGACCACGCGTAACCTGAACACCCTGCAGAGCCAGATCCAGAACCTGCAACAGCAGATCAGCGCCCGGCCCTGAGATCGCAGGGGAGGGCTTTGCCCTCCGATCGCGACACAAGGCCGCTCCTACAGGGGATCGCGTTCCCTTGTAGGAGCGGCCTTGTGTCGCGATAGGGCCGCAGAGCGGCCCCGGCGATTTCAGTCACAACCGCGGATAATCGATGTACCCCACCGGCCCCTTTCCATAGAAAGTCTCGGGATGTGCCTCGTTCAACGGCGCATCCGCCGCCAGCCGTGCCGGCAGGTCAGGGTTGGCAATGAATGGCACACCAAACGCCACCGCATCCGCCTTGCCGCTGGCCAGGGCCGCATTGGCACTCGCCTTGTCGAAGCGCTCGTTGACGATGTACGGGCCACCGAACGCCTCCTTGATCAGCGGGCCGATGCTGTCGTCGGCTTCCTTCTCTCGCGAGCAGATGAAGGCGATCCCACGCTTGCCCAGTTCACGGGCGACATAGGTAAAGGTCTCGGCGCGATCAGCATCACCCATGTCATGTGCATCTGCCCGCGGCGCCAGGTGTACGCCTACGCGGTTCGCGCCCCACACTTCTATGGCTGCGTCGGTCACTTCCAGCAGCAGGCGCGCGCGGTTTTCCAGCGAGCCGCCATAACGGTCGCTGCGCTGGTTGGTGCTGCTTTGCAGGAACTGGTCGAGCAGGTAGCCGTTGGCGCCGTGGATTTCCACGCCATCGAAACCGGCAGCCTTGGCATTCTCGGCACCGCTGCGGTAGGCCTCGACGATGTCGATGATTTCTTCGGTTTCCAGCGCACGCGGGGTGGGGTAGTCACTCAGCGGGCGCACCAGGCTGACATGGCCCTTGGGCTGGATCGCGCTGGGCGCTACCGGCAACTCGCCGTTCAGGTAGCTGGGGTGAGAGATACGGCCCACGTGCCACAGTTGCAGGAACATGCGCCTGCCTGCGGCATGCACGGCCTTGGTCACGTTGTTCCAGCCACGCACCTGCTCATCGTTCCAGATACCGGGGGTATCCGGGTAGCCGACGCCCATGGCGCTGACCGAGGTCGCCTCGCTGAGGATCAGCCCGGCGCTGGCGCGCTGCACGTAGTATTCGGCCATCAGCGCATTGGGCACGCGGCCTTCATCGGCGCGGCAGCGGGTGAGCGGGGCCATGATGATACGGTTGGGCAGTTGCAGGTCGCCCAGGGTGATCGGATCGAAAAGCGTGGTCATAACGGTTACCTGCTGGTCAAAGCGCTTGGCGCAGTTGTTCGAGAAACGCCTCGATGGTGGCTTCGTTGCGTTTGAAGAAGTGCCATTGGCCAATCTTCTGGCTGCTGATCAGCCCGGCGCGCTGCAAGGTGGCCAGGTGGGCGGAAACGGTCGACTGCGACAGGCCGCAGCGTTGGTCGATCTGCCCGGCACATACACCGTTTTCGGTGCTGTGGTACTGGTCGGGGAATTGGGTTGCCGGGTCTTTCAGCCAGCTGAGGATTTCTCGCCTGACCGGGTGGGCCAGCGCTTTTATGATTTCGTCGAGATCGAGTGGCATGGGTTGGGGCTCGTTGTAGCGGTATATCGCGATAGGGCGAAATGTAAATCGTGATTTGACGATATACAAATACGAAGAGGTTCTGAGCTGAGCTCGAATCGCTATATCGCGTTATAACGATATATGGGTAGGCGGTGCTAGACTGCGCTCATGAACTACCTCGCACACCTGCACCTGGGCGGCCCGGCGCCGCAACAACTGCTTGGCAGCCTGTATGGCGACTTTGTCAAAGGCTCGCTGGACGGGCGCTTCCCGCCTGCGCTGGAGGCGGCCATCCGGCTGCACCGGCATATCGACAGCTATACCGACCAACACCCGCTGGTGCTGGCAGCACTGGCACGCTTTCCGCGCGAGCGGCGGCGCTTTGCCGGGATTGTGCTGGATGTGTTCTTCGACCATTGCCTGGCGCGGCACTGGGCCGATTATGCCGAGCAACCGCTGGCGCAGTTCACCGAGGATTTTTATCGGGTGTTGTTGGCGGAGCCCGAGCTACCGGGGCGGCTGGCGCGGATTGCGCCGTTCATGGCGGCGGATGACTGGTTGGGGGCGTATGGTGATTTCGCGACGCTGGAACAGGTGTTCAACGGCATTGCCCGCAGGTTGTCGCGGCCGGAGGGGATGGTTGGGGTAATGGGTGAGCTGGAGCGGTTGTATGAGCCGCTGATGGCGGATTTTCGCGAGTTTTATCCGCAGCTGCAGGTGTTTGCGGCGGCTGGCCGGATGTCTGACAGTTAGTGTTGTGTTGGCAGTGCCGGCCCTTTCGCGGGTGAACCCGCTCCTACAAGGATAGTGTGATCCCAAAGATTGCACGGTCCCCGTAGGAGCGGGTTTACCCGCGAAAGGGCCGGCACAGGCAGTGCAAAAATTCAGGCAGCCCGCGCCTGCCGCCGTGGCGCCATCTCAATGTCTTCAACCCCGAACAGCGCCAGGTGAATCGCCTGCTGTGCCTGCACCGCCAGCACCGCACGCTCCTTGCCCACGCTGCCAATCGGCGGCAGCAGGTGAATGCACACCTCACCCCGTGGCTGGGCAAACAGGCGCATCAGGTGCGAGACCAGGTCGTCATCACCAATGAACGGCGCAATCGGGTCGATCTGGCCATCACGCAGGTACTGGATAGCCACCGGCTGTACCGCCACGCCTCGGTCGATGGCGCCTGCCAGCAGGCGGCCGTGGAAGGTGCGCAGGGAGCGCCCGCTGGTAGTGGTACCTTCGGGGAAGATCAGCAGAGGGCGGGCCAGGCCCAGTTGCCCGGCGATCTGCTCACGCAGGCGCTGGCTGTCACCCCCGCCACGGCGAATGAACAGGGTGCCGGCCTTTTCCGCCAGCCAGCCCGCCACCGGCCAGTGGCGCACTTCGGCCTTGGACAGGAACGACAGCGGCAGCAGCATGCCGAGCAGGGGGATATCGGTCCAGGAAACGTGGTTGCTGACCCACAGCATCGGCCGCTGCGGCAGCTCACCCTCCACCCGCACGTCGAAGGGCAGGGCGGCGACCAGGCGCTTCATGAACAGGCAGGTCCAGCGCTGGCGGCGCTCGATGGGCGCCTTGAAGCCCAGGCGTTCGCCGAGGGCGATCACGCTGGCCATCAACATGCCCAGCGCCAGTACCAGCAACAGGCGGGCGAGGCGGGCCAGTACCCGCAGCTTCGTCATCAGACTGCCGCCTTGAAGTGGCGGGCGTAGCGTGGGCACAGCTCGTCGCGCTTGAGCAGGATGAACACGTCGGCGACCTGGAAGTCTTCGTCCCAGCATGGCTCGCCGCAAATCTTCGCGCCCAGGCGCATGTAGGCCTTGAGCAGCGGCGGCATTTCGGCAATGACGTTATTGGGCAGTGGCAGGTTCGGCAGCGGGTTCTTCGGTTCGGCTCGCAGGTGTTCGGTGCACAGGTAGCGCTCGCGCAGGCGCTGCATCACGGCATGGGCCTGTACGCCGCCGTCCTGCATGGGGATGCTGGCGCAGCCCATCAAGTAGCTGTAGCGGCCTTCGTTGAGGACCTCGGCCAGTTCGCCCCAGAGCACGGCGATGGTGCCGCCGTTGCGGTAGTCGGGGGCTACGCAGGTGCGGCCCAGTTCGAGGATCGGGCCTTGCAGTTGCAACAGGCCGTGCAGGCTGAATTCTTCTTCGCTGTAGAAGCGGCCCAGGCTGCTGGCAGCCTGATGGTCGAGCAGGCGGGTGGTGGCCACCAGCTCGCCGGTGCTCAGGTCACGAACGCCAATATGGCGGCAGTGCACGTCGTAGTCGTCCATGTCCAGGCCCTGCTCGGCACCTTTGAGCTTGGCTTTGAATTCTGCGCTGAACACTTTGTAGCGCAGGGCCTGGGCCTCTTGCAGCGCCTCGGCGCCAACCAGGCGTTCGGCTTGCAGACGGCGTTCAGTGCTGTTGTCGCCAGAGTGAGCGATCCGAGTCATTACGAGTCTCCATAAGCCAGCCATGAAGGGTTGCGGCCGGTCGGCTTTGTTGTGCAAAGTCAGCCTAGGTAGACGGGGTGTCACCTCAGTGAATCTTTGGTGATGCTTGCGTGACACCCTTCCCAGAAGCCCCAGCAAGGAGCTGTTCAATGGCCTGGTTGCAACGACTCAACGACCCGCTTCGCCAAGCGTTGGCGGGGACCCTGGGCGAAACCTATGCCGCGCTGCTCGAGCGCCTCGGCCCGGTCGCCCCGTTCGAACTGGCGGCCCTTGGCGGGCGCGCGATGGCCACCCCGGGTTTGGCCTTCCTGGTGGGCTACCAGGCGGCCTTGCGCGTGCTGTGGCCCAGCGCGCCGCCCAGCCTCGGGGCCTTGTGTGCCACTGAGCGGCGCAGTGTGCGGCCGGCGGACATGCACACGCGTCTGGACGGCTTGCGGCTGACAGGCAGCAAGGATTTCGTCACGGCGGGCCTGGAGGCGGAGTGGTTGTTGGTGGCGGCGCGCAGTGAAGTGCCGGGCGCGGCGCCGCAGTTGAGCCTGGCGGTGGTCTACCCCGGGGAACCGGGGGTGACGCTGGAGCCATTGCCGACCCTGCCGCTGATGCCGGAGGTGGGCCATGGCCGGTTGCTGCTGGAGCAGGCAGCGTGCGAGTTGCTGGCCGGCGATGGTTGGGATGCCTATGTGAAGCCGTTCCGCTCGCTGGAAGACTTGTATGTGCTCACGGCGTTGACGGCCTGGTTGTATGGCGTGGGGCAGGAATGCGCCTGGCCGCAGGGCGTGCGCTTGCAATTGCTTGGGCTGCTGGCGGGGTGTGCCGAGGGCAGCCGACAGTGTGCCGATAGTGTGGGTTGCCATTTGTTGCTGGGTGGGTTGTTTGCGCAGTTCCAGGCGCTGCGCGGGGAGATTGATGCGGCGTTGGCGACGGGGCCGGCGCATTGGGCCGAGATCTGGCAGCGCGACCAGGGGGTGATGGCGTTGGCGATGGCGGCGCGGGAGAAGCGGCTGAACAAGGCTTGGGCTGCTGCGGGATTGTCATGAGTGCCTGATAGGTTTGCGTGAACCGATGAATCCTGGGGCCGCTTTGCGGCCCTTTCGCGACACAAGGCCGCTCCTACAGGGGATCGCGTCAGCTTCAGGCCTGGCGCTGTACCTGTAGGAGCGGCCTTGTGTCGCGAAAGGGCTGCAGAGCAGCCCCAAAAAACGCGAGCCTGAAACAGGATGCTGAAAGGTCTGCTGCTGCTTTTTTGCATGGCCATGGCATCCGCCAAGGCTGAGGAATGGCCGGATCCCGACTGGCCAATCGACAACGCCACCCTCAACTGGCAAGCCGTCGATGCCTATGCCTTCCCCACCCACACCACCTCCGAGCGCAATGGCGTCCGCACCGACGCCCTGCTGATCATCCGCGATGGCCGCATCCTCCACGAGCGCTACGCCGCCCCCACCACTGCCTCCACTGCGCACCTGACCTGGTCGGTAAGCAAGAGCGTGCTCGCCACGCTACTGGGCGTGGCCCAGGGCGAGGGCCGCTTCCAGTTGCAAGACGCGGCAAGCCGCTTCTACCCACTCATGGATACCCACCCTGACGTGCGCATGGCCGACCTGTTGCACTGGGCCAGTGGCCTGGACTGGAAGGAAGACTACGAATACGCCCCGCTCAAGTCCTCGGTGGTGGCCATGCTGTATACCCGTGGCCGCGAGGACATGGCCGCCTACACGGCGGCGCGGGGTACGGCGGCCAGCCCCGGCCAGCGTTTTCTCTATTCCAGTGGCGACAGCAACCTGCTGGCCGCCGCACTGCGTGGCATGCTCGATGCCGGGCAGTATGCCGATTACCCCTGGCACGCGCTGTTCACCCCGCTGGGGATCGACAGTGCGGTGTGGGAGCGCGACCGGGCGGGCACCTACGTGGGGTCTTCCTATCTGTACCTGAGCGCCCGCGACCTGGCGCGCATCGGCTTGCTGATGCAGCGCGACGGGCGCTGGCAGGGCCGGCAACTGCTGCCTGAAGCCTGGGTGGCCTTCAACCGCACGCCGTTTGCCCAGGCCCAAGCAGTGCCTGGCGAGGCCAACCCCGGTGGCCATTGGTGGCTCAACCAGCCGCTGGCCGGCGCAGCACGGCCCTGGCCGAGTGCGCCGGCTGACACCTACGCCGCCCTGGGGCATTGGGGCCAGGCGCTGTACATACTGCCCGCGCAAAAGCTGGTGATCGTGCGCTATGCCGATGACCGCGACGGCAGTTACCAGCACGACGAACTGCTCAAGCGGGTACTGGCGGCATTGGCCGGGGAGGGCGCATGAAGCGGGTCTTGTTGCTGGTGCTGCTGGGGCTGTTGTACTGGGCTTGGCACGAGCGCCAGGGCCTGGCCGACTTCCCCGGCATCCTCTCGGCCTACTCGGCCAAGGAATACTGCTCGTGCCGCTTCGTCATGGGCTTCGAGCAGGCCTACTGCCAAGGTTACGTAAAGCAATGGCTGCCGCTGAGCCTGCTGGAGGAAAACACCCCGCAGCGGCAGGTTACCGCCGCGGGCCTGGGCCGGCGTAACCAGGCTGCCTGGCAAGGCCCACGTGAGGGCTGCCGCTTGCTGCCATGAAGGCGGGCGGGTAAGGTTGGCGGCTTGGTTTCACGAGATCTGTCATGTTCAAGCTGCCCCGTCTGCTCCCCGCCCTGTTGCTGGCTTTATGCCTGCCCGCCCACGCCAATTGGCACCTCGATGGCGAATCGTCGCGCCTGTCGTTCATTACCGGCAAGAACGGTGATACTGCCGAAGTGCACCGCTTCCTGGTGCTGCATGGCTCGGTCGACCGCAAGGGCGTGGCGGGGTTGAGCATCGAGATGGACTCGGTGAGCAGCGGCATTCCGCTGCGTGACGAGCAAATGCGCGACAACCTGTTCGAGGTCGAGCGCTTCACCGAGGCCACAGTGAAGGCGCAGCTCGACCTGCGGCCGATCAACGACCTGGCCGACGGCGCGCAGATCGAGCTGCGCTTGCCGCTGACTGTCACCCTGCATGGCCGCTCGCACAGCTACAACGCCCTGTTGTTGGCCACCCGCCTGGATGCGCGGCGCTTCCAGGTAGTGACCCTTGAGCCACTGGTGCTGCGCGCCGAGGATTTCGGTTTGCTACCGGGGCTGGAAAGCCTGCGCAAGTTTGCCAAGTTGAAGTCCATCAACCCGTCGGTGCCGGTGAGTGCGGTGCTGATCTTCACCGCCCGCTGACATGCCGGGGCCGGTCTTCCCCTGGCGGGATGGCAACCAGTTCGAACTGCTGATCGACGGCCCCGAATTCTTTCCGCGCATGCTCACGGCGATCATGCGCGCCGAGTTCCAGGTCGACCTGGAACTGTACCTGGTCGAAGCCGGCGCTTGCGCCGAGGCGGTGGTCGAAGCGCTGGAGCAGGCCGCCCGGCGTGGCGTGCGCGTGCGCTGCCTGTTCGACGACTACGGCTCGCTGGCCTTCAACAGTGCCCTGCGCCAGCGCCTGCTGGAAGCCGGTGTGTACCTGCGCTGGTATAACCGCCTGCGCTGGAAGCGTGGCCTGCGCAACCTGTACCGCGACCACCGCAAGCTGCTACTGGTGGACGAACGCTGGGCTGCGGTGGGCGGCACGGGGGTTACCGACGAGTTCTGGACGCCGGATCAGGCGACCAGTGAATGGCACGAAGTGATGGTGCAGATGCAAGGCCCGGTGGTGAACGACTGGCAGTTGCTGTTCGACCGCCAGTGGCACGCCAACAACCGCCGCACGGCCTGGCGCCCCGCCGAGGGCTTTGGCCTGCAGCGCCTGCCCAAGGTGCCTGCGCAGGGGCAGGGCATGGGCCGGGTGGCCTATGCCGACGCCCGCCAGCACCAGGACATCCTGCATGCGCTGGTGCGGGCACTGAACAGTGGCAAGCAACGGGTGTGGCTGGCCACGCCCTACTTCTTGCCGACCTGGAGCGTGCGCCGCTCGTTGCGCCGTGCCGCCAGCAAGGGCCTGGATGTACGCCTGCTGCTGACCGGCCCACGCACCGATCACCCCTCGGTGCGCTATGCCGGGCACCGCTACTACCCGCGCCTGCTGCGTGCCGGGGTGCGCATTTTCGAGTACCAGCCGTGCTTCCTGCACCTGAAAATGGCCGTGGTGGACGACTGGGTCAGCGTCGGGTCGTGCAACTTCGACCACTGGAACCTGCGCTTCAACCTTGAAGCCAACATCGAGGCGCTGGACCCGCCGCTGACGGCGGCCGTGGTCGCCAGCTTCGAGCGCGACTTTGCCCTGAGCGAAGAAGTCGACCTTGCCCACTGGCATGCCCGGCCCCTGTGGCGGCGGGTCAAGCAGCGGTTATGGGGGTGGCTCGATCGCCTGGTGGTGAACTTGCTCGACCGCCGCGACTGATAGCGGCTATCGTGCAATGACTGTTCACGGGCAATGGAAGGAGTGGATGCGATGACGGCGAAGAAAATTCTCATGCTGGTCGGCGATTACGTCGAGGATTACGAGGCAATGGTGCCGTTCCAGGCGCTGAGCATGGTCGGCCACACGGTACATGCCGTGTGCCCGGAGAAGCTGGCGGGGCAGACCGTGCGTACCGCGATTCATGATTTCGAGGGTGAACAGACCTACAGCGAAAAGCCTGGGCACAACTTTGCCCTGAACTACGACTTTGTACGGGTACGGCCCGAGAGTTACGACGCGCTGCTGATCCCCGGTGGCCGTGCACCGGAGTACCTGCGCCTGGATGAGAAGGTGTTGGAGCTGGTGCGGGCGTTCGACGCGGCAGGCAAGCCGATTGCGGCGGTGTGCCATGGTGCACAGTTGCTGGCGGCGGCGGGGGTACTGGAAGGGCGCGAGTGCAGCGCCTACCCGGCGTGTGCGCCGGAAGTGCGCCTGGCGGGTGGCAAGTTCATCGATATTGCGGTGGACCAGGCGCATGTGGATGGCAACCTGGTGACTGCGCCAGCGTGGCCAGCGCACCCGGCATGGCTGGCGGCCTTCCTCAAGGTGCTGGGCACCCGTATCGACTGACCGGGCCTCTTCGCGGGGGAACCCGCTCCCACAGGATCACCACACATTTCAAAACCTGAGCGATCCCTGTAGGAGCGGGTTCACCCGCGAAGAGGCCAGTACAGGCTATACACCCCTGCCAGGCTTAACCTACCTGCTCAACCCAGTCATTGAGGTTGTAGTAGTTGGTCACCCGGGCAATCTTGCCGCAGTGGATATAGAAGAACGCCCCCGCCGGCAGCACATAGGTCTGCCCATTGGCCGCCGGCAACCCCTCGTCGTCGGCCAGATACTCCCCATGCACGGTGAACTCCGCCGCCGCGCGGCTGCCGTCGGCGTTCTGCATCACCACGATGTCGGCCAGGCGCTCGCGGTAGCAGCGGTTCATCTTGTCCATGAACGCCGCAAACCTGGCCTTGCCCATCTGCCGCTCGCCCTGGTTGATGTCGTGGATCACGTCCTCGCTCAGCAGTGCCAGGAAGCTCGGCATGTCGCCAGCGTTGAAGGCGGCGTAGTAAGCATTTACCAGTTCGGTAGCGGTCATGGAACAATACCTGTCGTGTAGGGAAAAGGCGGGTCGTTGCCTCGGATGATAGGGTTTCCCCTCAAGCCCGGCTTAGCCGAGCGCGTCATCCACATCGACAAAACGACCGCCAAGCATGGAAATACGCCTGTTGCACGGCGCCGCTATCGCGCCTTACATCGATGACCTCGCTCGCCTGCGCCTTACCGTGTTCCGCGAGTTTCCCTATCTCTACGACGGCACCCCGGAGTACGAGGCCAACTACCTGGCCACTTATGCCCGCTCTGGGCGCAGCCTGGTTGTGCTGGCGCTGGACGACGGCAAGGTCGTTGGCGCCTCCACCGGCCTGCCGCTGGTGGATGTTGCCCCTGAGTTCCAGCAGCCGTTCCTGGCCCAGGGCCGTGACCCGGCCAGCGTGTATTACTTCGGTGAGTCGCTGGTACTGCCGGAATACCGCGGTCAGGGCCTGGGGGTGCGCTTTTTCATTGAACGCGAGTCCTACGCGCACAAACTGGCCGAGTTCGATTACTGCGCGTTCTGCGCGGTGGAGCGGCCAGGCGTGCACCCACGTCGGCCTGCGGACTACAAGCCGTTGCACGGCTTCTGGCGCAACCGCGGCTTCCTGCACGACCCGTCGCTGCGCACCCGCTATGCCTGGCGCGACCTGGACGAGGCGCAAAGCTCCGACAAGCTGATGTCGTTCTGGACCAAGGAGCTGCCGATTTGATCCGCCTTGCGGCCTGCCAGTACGCCATCGAGCTGCATGAAACCTGGGACGCCTACGCCGACCACCTGCAGAGCCTGTGCGCCGAGGCAGTGGAGGCGGGGGCCCGCCTGTTGTTGCTGCCGGAGTATGCCGGGCTGGTGCTCAGCGGCCAGTTGAGTGTTGAGCAACGGGGTGACCTGAAGGCTTCCATTGCTGGCATCCAGCCGCTGATCGAGCCCTGGAAGGCACTGTGCGAGAGCATTGCCCGGCGCTGGGGCATCTACCTGCAACCGGGTAGCGTGCCGGTGCTGGACGGCGATGGGCGCTACCGCAACCGGGCCTGGCTGTTCGGCCCCAAGGGCGTGCTGGGCTACCAGGACAAGCTGATGATGACCCGCTTCGAGCGCGAGCAGTGGGGCATTGCCGCAGGGCAGGGGCTACAGGTGTTCGACACCGAACTGGGGCGCCTGGGCATTCTGATCTGTTACGACAACGAATTCCCGATGCTGGCCCGGCGCCTGGCCGAGGCGGGTGCCGACCTGATCCTGGCACCCAGCTGTACCGATACCGAGGCGGGTTACCACCGGGTGCGGATTGGTGCCCAGGCGCGGGCGCTGGAGAACCAGATTGCCGTGTTGCAAAGCCCTACGGTGGGGTTGGCGCCTTGGTCGCCAGCGCTGGATGAGAATATCGGCCGGGCAGGGTTGTTCGTGCCGCCGGATCATGGGATGCCGGGGGATGGGGTGCTGGCGTTGAGTGAAGCGCTAAGCCCGCTGAGTAGCCAATGGCTGGTGTGTGAGGTGGATCTGGAAGAAGTGCGGCGGGTGAGGCGGGAGGGGCAGGTATTTACCCGTAGGGACTGGCCGGAGCAGTTTGACCGGATTCTGTGAGAACAGGGGCGGCCTCTTCGCGGGTGAACCCGCTCCCACAGGATCATCACAGATTCAAGTCCTGTGGAGTCCCTGTGGGAGCGGGTTCATCGAGGCGTCGAACCGCCGCGAAGCAGGCGCCGCAGTTACATCAGGCTTACTTCACTTCGACTGCCAGGCTCTCGGCAATCTTGCTCTGCCACAGGGCAGGGCCAGTGATGTGCACCGACTCACCGTTGCTGTCGACGGCGACGGTAACCGGCATGTCCTTGACCTCGAACTCGTAGATCGCTTCCATGCCCAGCTCGGCGAAGGCCAGGACCTTCGACTTGCGGATGGCCTGGGCCACCAGGTAGGCAGCGCCGCCAACGGCCATCAGGTACACGGCCTTGTTGTCCTTGATCGCTTCGATGGCGGTCGGGCCACGCTCGGACTTGCCGATCATGCCCAGCAGGCCGGTCTGCTCAAGAATCTGGCGGGTGAACTTGTCCATGCGGGTAGCGGTGGTCGGGCCGGCTGGGCCTACCACTTCGTCACCAACCGGGTCGACCGGGCCAACGTAGTAGATGAAGCGGCCTTTCAGGTCTACCGGCAGCTCCTCGCCACGGTTGAGCATTTCGACCATGCGCTTGTGCGCAGCATCGCGGCCGGTCAGCATCTTGCCGTTGAGCAGGATGGTTTCGCCCGGCTTCCAGCTGGCGACTTCTTCCGGGGTGATGTCGTCGAGGTTGACGCGACGGGCGCTCGGGCCGGCTTCCCAGACGATTTCCGGGTAGGCGTCCAGCGACGGCGCTTCCAGCTCGGCCGGGCCGGAGCCATCGAGTACGAAGTGGGCGTGGCGGGTGGCGGCGCAGTTAGGGATCATGCACACCGGCAGCGAGGCGGCGTGGGTCGGGTAGTCCATGATCTTGACGTCGAGCACGGTGGTCAGGCCACCCAGGCCCTGGGCGCCGATGCCCAGCTGGTTGACCTTGTCGAACAGCTCCAGGCGGATTTCTTCCAGGCGGTTCTGCGGGCCACGGGCTTTCAGCTCATGGATGTCGATGGATTCCATCAACACTTCCTTGGCCATCACGGCGGCCTTCTCGGCGGTACCGCCGATGCCGATGCCGAGCATGCCAGGCGGGCACCAGCCAGCGCCCATGGTCGGCACGGTCTTCAGTACCCAGTCGACGATCGAGTCGGACGGGTTGAGCATGGCCATCTTCGACTTGTTCTCCGAGCCGCCGCCCTTGGCTGCGACATCGACCTCGACCTTGTCGCCGGGGACGATGGAGTAGTGGATCACTGCCGGGGTGTTGTCCTTGGTGTTCTTGCGGGCACCGGCCGGGTCGGCCAGGATCGAAGCACGCAGGACGTTTTCAGGCAGGTTGTAGGCGCGACGCACACCTTCGTTGATCATGTCGTCGACGCTCAGGGTGGCGCCGTCCCAGCGCACGTCCATGCCTACGCGTACGAACACGGTAACGATACCGGTGTCCTGGCAGATCGGGCGGTGGCCGGTGGCGCACATGCGCGAGTTGATCAGGATCTGGGCGATGGAATCGCGTGCAGCAGGCGACTCTTCACGCAGATAGGCCTCGTGCATGGCCTGGATGAAATCGACGGGGTGGTAGTACGAGATGAATTGCAGGGCGTCGGCGACGCTCTGAATCAGGTCGTCTTGCTTGATCACGGTCATGCAGCGCGCTCCTCTTAAAGACGGGAACATTCATAGAGACGTTCGACGGTGCCGACCAGCATGTCGAAACGCCTTGCAAAGGCGCGCCGGCAGCATGGCCGACGCAAAAGGGCGCGGCAGTATAGCGTGCCTCACCGCGTGAAACACCTGCGAGTGGTCTGGACCATGGTCGGTTGGGGAGCAGGCATCCTTTTTGCTGCTGACGCTTGTGGTTGGCCTTAATATCGATGGGGGCTGCTGTGCAGCCCATTCGCGGCACAAGGCCGCTCCTACATTGGATCGCGATTGCCTGTAGGAGCGGCCTTGCGTCGCGATCGGGGCGCAAAGCGCCCTCAACAATCTGAAGCAGGAAGAGATACCTGAACATGCCCGAACTTTGCGTGGGCGAGCGCCGCTGGGCGGTGCCGACCGGCAGCAACTTGCTCGATGCCCTTAATGAGGCCGGGCTGAACGTGCCCTACAGTTGCCGCGCCGGCAGCTGCCATGCCTGCCTGGTGCACTGCCAGGCAGGGCAACCGCTGGATGCCATGCCCGAGGCCCTGGCCCTGGACAAGCATGCCCAGGGTTGGCGCCTGGCTTGCCAATGCCGGGTGGTCGAAGACTTGCACGTGGCACTGTTCGACCCGCAGCGCGATGGGGTGTCGGCCAAGGTCAGTGCGCTGGACTGGTTCAGCGATGTGTTGCGCGTGCGGTTGCGGCCTGAGCGCGCGCTTCGTTATCAGGCCGGTCAGCATGTGGTGCTGTGGCTGGGCGAAGTCGCACGGCCTTATTCCCTGGCCAGCCTGCCGGGCGAAGATGACTTCCTTGAGTTTCATATCGATTGCCAACGGCCTGGCGCGTTTTGTGACAAGGCGCGGGGGTTGCAAGTTGGCGATGAAATGCGCCTGGGTGAGCTGAGAGGCGGGGCTTTGCATTACGACCCGGACTGGCAGGAGCGGCCGCTGTGGTTGCTGGCAGCGGGTACCGGCTTGGCACCCTTGTGGGGCATCTTGCGCGAGGCCTTGCGGCAGGGGCATCGGGGAGAGATTCGGCTGGTGCATGTGGCGCGGGATCAGGCCGGGCACTATCTGGCGGAGCCGCTGTTGCAGTTGCCAGGGGTGAATGTCGAGCTGGTGCTGGCAGAGCAGCTGGATGAAGCACTGGCCGGGTTACGGCCGTCTTCGCGACAGACGGTGGCGCTAGTGTGTGGGGCGGCGGGGAGTGTCGAGCGGTTTGCGCGGCGGCTGTTTATTGCCGGGGTGCCGCGGGGGCAGGTGTTTGCTGATGTGTTCGTTGAACATGTTTGAATGAGCTGGGGAGGGCTTTGCCCTCCAATCGCGACACAAGGCCGCTCCTACAGGGGGATGCAAACCCTTGTAGGAGCAGCCTTGTGCTGCGAAGAGGGCCGCATGGCTGATACAAGTGCTTGACCTGTACCGGACATTCGCAGCACAAGGCTGCTCCTACATAGAGCCCTGTTCTGCAAAGCGGCCCCATCTGGAGCAATCAGCCAACCAGCGGATCACCGACATGCAAGATCTTCATGCCATTGGTACCACCGATGGTGTGGTAGCTGTCACCCTTGGTCAGGATCACCCAGTCACCTTGCTCCACCAGGCCACGCTTGAGCAGCTCGTCAACGGCCGCCTGGCTGACCTTGTCGGCCGGCAGCGAAGCCGGGTCGAAGGCAATCGGGTAGACGCCGCGGAACATGTTGGCACGGGCCTGGGTAGCGCGGTGCGGCGACAGGGCGAAGATCGGTACGTGCGAACGCAGGCGCGACATGATCAGCGGGGTGTAGCCGCTTTCGGTCAGGGCGATGATCGCCTTCACGCCCGGGAAGTGGTTGGCCGTGTACATGGCCGCCAGGGCGATGCTTTCGTCGCAGCGCTCGAAGGTGGTGTGCAGGCGGTGGCTGGACTTCTGGCTGGTCGGGTGCTTTTCGGCGCCCGAGCAGATACGGGCCATGGCCTGTACAGCTTCGATCGGGTAGGAACCGGCGGCACTTTCTGCCGACAGCATCACCGCGTCGGTGTTGTCCAGCACGGCGTTGGCCACGTCGGACACTTCGGCACGGGTCGGCATCGGGTTCTGGATCATCGACTCCATCATCTGGGTCGCCACGATCACCGCCTTGTTGTTGCGGCGGGCGTGCTGGATGATCTTTTTCTGGATGGCGATCAGCTCGGCGTCGCCGATTTCCACGCCCAGGTCGCCACGGGCAACCATGACGGCGTCGGAGGCGAGGATCAGCTTGTCGAGGGTCTCGTCGTCCGCCACCGCTTCGGCGCGTTCGATCTTGGCCACCAGCCAGGCGCTGCCGCCGGACTCGTCACGCAGCTTGCGCGCGTATTCCATGTCGCTGGCATCACGCGGGAACGATACGGCCAGGTAGTCCAGGTCCATTTCCGCAGCCAGCTTGATGTCGGCCTTGTCTTTTTCGGTCAGGGCCGGTGCGGTCAGGCCGCCACCTTTACGGTTGATGCCTTTGTGGTCCGACAGCGGGCCACCGATGATCACCACGCAGTGCAGGGCGTCTGCGGTGGCGGTCTCGACGCGCATGACCACGCGGCCATCGTCGAGCAGCAGTTCGTCACCAACGCCGCAGTCCTTGACCAGGTCGGGGTAGTCGATACCGACGATGTCCTGGTTGCCTTCGGTCAGCGGGTGGGCGGTGGAGAAGGTGAATTTGTCACCGATCTTCAGTTCGATGCGCTTGTTGGCGAACTTGGCGATGCGGATCTTCGGACCCTGCAGGTCGCCCAGCAGTGCGACATGGCGGCCGTTCTTGGCGGCGATGTCACGGATCAGGCGGGCGCGGGCCTTGTGCTCGTCCGGCGTGCCGTGGGAGAAGTTCAGGCGTGCCACGTCCAGGCCGGCGAGGATCAGCTGTTCGATCACTTCCGGCGAGTTGCTGGCGGGGCCAAGGGTGGCGACGATTTTGGTACGGCGGATGCTCATGCACAGACTCCTATAGTGAAGCGCAGCGAAAGGCTACTCCTCAAATGCGCTGTAGTCATTGTTCCGTTGCACTACCTGCGACCAAGGCAGGGTGGCATTTGAACGGGCAGGGTATCCTTGCAAAAGGGTGTGAAGATTTGCAGGCAAACGCCGATACACTGGCATCAAAGGAGATCCCCATGCGAGCCCTGATCATTTTAGCCCTGGCCGCCAGCGCCGTCGGCTGCACCCGCTGGTCCATGGACCACCACCTGAACAATGCCTACCGTGCCTACGACCGTGGTGATTGTTCCCGGGTCATGCTCGAGTTGTCGCAGGTCGACCGCACCAGCCGCGCACGACCGTTCATCCACCCCGAAGTGTCGCTGCTGCGTGGCCAGTGCCTGGAGCGCGAGGCGTTGTACGTGGATGCTGCGCAGACCTACCGGTACCTGGTCCAGCAGTACCCGGGCAACGAATATGCCTATCGCGCCCAGGCGCGCCTGCAGACCCTGGAAAAACTCGGCCATCTGCGCGGTGGCGAAGCAGCCGTGGCCAGCCCGGTGACGACCACACCTTGGCGCTAACACCAAGGTGTGGTTTATTTCACGAGATTTGCGGCGCGCGCTGCGCTAATCTGTAACTCAGCTGTTACAACAACCGCCAGTACCTTGTATTCCTGGCACCAGGTACGGAATACACTCGCGATCATGTTCAACAAGCGCCATATCGAACGTCATCAGCTGCCTTGTGTCCTCAAGGTGTTCAATCGTTTTACCGACCAGGCGATCGGCCAGTTGGGTAATGCCTCCGAAGACGGCTTGATGGTCATCAGCCAGCTACCTGTGCTGGTCGGTCCCGATTACGAGCTGCAGTTACGCTTGCCGCTGGCCGGCGGCGGGCATCAGTTCATCAACCTGACCGCCAGTTGCCTGTGGTGTCGTGAGGACCAGACGCCCGGGCACTACGATTCGGGCTTCATGCTGCTGCAGGCCCCGCGCGAGTACGATGAATTCGTACACTCGCTGCGCGACTATTTCAGCTTTCGCCCGGCCAACGCTTCCGTCTGAGCCTTGGCTGTCTGGAATCGCGCTAGAATCGGGTCGACCTCGATACAGGACGACCCCGTGACCTCCAGCATTTTCTGGCACGACTACGAAACCACCGGCATCAACCCGCGCTGCGACCGGCCGCTGCAGGTGGCCGGTGTGCGCACAGACTTCGACCTCAACGAGATCGACGAGCCGATCAGCCTGTACTGCCAGCCCTCCGACGACATCCTGCCGCACCCGGCCGCTTGCCTGGTGACCGGCATTACCCCGCAGCAACTGGCCGAACAAGGGCTGTGCGAAGCCGAATTCATGACCCGCGTTCATGAACAGCTGGCGCGCCCAGGCACCTGCGGTGCCGGCTACAACACCTTGCGCTTCGACGATGAAGTGACCCGCTACAGCCTGTACCGTAACTTTTTCGACCCCTATGCCCGTGAGTGGCAGGGTGGCAACAGCCGCTGGGACCTGATCGACATCGTGCGCACGGCCTATGCGCTGCGCCCGGACGGCATTCAATGGCCGCAACAAGATGGGCGTACCAGCCTGCGCCTGGAGTTGCTCAGCAAGGCCAATGGCATTGACCATGGGCATGCCCACGAAGCGCTTTCCGACGTGCGGGCGACCATCGCACTGGCCCGTCTGATCCGGCAGAAACAGCCCAAGTTGTATGACTGGCTGTTCCAGTTGCGCAGCAAGCATAAAGTGATGGAGCAGATCCGTTTGTTGCAGCCGCTGGTGCATATATCCGGGCGCTTTTCGGCGGCGCGTAATTACCTGGGGGTCGTACTGCCACTGGCCTGGCACCCACGTAATCGCAACGCACTGATTGTCTGCGACCTGCATCAGGAAACCCTACCATTACTGCGGGAAAGTGCTGAAGTTCTGCGTCAGCGCTTGTACACCCGCCATGATGAGTTGGCCGAGGGTGAATTACCGGTGCCGCTGAAACTGGTGCAAATTAATCGCTGCCCGGTATTGGCGCCGCTGTCGGTATTGCGCCCGGCCGATCAACAGCGATTGGGCCTGGACTTGACGTTGTTACAATTGCGCGGCGAACAGTTGGCCAATCAACAGGCGCAATGGCAAGACAAGCTGGAGCACATCTACGGCAAGGAAGACTTCGCCCCGAGTGAAGACCCGGAACAGCAGTTGTATGATGGCTTTATCGGTGACCGTGACCGGCGCGTATGTGAGCAAGTTCGTGCGCTGGAACCTGCGCAGTTGAGCAGTGGGCACTGGATGTTCGATGACCCGCGTTTGCCGGAGCTGTTGTTCCGCTATCGGGCGCGTAACTTCCCTGAGACCTTGAGCAGTGAAGAGCGGCAACGCTGGTTTGCTTTCTGCCAGCAGCGTTTGAGTGACCCGCAGTGGGGCGCGCCGAATACGATGGGCGACTTCGAACAGGCGCGCCAGCAAGCCTGGGAGGGCGCTGACGAGGCGGGCCGGCGTGTGCTGGAGGCCTGGCAGGCTCATGCCCGGCAATTGCAGGCACAGTATGCAATTGGCTAAGCACTGAGTGAAAGCACTGACAAACAAAAACGCCGGCGATGTGCCGGCGTTTTTGTTGCGATAAGCAAAAGGCGTATGCGGACAATCAGTCCAGCAGGGTGGCCCAGCTTTCAACGACATCGCCGCCCCAAGTGGCTTTCCACTCTTTCAGGGTCTTGTGGTTGCCGCCTTTGGTTTCGATCACTTCACCGTTGTGCGGGTTCTTGTATTGCTTGACCTTGCGCGCGCGCTTGGTGGCAACAGCCTTGACCGCACCACGAGGTGCCTTGCTCAGTTTCGACTCTGGGTCGAGCAGGGCAATCACGTCGCGCAGCGACTTGGAGTACTCGCCCATCAGCGTGCGCAGTTTGCCTTCGAACTCCAGTTCTTTCTTCAGCTTGTCATCCTGGGACAGGTTGGCCAGGCGAGCTTGAAGTTCCTTGATGGCCTCTTCGGTGGCACGGTACTCGTTGATCAGGGACATGGAGTGTTCCTTAATGCGTGTTCAGAAATGTGTGGGGCAATAATAGACAGGCGATACTCGCAAGTAAACATATTATTGGGCAATTAATTGTTAATTAAGCTGTGACAATATTTCTCTACGTGAACAAAATTTTACAATTAGCCCTGTGTTTCGTCATGTCTGTCAGACACTGCCCACGCGGTGCATGGCGACGTACACCGGCCATGGCGACTGCGATCAATACTGCGTTTTTCTTGGCGGGCCGCTAGAATGAGCGCCTTTGCGAAGTTCTGGAGTCTCATTCATGCGCACCTATCGTCTGGTGATCGCCTGCCCCGACCGTGTTGGCATCGTGGCGAAAGTCAGTAATTTCCTGGCCTTGTACAATGGCTGGATCAACGAAGCCAGCCACCACTCTGATGAGCAGAGCGGTTGGTTCTTCATGCGCCATGAAATCCGAGCCGAATCGCTGCCATTCGGTATCGAGGCCTTCCGCGAGGCGTTTGCGCCAATTGCCGAAGAGTTCTCCATGACCTGGCGCGTTACCGACTCGGCACAGAAAAAGCGTGTGGTATTGATGGCCAGCCGTGAGTCGCACTGCCTGGCCGACCTGCTGCACCGCTGGCACACCGACGAACTGGACTGCGAGATCCCTTGCGTGATTTCCAACCACAACGACCTGCGCAGCATGGTCGAGTGGCACGGTATTCCGTTCTTCCATGTACCAGTCGACCCCAAGGACAAGACCCCGGCCTTTGCCGAAGTGTCGCGCCTGGTGCAGGAGCACGCCGCCGACGTAGTGGTGCTGGCCCGCTACATGCAAATCCTGCCGCCACAACTGTGCCGGGATTATGCCGAGAAGGTAATCAACATCCACCACAGCTTCCTGCCGTCGTTCGTGGGCGCCAAGCCGTACCACCAGGCTGCCCTGCGTGGCGTGAAGCTGATTGGCGCAACCTGCCACTACGTGACTGAAGAACTGGACGCCGGCCCGATCATCGAGCAGGACGTGGTGCGTGTCAGCCATGCCGACAGCATCGAGGACATGGTTCGCTTTGGTCGTGATGTGGAGAAGATGGTGCTGGCCCGTGGCCTGCGTTATCACCTGGAAGACCGCGTGCTGGTGCATGGCAACAAGACGGTGGTGTTTGACTGATACAGTCGGGTTGCCTGTGAGATTTTGGGGCTGCTTCGCAGCCCATCGCGACGCAAGGCCGCTCCTACAAGGCGTACGCTGTGTTTTGTGTAGGAGCGGCCTTGCGTCGCGATAGGGGCGCAGCGCGCCCCCGGCATTCTTGAGGTAATACATCAATGGCGAATCCACGCAACCAACCTACCGCATCACCCCCACCCACCCTGGGCGAAGGCTGCCTGGCCCGCTATGACCCCGAAGCCCTGGCCGACACCGACGGCACCGACTTCCCCGGCGCCGCCGAACTGTGGCAGCAGCTCAACCCGCCTGACGCCGCCAGCGCTCCAGCAACGGACGCGCCAGCAGGCACACGAACACCGGCCCACCCGCCAGCAAGTAAAAGTAGTAAGTAACCGCCCGCCATATCAGGATCGCCGCCGCCGCGGTCGAACTGCCCACAAGTGGCGTCAGCAGGCTGGCCGAAGTCAGCTCGGCGGCACCCGCCCCACCCGGCAGCAGGCTGAACTGCCCGGCACTGAGTGACAGCATCTGCACCAGGAAGCTGGGGATCCACGCCAAATCCACGCCCAGTCCGCGCAATACCAGGTACAACACGCTGTAGCGCAGGCCCCAGTGTGCGCAGGTCAGGGTGAACACCAGGCTCAGGGTACGTTTGGGCAGGCGCCAGGTTTGTGCCAGCGCGTCGATGAAGTGCAGCAGTTTGCGCGCCCAGCGGCGTTTGCGTTGCTGGCTTATGCCCAGTCGCCGCAGCAGTTTGCCGTTGACGCGCATCACCGTGCGCCGGTAGCGCAGTAGCCCGGCCACCCCTGACAGTGCCGTGCACAGCAGTAGCGCACTGCCCAGCAACATGCTTTCCTGGCTGCGGCCCAGGCTGTGGAACAACGCATAGCCGGCTATCGCCAGCATTGCGCAGAAGAAAAACACCAGGTCGTTCAATTGGTCCATGGCGAACACGGCGCCGCTGCGTGCCGGGCCGATGCGGTCGCGGGCCAGCAGGGCCATGAGGGCCAAGGGCCCGCCGCTACCGCCGGGGGTGGTGCAGATGGCGAACTCGGTGGCCATCACCACGCCGAGGCTGCGCATGTGCCCAAGCCTTGCGCCTTGCTGGCCGAGCAACAGGCGCAGGCGAATGGCGTTGATCACCCAGCACAGCAGGATGATGCCCAGCAGCGTGAGCATCAGCGCAGGGTCGAAGCGTTGCAGCCTGGGTAGCAGCTCGCTACCACCGAGCAAAGCCGGCACCAGCACCGCGCCGAGCAGTGCCAGGCCTAGCCAGGCCAGGCGGTTCATGTGCGGGGCTGGCGGTCCAGCCAGGCCGACTTGGTCAGTGGCTCGCGGCCTTGGGCGAGCAAGGTGCGCAAGGTGCTCAGCCAGTAGTCGCGGGACGCGCGGTGGCGCATGTCCACTGGGTGCAGGCCCAGGCGCAGTGTCTCGGCGTCACGCCAGCGCCGGCATTGCCAGTCGCACAGCACCCTGGAAAGGCCGCGGCGCCAGGCGCTGCGGGCACTCCATACCAGCCCCGGGGCTTCGATCGCAGTAAACTCCGGCAAGCGGTACAGGTGCTGCGGGGTGCTGGTGTAACGCAGGGGCAGGCGGCGCAGGGCCTGGCGGGTGCCTTCGCTCATCAGCCAGGCCGGCGCGACGAAGCCGGCTACAGGCCAGCCCTGTTGCTGGAACAACGCCAGGCCGTGCTCCAGGCGTTGCAGCGCCTGCTGTTGGTCGAGGCCGTAAAACTCGCCTTCATGGGTATAGATGCGGCGCATGAAGTATTCACCTGGCGTACGCGGTGGCGGGCCGTTGTCGGCATGGTAGTAGCCATGCAGGGCCAGTTCGTCACCCTGGTCCAGGCGCCGTTCTAGCAAGCGGCAGAAGGTAGGCGAGCGTTGCAGCGGGTTACAGTGGTGAAAGTCCGGCACCACCAGCCAGGTCATGGGGATGCCGCCGATGGCGTCGATGGCCTGCACGAAGGGTTGGTAGTCTGGCCAGGTCTCGGGCGCGATATCGTGCAGCACCAGCATCAGGCTGCGCGATGCGGGCAGTGGTTCAGCCATGGGCGCGTGCCTGCGGCTGGTGGCCGAGCACCGCCTGGTAATGCTGCAGCAGCCCGGTCACGACGTGGTCCCACGAATAATGCTGCTCCACATGACGGCGGGCTTGTGCCCCGAGTTTGCGCACGCCGGCCTCGAAGGCTTCGCGCACGGCCGCCGCCATGGCCTGGCCATCGTTGGGGCGGCACAGGCGCCCGCACTGTTCGTTGACGATTTCGCCAAAAGCACCGGCGCGTACGGCCACCACCGGCGTGGCGCTGGCCATGGCCTCAAGAATGACCAGGCCGAAGGTTTCCTGGTCGCCGGCGTGCACCAGCAGGTCGGCGCTGGCCATCAGCCGGGCGACTTCCGGCGCCGGGCAGAAGTGGTCGATCACGCTGACGTTGCGCGGCACATTGGCCGGCATGTTCGAACCTACCAGCAGCAGGTGGTAAGGGCGGCCCAGCTGCTGCATGCAGTCGAGCAGCACCGGCAGGTTCTTTTCCCGCGAGCCGCGGCCGGCGTAGATCAGCAGGCGGCTGGTGTCGGCAATGCCCAGTTCGGTGCGCAGGCGCGGGTCGCGCTGTTCGGGGTTGAAGGTGGCCAGGTCCACGCCCAGGCGCTGTACATGCACGTCACGTATACCCAGGCGGCGCAGCTTGTCGGCCATTACCTGGCTGGGGGCCAGTACCCGGTCGAAATTGCCGTACAACTTGCTGACATAGGCCTCGACATTGGGCGTGAACCAGTTGCCCATGCGGTTGCTGACCAGCAGCGGCAGGTCGGAGTGGTAGAAGCCTATCACCGGCACGTTGAGCTGGCGCCGCGCCTCCAGCGCCGCCCAGGCTGTCAGGTAGGGGTCGCCGACTTCGATCAGGTCGGGTTTGAGTCGGCGCAATTCACTGCACCAGGGGGCCAGGCGCAAGGGGAAGCGGTAACCGTTGCCAAACGGCAGCGGTGGGGCGGGCACCTGGTAGATGCCATCGGTGTGCTGTGCGCTGGCACCGGGGATCAGCAGGCTGTGGCGTACACCGTGGATGGCGTCGAGGCGGCGGTGTTTGGCATCAAGGTAGGTACGTACGCCGCCGCTGGCCGGGGCGTAGAACATGGTGATGTCGGCGATGTGCACGATCAGCATCCCTCCGGGATCGTCTTCGGGTGTGTCATCAAGCGGTAACTTGCCGGCGATGACGCGCCTAAAGGTTGACCTTTCTGAAGGATAGTTTGTTCGATCGGGGTTGGGTGGGAGCGGGGATGGCAGGGGCAGCTGTGTGGGCTTCTTCGCGGGTGAACCCGCTCCTACCGGGATCACCACGCATTCAAGGGTGGCGGAGAGCCCGTAGGAGCGGGTTTACCCGCGAAGAAGGCAACTCGGTTTCAAGGTCAGATACGGAAACTGCCCACCAGGTGCTTCAGGCGCCCGGCCTGCTGTTCCAGGTCGGAGCACGCACGCAGGGTGGCCTGCAGGTTCTCCACGCCTTCCTGGTTGAGCATGTTGATCTCGTTGATGTCCATGTTGATCGCCTCGACCACGGCAGTCTGCTCTTCGGTGGCGGTGGCCACCGACTGGTTCATGCCGTCGATCTCGCCGATACGCACGGTAACGCTGTCCAGCCGCTCACCGGCCTGGTTGGCGATCTGCATGCTGTCCTGGCTGTGGCGCTGGCTCTGGTCCATGGTTTCGACCGATTCGCGGGCACCGACCTGCAGTTCTTCGATCATGGTCTGTACCTGCTGCGCCGACTCCTGGGTGCGGTGCGCCAGGTTGCGCACTTCATCGGCAACCACGGCAAAACCACGCCCGGCTTCACCGGCGCGGGCCGCTTCGATGGCGGCGTTCAGCGCCAGCAGGTTGGTCTGCTGGGAAATGCTGGTGATCACTTCGAGGATCTGGCCGATGTTCACGGTCTTGTTGTTCAGCGTTTCGATGTGCGCGCTGGAGGTGACGATCAGGTCGGATAGGCGGTTCATCGCTGCAATGTTGCGCTCGACCACTTGCTGCCCTTCTTCAGCCAGCAAGCGCGCGGAGCTTGCGTGCTGTGATGCCTGCGCGGCGTTGCCGGCAATTTCCTGGGCGGCGGCGCCCAGTTCGTTGATGGCGGCGGCCACGCTGTTGGTGCGGTTGGACTGCTCGTCGGAGTTGGTCATCGACGAGTTCGAGGCGCTGATGACCCGCAGGGCGACTTCATTGACTTGCTCGGTGGCCGAGGACACTTCGCTGATCGAGCTGTGGATACGCTCGACGAAACGGTTGAAGGCGCTGCCCAGGATGCCGAATTCGTCGTGATTGTGGATGCGCAGGCGCTTGGTCAGGTCGCCTTCACCTTCGGCGATGTCCTCCATGGCGCGGGTCATGGTGTGCAGCGGCTGCATCAGTACGCGGATCAGCAGGCCAAGCAGGCCGATGATGATCACCACCGCCACGACCGTGGCGATCACCGCCGAGGTGCGGAAGGTGCTGAGCATCGAGAAGGCCTTGTCCTTGTCCACCGACAGGCCGATGTACCAGTTGGCCGACGGCAGGCCGCTGATCGGGGTGAAGGTCAGCAGGCGGGCCTGGCCATCGCTCTGGACTTCGGTCAGCTCGCTGGTCAGCTTCGGGGTGTGCTGCGGGAACAGGTCCGACAGCGACTTCATCACCAGGTCTTTGTCCGGGTGTACCAGGATCTTGCCCTGGCCGTTGACCAGGAAGGCGTAGCCCATGCCGCCGAAGTTCAGCGAGTTGATGATTTGCACCAAACCGTCCAGAGCCAGGTCACCACCAACCACGCCCTCACTGCTGGAGACCTTGCTGAGGATACCGATGACCATCTTGTTGGTGGTCATGTCGATGTACGGCTCGGTCAGGGTTGCCCCGCTGGCATTCATGCCATCTTTGTACCAGGGGCGGGTGCGCGGGTCATAGCCGTCGGGCATTTTCGAGTCAGGGCGCACGCTGAAGCCGCCATCGACCTTGCCCAGGTAAACAGTGAGGAAGCTGGAAATCAGCGCATTCTGGCCCATCAGGGTTTCAGCGTTGGCCGGGTTCTGGGCAATGTTCTGCGCCAGGTTTTCCACCAGCTTGATACGGCCTTCGAACAAGTTGCGGATATTGGTTGAAGTGGAAGCGCCCATTTCAGCCAGATAGCTTTCCAGGTCCGCGCGGATGGCATTACGCTGGAGGTAATCGTTGTAGAGGGTGAAAAGGCTGAAGGCGAGTATCACGATCAGTGATGCCGCCAAAAGAATCTTGTGGCTGAAACGAAGGCTTTTGTTCATGGCGTTAATCGGGTCCGCTAAGGTTTTATATCAGGCGTTCGCACGAGTGGAGCCGCAAGGCTGTGCAACATCCCGAAAAGTCCCTTTTCGGTTGTTCCTCTCTATTAAGGCGAATATCACCCAAAGGTATCGGCCGAATTAAGCTAAAGCTTGAGCAGAGGGCTAAAGAGATGTCGGAATCTTCGACCATCGTTGTAGGTGCAGGCCCGGATGGCCAGCCTGTCGGGCAAGCAATGCGGCTGGCCAACCGCCATGGCCTGGTAGCGGGCGCGACGGGTACCGGCAAGACCGTCACCCTGCAGCACCTGGCGGAAGTGTTCAGCAGCGCCGGGGTGGCCGTGTTCGCCGCCGATGTCAAAGGCGACCTTTGCGGCTTGGGCGCTGCAGGTGCGCCGCAGGGCAAGGTGGCCGAGCGTATCGCTGGCATGCCCTGGCTGGGGCATACGCCCCAGGCCTACCCGGTAAACCTGTGGGATATCGCCGGGCAGGCCGGCCACCCGCTGCGTACCACCCTCAGTGAAATGGGGCCGCTGTTGCTGGGCAACTTGCTGGAACTGACCGACAGCCAGCAGGCGGCGCTGTATGCGGCGTTCAAGGTGGCTGACCGCGAAGGCCTGTTGCTGCTGGACCTCAAGGACCTGAAGGCGCTGCTCGCGCACCTGAAGGACAACCCGCAACTGCTGGGCGAAGACAGCGCGCTGATGACCACGGGCTCTACCCAGGCCTTGCTGCGGCGCCTGGCGACCCTGGAGCAGCAGGGCGCCGAGGCGCTGTTTGGCGAGCCGGCTTTGCAGTTGGAAGACCTGCTGCGGCTGGACTCGGATGGCCGTGGGCGCATCCACTTGCTCGACGCCAGCCGGCTGGTGCATGAGGCGCCCAAGGTGTACGCGACGTTCCTGCTGTGGCTGCTGGCCGAGTTGTTCGAGCAGTTGCCCGAGCGCGGCGATGCCGACAAGCCAGTGCTGGCGTTGTTCTTCGACGAAGCCCACTTGTTGTTCAACGATACGCCCAAGGCGTTGCAGGACCGCCTGGAACAGGTGGTGCGGCTGATTCGTTCCAAGGGCGTGGGGGTGTATTTCGTCACCCAGTCACCGGGCGACTTGCCGGACGCGGTGTTGGCTCAGTTGGGCTTGCGTATTCAGCATGGCTTGCGGGCGTTTACCGCCAAGGAGCAGAAGTCGTTGCGGGCGGTGGCCGATGGTTTTCGCCCCAACCCGGCATTCGACACCCTGGCGGTGCTGACCGAGCTGGGAATTGGTGAGGCATTGGTCGGTACGCTGGAAGAGAAGGGCACGCCGGCCATGGTGCAGCGGGTGCTGGTTGCGCCACCGCAGTCACGTATCGGACCGTTGAGTGCGGCTGAGCGCAGCGCGCTGATTACCGCTTCACCGTTGGCGGGGCGCTATGACAAGCCGGTGGACCGTGAGTCGGCCTATGAAATGCTGACCCAGCGTAAAGGCGAGGCGGTGGAGCCGGCGCCGCAGCCGAAGGCGGATGAAGAGAGCTTTGCCGACAAGGCGGGCGAGTTCTTGCAGAGTGCGGCAGGGCAGGCGATCAAATCGGCGGTGCGCCAGGCGGCCAACCAGTTGGGGCGGCAGTTGGTGCGTGGGTTGATGGGGTCGTTGTTGGGGGGCAAGAAAAAGTAGTCAGCCTGTACCGGCCCTATCGCCGGTACAGGAGTGACACCTATGAAAAAAGGCGCCCGAAGGCGCCTTTTTCTATTGCGGTATCACTCAGCCAATGGCTTTGGACGCCAGCCAGAACAGGCCAGCCGCCAGGCCCATCGAGGCCGGCAGGGTCAGGAGCCAGGCCAGCAGGATGGTTTTCACGGTGCCGCCTTGCAGGCCGCTCTTGTTGGCGACCATGGTGCCGGCCACGCCGGACGACAGCACGTGGGTGGTCGATACCGGCAGGGCGAACACGTTGGCCATGCCGATGGCGCAGGCTGCGGTGATCTGTGCCGACATGCCCTGGGCGTAGGTCATGCCCTGCTTGCCGATCTTCTCGCCAACGGTCAGTACCACCCGCTTCCAGCCAACCATGGTGCCCAGGCCCAGGGCCAGGGCGACGGCCACGATCACCCAGAAGGGGGCGTATTCGGTGGTGGCGGTCAGGTCTTTGCGCAGTTTTTCCAGGTCGGCTTTTTCACGCGCGTCCAGGCCTGGCAGCTTGCCAACTTTCTTCGCGGTGTCGTCCAGGCACAGCAGGTAGCGGCGTACTTCGACACGCTTGTCGGCATCCAGGCTGTGGTAGTCGGTCACGCCCTGGAGCGAGGACTGCAGCGCGGCGATCGTCGGCTCGGTCTGCTGCGGGTTGCAGCTGAACTGCTCCGGCAGGTCGCTGGACTTGGCCTTGCCCAGGGCCAGGAACTCGCCCAGGGTGGCTTCGTTACGCTGGTAGAACTGGCTCATGTGCAGGGTGGCGTCGCGGGTACGCTCGATCTGGTAGGTGGTGCTGTTCAGGTCGAGGACGAACTTGGCCGGGACGATGCCGATCAGCACCAGCATGATCAGGCCGATGCCTTTCTGGCCGTCGTTGGAGCCGTGCACGAAACTCACGCCCATGGCCGAAACCACCAGCACCATGCGGTTCCAGAACGGCGGGTGCTTCTTGTCGTCGAGCTTGCGGCGCTGGTCGGGGGTTTTGTGCATTTTCGACAGCGGGCGCCACCACTTCAGGCCGATCAGCAGCAGGGCCGCAACGGCGAAGCCGGCCATGGGCGAGACCACTAGCGACATGGCGATGTCGATCGCCTTCTGCCAGTTGACGCCGTCGCCCAGCGGGATGTCGTTGATCAGGGCATTGGCCAGCCCGACGCCAAGAATGGAGCCGATCAACGTGTGCGAGCTGGAAGCGGGGATGCCGAAGTACCAGGTGCCCAGGTTCCAGGTGATGGCCGCAGCCAGCAGCGAGAAGACCATGGCCAGGCCATGCCCGGTGTTCACATTGATCAGCAGCTCTACCGGTAGCAGGTGCACGATGGCATAGGCCACCCCGACACCGCCGAACAGAACGCCAAGGAAGTTGAACACACCGGAGAAGAACACGGCGAGGTGCGGCGGCATGGCTTTGGTATAGATGACGGTAGCTACCGCGTTGGCGGTGTCATGAAAGCCATTGATGAACTCGAAGGCGAGTACGAAGGTCAAGGCGAGCAGCAGGCTCACCAACACCCAGGCATCCAGTCCGCTGAATAAATCGATCATGAAGGTTGTCTGGCGGTCATAGGGGGGCGGGATTATGCCAGAAAACCTTGGCAATCGATGCACTTGCTACAGACCGATGGCAATCTTCATGCTGCCAATGCAATGTGCGTGGTGGGGTGTGCAAACAGGTAAATTTCCGTGAAAAAGCGCAAACGCTGGCGAAATCCGGTAAAAACGCCAAGTAAATGCCGTTTTTCCACAATTCAAACGAATGTTTGAAATTTGTGTGATTCCATTTCATCTTCGGTCAGGCAGTAAAGATCGACCGCGCCCGGACTGGCCGGGCGACGACGCGCTGGCGTGGTCCCAGGGTCAGGGATGGTCGCTGCGCAGTTCCTTTTCCATACGTTCCAGTTCCTGGCTGAAGGCCTGGTCGCGCACACTGGCACGTTTGCGCCATGGTTTGCGTTCCGGATCCGGTTGTGCGGCGTAAGTGGTGACTTCGCCACCGTAAACATCCTTGTAACGTTCAGCCTGGCGCTCGAGTTCCGCGCGCAGTTCATCTTTCGTCACATGTAGTACCTGAATTAAGTGTGATGACTGTTGTTATGCGTTGTGCTGCATGCACAAGCCTTGCTGGCCGCAACGACTTGATACAGCGGAAGGTTCCAATACCACGGTAGCGGCGAGGCCAGCGCAATCGATTATAGCAACCGATAATTCGCCGAACATCGTTATTTACCCAACCCTGACATCATCTGACGTAATGAGTGGATGTGTCCGGGAACAGTTTGGACCATTCGTACAAGTTTGAAAGGCATGCCGGTAAAAAGTTCGCTGCAATGCCGGGGCGGGGCCCAAACGAAAAACGGCCTCGCCGTAAGGCGAGGCCGTTGCCTGGGGACTTCTACGGTGGGTACCTGACCAGTCTCTCCAAAGAAGCCACAAGTGGCATGAGAAAGGTATAAGCAAAAGTGTCAGCGGTCAATTGCGATTATCGGCCGTTTGTTCGATAATCGCACGAACCGGCGTTTTTTTTGAGGTGTGCGATGAGTGACCAAACCCAGGACAACGATTCCGTGAACCCGGAGGCGGTACGACCTGCATCGGCTGCCATGGCGCCGCCGATCGTGGCTTCACCAGCCAAGCGCATCCAGGCGTTCACCGGCGACCCGGATTTCATGACCTCGCTGGCACGTGGCCTGGCCGTGATCCAGGCCTTCCAGGAGCGCAAGCGCCACCTGACCATTGCCCAGATCAGCCACCGCACCGAGATACCCCGGGCGGCGGTGCGGCGTTGCTTGCACACGCTGATCAAGCTGGGTTATGCCACCACCGACGGGCGTACTTATTCGCTGTTGCCCAAAGTGCTGACGCTGGGGCATGCGTACCTGTCGTCGACGCCGCTGGCGATTTCTGCCCAGCCTTACCTGGACCGCATCAGCGACCAACTGCATGAAGCGGCCAACATGGCCACCCTCGAAGGTGACGACATTCTTTATATAGCCCGTTCGGCCACGGTGGAGCGGCTGATTTCGGTCGACCTGTCGGTGGGCGGGCGCTTGCCGGCCTATTGCACGTCGATGGGGCGTATTCTGCTGGCGGCCATGGATGACACCAGCCTGCGTGAGTATCTGGATCGTGCCGACCTGAAGGCGCGTACCAGTCGTACGCTGAATGACCCTGAGTCGCTGTTTGCCTGTATCCAGCAGGTGCGCGCCCAGGGCTGGTGCGTGGTGGACCAGGAGCTGGAACAAGGGCTGCGTTCGATTGCGGTGCCGGTGTACGACGCCTCGGGGCAGGTGCTGGCGGCGTTGAACGTGAGTACCCACGTTGGGCGGGTGACGCGTAGTGAGCTGGAACAGCGCTTCTTGCCGATTCTGCTGGCGGCCAGTCGCGACCTTTGCCATCAGTTGTTTGGTTGAGATTGCTGGGGGCGCTGTGGGGTTTATCGAGGCGTCGAACCGCCGAGAAGAAGCCAACGCGGTGGATGGCACCGGCGCTGCCGGTGTTCGCGGGACAAGCCCGCTCCCACAGCGCCCATTCAAATTTAGAACAGGCAAAAGCCTTTCCTGTGCGATAAACGCACAATGTCGCTTCCGGTGAATTGCTTCACCTGCGCCCGCTGATTAATGTCTCTCGCAACGGTCGGCTGTGCCGACCGAACAAGAAAAACATAAGAGGCACTTACCATGAATACTGTCCACTCGCTGCTGCGGCCGCACCCGCACGCAGTCCCGTTGTATCCAGGCTGACGCAGGCCACATTCCCAAACTTCGCCCTCTGTGCCGGTAACTCGCGTGCAGTGGCCTGGCTGTGCCCACATTCTGGATAACAACAATGAACCAAGCGCAAACCAACGTCGGCAAAAGCCTCGACGTCCAGTCGTTCATCAATCAGCAGCCGCTGTCCCGCTATCAGTGGCGGGTCGTGCTGCTGTGCTTCCTGATCGTCTTCCTTGATGGCCTGGACACTGCCGCCATGGGCTTCATCGCCCCGGCCCTGTCGCAGGAGTGGGGGATCGACCGCGCCAGCCTCGGCCCGGTCATGAGTGCCGCATTGATCGGCATGGTATTTGGCGCCCTGGGCTCCGGGCCGCTGGCCGACCGCTTTGGTCGCAAGGGGGTTCTGGTAGGCGCGGTGCTGGTGTTTGGCGGCTTCAGCCTGGCTTCGGCCTACGCCAGCAACGTCGACCAGCTGCTGGTGCTGCGCTTCCTGACCGGGCTGGGCCTTGGTGCTGGCATGCCCAACGCCACTACGCTGCTGTCCGAATACACCCCGGAGCGCCTCAAGTCGCTGCTGGTAACCAGCATGTTCTGCGGCTTCAACCTGGGCATGGCCGGTGGTGGCTTCATTTCCGCCAAGATGATCCCGGCTTACGGCTGGCACAGCCTGCTGGTGATCGGCGGCGTGCTGCCATTGCTGCTGGCCGTGGTATTGATGGTATGGCTGCCTGAGTCGGCGCGGTTCCTGGTGGTGCGTAACCGTGGCACCGACAAGGTGCGCAAGACCCTGGCACCCATCGCGCCGCAAGTGGTGGCCGAAGCGGGCAGCTTCAGCGTGCCGGAGCAGAAGGCGGTGGCTGCGCGCAACGTGTTTGCGGTGATCTTCTCTGGCACCTACGGCCTGGGCACCTTGCTGCTGTGGCTGACTTACTTCATGGGCCTGGTAATCGTCTACCTGTTGACCAGCTGGTTGCCGACCCTGATGCGCGACAGCGGCGCGAGCATGGAGCAGGCTGCCTTCATTGGTGCGCTGTTCCAGTTTGGCGGCGTGCTCAGTGCCGTTTTCGTGGGCTGGGCCATGGACCGTTTCAACCCGCACAAGGTGATCGGCATTTTCTACCTGCTGGCTGGGGTGTTCGCCTACGCCGTGGGGCAGAGCCTGGGTAACATCACCCTGTTGGCCACCCTGGTACTGATCGCCGGTATGTGCGTGAACGGTGCGCAATCGGCAATGCCGTCGCTGGCAGCGCGTTTCTACCCGACCCAAGGCCGTGCCACGGGTGTATCGTGGATGCTGGGTATCGGCCGCTTTGGCGCGATTCTCGGGGCCTGGAGTGGCGCAACGCTGCTGGGCCTGGGCTGGAATTTCGAGCAGGTGCTGACGGCGCTGCTGGTGCCGGCTGCACTGGCGACTGTCGGTGTGATTGTGAAGGGGTTGGTTAGCCACGCTGACGCGACCTGAACAGCGGGGCCGCGTTGCGGCCCATTCGCAGCGCAAGGCTGCTCCTACAAAGGCAACGCGCCCGCCTGTAGGAGCAGCCTTGTGCTGCGAATGGACTGTGCAGTGACAGATGGTTAGTAAAGTAACAAATTGTTCGATAATCGCACAAAGAGTCGATTATCGGATTGTAAGCCACCCCCCAGTCTCCTTAATCTGAGCTCACTGAAGCACCCTGACCAGGAGCCTCCAAATGCCACGAGCTGACTACTCCCGAACCCAACATATTCGAGCTGTGCGCCCTGCGTGACCTCGAAGCCCGTACCGCCGCGGCCCATGGCCAAGTGGCAGGAGAAGCCTGATGCAAGACGTATTCATCTGTGACGCTATCCGCACCCCGATCGGCCGCTTTGGCGGCTCCCTGGCCGGCGTGCGGGCCGACGACCTGGCAGCCGTGCCGCTGAAGGCGCTGGTCGAGCGCAACCCTGGCGTGCAATGGGACCAGGTTGACGAAGTGTTCTTCGGCTGCGCCAACCAGGCAGGTGAAGACAACCGCAACGTGGCACGCATGGCGCTGCTGTTGGCCGGCCTGCCGGAGAGCATCCCGGGTGTCACCCTGAACCGCCTGTGCGCGTCGGGTATGGATGCCATCGGCACTGCCTTCCGCGCCATCGCCAGCGGTGAAATGGAGCTGGTGATTGCCGGCGGCGTCGAGTCGATGTCGCGTGCCCCGTTCGTCATGGGCAAGGCCGAAAGCGGCTACTCGCGCAACATGAAGCTTGAAGACACCACCATTGGCTGGCGTTTCATCAACCCACTGATGAAGAGCCAGTACGGTGTGGACTCCATGCCGGAAACCGCCGACAACGTGGCCGACGACTATCAGGTTTCGCGTGCTGACCAGGACGCTTTCGCCCTGCGCAGCCAGCAGAAGGCTGCCGCCGCCCAGGCCTCTGGCTTCTTTGCCGAAGAGATCGTGCCGGTGCGTATTGCCCACAAGAAGGGCGAAATCATCGTCGAGCGTGACGAGCACCTGCGCCCGGAAACCACGCTGGAAGCGCTGACCAAGCTCAAGCCGGTCAATGGCCCGGACAAGACCGTCACCGCCGGCAACGCCTCGGGCGTGAACGATGGTGCTGCGGCGCTGATCCTGGCTTCGGCTGCAGCGGTGAAGAAACACGGCCTGACCCCGCGTGCCCGCGTCCTGGGCATGGCCAGCGGCGGTGTTGCACCACGGGTGATGGGCATTGGCCCGGTGCCGGCGGTACGCAAGCTGACCGAGCGCCTGGGTGTAGCGGTGAATGATTTTGACGTGATCGAGCTGAACGAAGCGTTCGCCAGCCAAGGCTTGGCGGTGCTGCGTGAGCTGGGTGTGGCTGACGATGCGCCGCAGGTAAACCCGAATGGCGGCGCGATCGCCTTGGGTCACCCGTTGGGCATGAGCGGTGCGCGCCTGGTGCTGACTGCGCTGCACCAGCTGGAGAAGAGCGGTGGGCGTAAGGGCCTGGCGACCATGTGTGTGGGCGTTGGCCAAGGTTTGGCGCTGGCTATCGAACGGGTTTGACCTGTACTGGCCTCTTCGCGGGACAAGCCCGCTCCCACAGGATAATCGTTGCCCACTGCACAACGGGAACCTGTGGGAGCGGGCTTGTCCCGCGAAGAGGCCGGCACTTACGACTCAAGGCCAATTGCCAGCCTCAAAGCGGAACGAGTGTGTTACCAGGTATGTCTAGAATTACCTGTGACCCTCCAGGAGTAATCTCACCATGACCTCAACCTATTACACCGGCGAAGAGCGCAGCAAACGCATCTTCGCTATCGTTGGTGCCTCTTCGGGCAATCTGGTGGAATGGTTCGACTTCTACGTCTATGCCTTCAGCGCGATCTACTTCGCGGCGTCCTTCTTCCCCTCCGACGACCCCACCGTGCAGCTGCTCAACACCGCCGGTGTATTTGCTGCAGGCTTCCTGATGCGCCCGATCGGTGGCTGGATCTTCGGCCGCCTGGCCGACCGCCATGGCCGCAAGAATTCCCTGATGATCTCGGTGCTGATGATGTGCTTCGGCTCGCTGATGATCGCCTGCTTGCCGACCTATTCGAGCATCGGTGCCTGGGCACCGGCGCTGCTGTTGCTTGCGCGGCTGATCCAGGGCCTGTCGGTAGGCGGCGAGTACGGCACCACCGCGACCTACATGAGTGAAGTGGCCCTGCGCGGTCAGCGCGGCTTCTTCGCGTCGTTCCAGTATGTGACCCTGATCGGCGGCCAATTGCTGGCGGTGCTGGTGGTGGTGATCATGCAACAACTGCTGACCGAGGAAGAGCTGCGCGCCTGGGGCTGGCGCATTCCGTTCGTGGTCGGCGCCATCGCCGCGCTGATTTCGCTGATGCTGCGCCGCTCGCTGCACGAGACCAGCAGCGCCGAAACCCGCAAGGACAAGGACGCCGGCACCATCAAAGGGCTGTTCCGCAACCACACTGCAGCGTTCATCACCGTGCTGGGCTACACCGCCGGTGGCTCGCTGATCTTCTACACCTTCACCACCTACATGCAGAAGTACCTGGTCAACACGGCAGGCATGCCTGCGAAGACCGCCAGCTTCGTGATGACCGGCGCGCTGTTCCTCTACATGGTGATGCAGCCGTTTTTTGGCATGCTCTCCGACCGCATCGGCCGGCGCAATTCGATGCTGCTGTTCGGTGCGTTGGGCACGATCTTTACTGTACCACTGCTGATGGCGCTGAAGACCGTGAGCAGCCCGTTCATGGCCTTCGTGCTGATCACCCTGGCCCTGTGCATCGTCAGTTTCTACACCTCGATCAGTGGCCTGGTGAAAGCCGAAATGTTCCCGCCGCAGGTGCGCGCGCTGGGCGTGGGCCTGGCCTATGCGGTGGCCAACGCGGCATTCGGCGGTTCGGCCGAATACGTGGCCCTGGGGCTGAAGACCTTGGGTATGGAAAACACTTTCTACTGGTACGTGACGGCCATGATGGCGATTGCCTTCCTGTTCAGCCTGCGCCTGCCGAAACAGGCCGAGTACCTGCACCATGACCACTAAGGACGCTGCATGAGCAACCAACTGTTCGACGCTTACTTCACCGCGCCGGCCATGCGCGAGATTTTCTCCGACCGTGGCCGCCTGCAGGGCATGCTCGATTTCGAAGCCGCGCTGGCCCGTGCCGAAGCGGCTGCCGGGCTGGTCCCGCACAGCGCCGTGGCGGCCATCGAGGCGGCGTGCCAGGCCGAGCGCTATGACGTTGGCGCGCTGGCCAATGCCATCGCCACGGCTGGCAACTCGGCGATCCCGCTGGTGAAGGCGTTGGGCAAGGTGATCGCCAGTGGCGTGCCGGAAGCCGAGCGCTATGTGCACCTGGGCGCCACCAGCCAGGACGCGATGGACAGCGGCCTGGTGCTGCAGTTGCGCAATGCCCTCGACCTGATCGAAGCCGACCTTGGCAAACTGGCCGATACCCTGTCGCAACAGGCCTTGAAGCATGCCGATACGCCCTTGGTGGGCCGCACCTGGTTGCAGCACGCCACACCGGTGACCTTGGGCATGAAGCTGGCCGGTGTGCTGGGCGCCTTGACCCGCCATCGCCAGCGCCTGCAGGAACTGCGCCCGCGTTTGCTGGTGCTGCAGTTCGGCGGTGCCTCGGGCAGCCTGGCGGCCTTGGGCAGCAAAGCGATGCCGGTGGCCGAGGCGCTGGCCGAGCAGCTCAAGCTGACCCTGCCCGAGCAGCCGTGGCACACCCAGCGCGACCGCCTGGTGGAGTTTGCTTCGGTGCTGGGCCTGGTGGCCGGTAGCCTGGGCAAGTTTGGCCGCGATGTCAGCCTGCTGATGCAAACTGAGGCGGGGGAGGTGTTCGAGCCTTCTGCGCCGGGCAAGGGCGGTTCTTCGACCATGCCGCACAAGCGCAACCCGGTGGGTGCTGCCGTGCTGATCGGTGCAGCGACCCGTGTGCCGGGCCTGGTCTCGACGCTATTCAGCGCCATGCCCCAGGAGCACGAGCGCAGCCTCGGCCTGTGGCATGCCGAATGGGAAACCCTGCCGGAGATCTGCTGCCTGGTCTCTGGCGCCTTGCGCCAGGCCCAGGTGATCGCCGAGGGCATGGAGGTGGATGCCGCGCGCATGCGCCGCAACCTTGAGCTGACCCAGGGCCTGGTGCTGGCTGAAGCGGTGAGCATTGTCCTTGCCCAGCGCCTGGGCCGCGACCGCGCCCACCACCTGCTGGAACAATGCTGCCAGCGCGCGGTGGCCGAGCAACGCCACCTGCGTGCCGTGCTGGGCGACGAACCACAGGTCAGCGCCGAGCTGACTGGCGAAGAACTCGACCGTTTGCTCGACCCAGCACATTACCTGGGCCAGGCCCGCGTCTGGGTGGCGCGTGCCGTGTCCGAACATCAACGTTTCACTGCCTGAAGGAGACCGCTGTGGCGCACTTGCAACTGGCCGATGGCGTTTTGAACTACCAAATCGATGGCCCGGAAAACGCCCCGGTGCTGGTCCTGTCCAACTCGCTGGGCACTGACCTGGGCATGTGGGACACCCAGATTCCGCTGTGGAGCCAGCACTTCCGGGTGCTGCGTTACGACACTCGTGGCCACGGCGCATCGCTGGTCACCGAGGGCCCTTACAGCATCGAACAGCTGGGCCGTGACGTGCTGGCCTTGCTCGATAGCCTGGACATCCCCAAGGCGCATTTCGTTGGCCTGTCGATGGGCGGCCTGATCGGCCAGTGGCTGGGCATCAATGCGGGCGAGCGCCTGCACAGCCTGACCCTGTGCAACACTGCCGCCAAGATCGCCAATGACGAGGTGTGGAACACCCGTATCGACACCGTGCTCAAGGGCGGCCAGCAAGCCATGGTCGACCTGCGCGATGCCTCCATCGCCCGCTGGTTCACCCCGGGCTTTGCCCAGGCCCAGGCAGAACAGGCCCAGCGCATTTGCCAGATGCTGGCGCAAACCAGCCCCCAAGGTTATGCCGGCAACTGCGCGGCGGTACGTGACGCCGATTACCGCGAGCAACTGGGCCGCATCCAGGTGCCGGCGCTGATCGTTGCCGGTACCGAAGACGTGGTCACCACCCCGGAGCATGGCCGCTTCATGCAGGCTGGTATCGCTGGTGCCGAGTACGTCGACTTCCCAGCGGCGCACCTGTCCAACGTCGAGATCGGCGAAGCGTTCAGCCGCCGCGTGCTCGACTTCCTGCTGGCTCACTGAGGACTACGCCATGGACGAGAAACAACGTTACGACGCCGGTATGCAAGTGCGCCGTGCAGTGCTTGGCGATGCCCACGTGGACCGCAGCCTGGAGAAGCTCAACGACTTCAACGGCGAGTTTCAGGAAATGATCACCCGCCACGCCTGGGGCGACATCTGGACCCGCCCAGGCCTGCCACGGCATACCCGCAGCCTGATCACCATTGCCATGCTGATTGGCATGAACCGCAATGACGAGCTGAAGCTGCACCTGCGTGCGGCGGCGAACAACGGCGTGACCCGCGACGAGATCAAGGAAGTGCTCATGCAGAGTGCGATCTACTGCGGCATTCCGGCGGCCAATGCCACCTTCCACATGGCTGAGTCGGTGTGGGATGAGTTGGGTGTAGAGTCGCGTAACTGACTGTTACGCGGTCCCCTGCAGGAGCGGCCTTGCCGGGGCGCCGTACCGGTCGGATGAGGCGCGAAGCGGCCCCAGGATTTCAGCTTTGCAGCCGATATTGCCGGGGCCGCTTTGCGGCCCATCGCGACACAAGGCCGCTCCTACAAAGAGCGCATGGCTACCGGACCTGCGTTGTCTTCGACGGCGCGCTTCAGAGTCGGGCACAAGCCCAGCATGAACGCCGCTTCAGCCACCACGAACAGCGGCCCGATGATCAACCCGCTGACGTCGTCGACAAATGCCGGTTTGCGGCCTTCGTAGTAATGGCCGACGAACTGGATGATCCAGCCCAGCACAAGCGCCCCCAACCCGGCGCTTAACCACAGCCCCGTCGCCTGCATGGCCAGCACCTGGCCAACCCACAGGCACAGCCCTAGCAACAAACCCATCACCAGGCCAAAACGCAGGTCCAGGCGCAGGTAGAACCATACCGAGGCGGCCGCTGCCAGCAGGGCAGGGGACAGCCACATGCCGGCCACGCTCCAGCCTGGGCGTGACAGCAGGATGGTGACGGCCAGCACGATCATGGGGATGCCGATGAAATGGGTGGCGATGTTGCGCGGGTCGCGGTGGTAGCTGGCGTATTGGCTCAGGTGGTCGACGAGGGTTTTCATTGGTGTGCTTCCCTGGTTTGCCTGGTCGGGGTGTGTTGCCTGTACCGGCCTCTTCGCGGGTAAACCCGCTCCTACAAGATTGCGCGAACCGCTGTAGGAGCGGGTTCACCCGCGAAGAGGCCGGTACAGGCAACCCATTTAGCTCAGGATAGCCCGCAGCCACCACCATCATCAGCTCAGCGAATGGCAGCAGCCCGCACTGGCATATCCAGCCCCACCAGGGTCTCGATCATCGCCCGCGCCGCAGGCGACAGACGGTAGCCACTGCGGCTGACTACCCCACAGCGCACGCTCAGCACTTCCAGCGCCGGCGGCAGATTGCGCCAGTGCAGGCGCACCAGGCGGCCGCTGGCCAGGTCTTCGGCCACGGCCTCTTCGCTGGCGGTGCCGATGGCGTCGCTGGCCTGCACCACGCTGCGCAGCACCGCCAGGTGCTCGGTCTGCAGGTGCGGGGTGAAATCACTGCGCCCACTCAGGTTGGCCAGGCGCTTGCGTACGCCGGGGGCGAGCAGGGCGCTGGCCAGCGGGTAGCTGAACAGGTCGTTGGTCGACAGGCTGTCCTTGGCCAGCAACGGGTGCCCTGGGCGGCAGAAGAACAGGCCGGGGCGGGGCGACAACGGCTCGGTGTGGAAGTTGGGGTCGGCCTCGAACGGGCGGATATCGTCGACGAAAAACTCGATTTGCTCGCGGCGCAGGGCCTGGCCGAGGCGTTCGGCGTTATCCACCAGCAGCGAAGTGCGGATGCCTGGGTGGCGCTCGATGAAGTGACGCAAGGCTTCGGGCACCAGGCGCACGGCCAGGGCCGGGCCGCTGCCGAAGTGCAGTTCGCCGGCGTCGAGCTTGGTCATCTGCAGCACTTCATTGCTCAGCTGCGCGGCGCCCTGCACCAAGCGGCGGGCGTGTTGCAGCACTACCTGGCCTTCGGGGGTGGGTGGCAGGGTTTTGCTGGCGCGGTCGACGAGGGGGCAGCCAAAGCTGTGTTCCAGGCTCTGGATGGCGCGGCTGAAGGCGGGTTGGGTGATGCCCATGGCCTCGGCGGCACGGACGAAACTGCGGTATTCGGTGAGGGCGATGAAGTAACGCAGCTGACGGAGGTCCATGTCATGACTCTGGGGCGGGGATCAGGGGCCTATTCAAGCGGTTACTGCATATATTGTAAAAGAAGGTTTATTGATTTGTTTATTTCTTAAAGTTATTTGCTGGTGCGTCGGGCCTCTTCGCGGGTAAACCCGCTCCCACAGTTCCCCACCCGTTGTAGGAGCGGGTTCACCCGCGAATAGGCCAGTAGGCTCAGAGGAGATTCAAAGGGTAACTCACGATCAGCCGGTTCTCATCAAAGGCATTGGTGCTGAAGTCCCGGCGCATGGTGGAGTTGCGCCATTTCACCGACAGGTCCTTGAAGCTGCCCGACTGCACCACATAGGCCAGCTCGCTCTCCCGCGCCCATTCCTTGCCATCATCCACACCGCCAGCGGTAACGTTGTCACCTTTGATATAGCGGTTCATCAGGGTCAGGCCGGGTACGCCGACGCTGGCGAAGTTGAAGTCATGGCGCACCTGCCAGGAACGTTCCTTGGCATTGTCGAAGCTGGAGTTGTAGCTGTCGTTGGCCAGGGTACCGCCACTGGTGCCGTTGACCCGCAACCAGGCGTTGTCGCCGCTGACCTTCTGCAGGCCGACGTAGACGGTGTGGCCCTGGTAGCGTGCCGAGAGCAGGGCCGAGGCGGTGCGGTTGTCCAGCTCGCCGGCGCGTTCGGCACCGTCTTCCTTGCCGATGAAGTAGCCCAGGTTGGCGCCCAGGGTCCAGTCACCCAGCGGCTGGCTGTGCGTCAGGTTGAGGTACTGCTGGTGGTAGATGTCTTTGAGCTGGGCATCCCACAGGCCGATCATGGTGCGCTTGTCGTTGAAGGTGTATTCGCCGCCGCCGAAGTTGAAACGGTCGGAGGTGAATGCGGCCTTACCGTTGAGCGACATGTCTTCCATGCTGGCATCGTTGCGCGGGCTGTTGCCGCGGAACTGGCCGCCGTACAGGGTCAGGCCGGCGATCTCCTTCGAGGTCAGCTGGCCACCGCGGAAGGTCTGAGGCAGCGAGCGGCCATCGTCCGAGCGCAGGATCGGCAGTACCGGCATCCATTCACCGACTTTCAGCTCGGTTTCGGAAAGCTTGGCTTTCAGCGCCACACCCAGGCGGCCGAAGTCATCGGCGGGGCGGCCGTCGTCATGCACCGGCAGCAGTTGGGTATTGGTGGTGCCTTTACCGCCGTCGAGCTTGACCGAGTACAAGCCCAGTACGTCTACGCCGAAGCCAACGACGCCCTGGGTGAAGCCGGAGCGAGCGTCGAGGATGAAGCTTTGCGTCCATTCTTCAGCCTTGCCCTGTGGGTAGGCCGGGTCGACGAAGTTGCGGTTGATGTAGAAGTTGCGCAGGTTGAGGCTGGCCTTGGCGTCCTCCATGAAACCACCTTGGTCGGCGGCGAACACGGGGAGGGCGCAGGACATGGCCAACAGGCCGGGCAGCAGCTGGCGTGCGGGTTGCAATGTGCTCATCTGTCGTGGATCTCTTGTTTTTATGGGCGAGCCGGTGCACTGCGGGGTCGAGCCAGCAGGTGCGGGTCTTTTCTGGATGAACTTGAGCAACGTTGCGTGGGAGGATGGTGCGGGGTTGGGCAGGGGTGAGGCAATTCGTCGCAAACGGAACGGGGCGATAATCGAACGGAATGTTCCAAGTGGTTAATAATTTTCCTGTGCGGGCCTATTCGCGGGTAAACCCGCTCCTACAACGGGTGGAGATCCCTGTAGGAGCGGGTTTACCCGCGAATAGGCCGGCACAGGCAACACAAAACAAAAAGCCCACCGCTAAGGGTGGGCTTGTTGCTGTAGCAGCTTCAATCAGCCTTTCGGTGCGTCCACCGATGCCTGCTGGTTAGCCTGCCCGGTTTGCTCGTACCAGCCACCGCCAAGTGCCTTGTACAGGTTGACCTCGCTGGTCAGCTGCAAAAGGCGGTCTGTGATCAGCGATTGCTGGGCGCTGAACAGGTTGCGCTGGGCATCGAGGAAGGTCAGGTTGCTGTCGATACCGATGCGGTAGCGGCGTTCAGCCAGGCGGTAGTAGTCCTGGTTGGCCTGCACCAGATCACGCTGGGCCTGCAGCTGCTCTTCGAAGGTCTTGCGCGCCGCCAGGCCATCGGAGACTTCCTGGAAGGCGGTCTGGATGGTCTTTTCGTACTTGGCGACGTTGATGTCCTTCTGGATCTTCGAGTAGTCCAGGCTGGCCTTCAGGCTGCCGGCGTTGAAGATCGGCAGGTTGATCTGCGGCTGGAACAGCCAGGTGCCTTGGCCGCCCGAGAACAGGTGACCCATGTCGGGGCTCAGGCTGCCGGCGTTGGCCGTCAGGCTGATGCTCGGGAAGAACGCTGCGCGGGCCGCGCCGATGTTGGCGTTGGCGGCCTTGAGCAGGTGCTCGGCTTCCTGGATGTCCGGGCGGCGCTGGAGGATGTCCGACGGCAGGCCGGCCGGTACTTCGGCCAGCTGGTCGGCGTTGAGCTCCAGCGGCTTGGCCAGGTCGGCAGGAATGCCGGTGCCCAGCAGCACGGTCAGGCTGTTGACGTCCTGGGCGACCAGGCGTTGGTACTGCGAGTACTTGACCCGGGCGCCTTCCACGGCGGTACGCGCCTGGCTGACATCCAGCGCCGACGCCACGCCGACTTCGTTGCTGCGACGGGTGAGGTTGTAGCTTTCCTCGTAGGTCTTCAGCGTTTCTTCGGTCAGCTTGAACAGCGCCTGGTCGGCCTGCCAGGTGTAGTAGGCGTTGGCCACGCTGGCCACCAGGGCGATTTGCGTGGAGCGACGCGCCTGCTCGCTGGACAGGTAGGTTTCCAGGGCTTGCTCGGTCAGGCTGCGTACACGGCCGAACAGGTCCAGCTCATAAGCACTGACACCCAGGGTGGCCGAGTACTGGCTGGTGATGCCCGATTCACCGGTTTGCGACATGTTCGCCGGTACCCGCTGGCGGCTGCCGCTGCCGTCGGCCGAAACCGCCGGGAACAGGTCGGCCCGCTGGATGCGGTACTGCGCGCGGTAGGCGTCGATGTTCAACGCCGCGACGCGCAGGTCGCGGTTGTTGACCAGCGAAGTCTGGATCAGCTGCTGCAGCGCCGGGTCGTGGAAGAACTGGCGCCAGCCCTGTTCGGCGGCGGCAACGTCCGCCGACTGCGTCGGCGAGTACGCAGGGCCTTGCGGCCACTGCGCAGCCGCCGGCGATTCCGGGGTCTGGTAGTCGGGGATCAGCGAGCAGCCGCCAAGAATGAAAGCGGTTACCGCCAGGGACAACAAAGACTTGGTCATTGCCCAGCCTCATAACGTGGAGTTTCAGGGGTGACGTCTTTTTCCGGCTCTTTGCTGCCGAACACCGACGACACTGCGACGAAGAACAGTGGTACCCAGAAGATAGCCAGCACGGTCGCACTGATCATGCCGCCAATTACGCCAGTACCAATGGCGTGCTGGCTGCCGGCGCCAGCGCCGCTGGCAATGGTCAACGGTACCACGCCGAGGATGAACGCCAGCGAGGTCATGATGATCGGGCGCAGACGCATGCGGCAGGCCTCGATCGTCGCGTCGTACAGGCTGCGGCCTTGCTCGTGCAGTTCCTTGGCGAATTCGACGATCAGGATCGCGTTTTTTGCCGCCAGGCCGATGGTGGTCAACAGGCCGACCAGGAAGTACACGTCGTTGGACAACCCGCGCAGGCTGGTTGCAATGAGCGCACCGATGATCCCCAGCGGCACTACCAGCACCACGGCGATCGGGATCGACCAGCTTTCATACAGGGCTGCCAGGCACAGGAACACGAACAGGATCGAGAGGGCGAACAGCGCCGGCATTTGCGAGCCGGAGAGTTTTTCCTCGTAAGACATGCCTGTCCAGGAGTAGCCGATGCCGGAAGGCAGTTCGCCAACGATGCGTTCGACCTCGGCCATGGCTTCACCGGTACTGTAGCCCGGTGCTGGTGCACCCAGAATCTCCATCGCCTCGACGCCGTTGTAGCGCGACAGCTTCGGCGAACCGTAGCTCCATTCACCCTTGGCGAAGGAGGAGAACGGCACCATTTCGCCAGCGCCATTGCGCACGTACCACTTCTGCAGGTCTTCCGGGCTCATCCGCGCATTCGGCTCGCCCTGGATGTACACCTTCTTGACCCGACCACGGTCGATGAAGTCGTTGACGTAGCTGGCACCCAGGGCAATCGACAGGGTGTTGTTGATGTCGGCGATGGTCACGCCCAAGGCGCTGGCACGTTCGTCATCGATGGTCAGCTGGTACTGCGGCTCGTCGTTCAGGCCGTTCGGGCGCACCGCCATGAGGATCTTGCTTTGGGAGGCCTTGGCCAGGAACTGGTTGCGCGCTTCCATCAGCTTCTCGTGGCCAACACCGGCGCGGTCCTGCAGGAACACGTCGAAGCCGGTGGCGTTACCCAGTTCGAGTACCGCAGGCGGAGCGAAGGCGAACACCATCGCGTCGCGGAAGCTGAAGAAGTGTTGCTGGGCACGTTGCGACAGGTTGAACACGCTGTTCTCGGCCGAACGCTCGCCCCATGGCTTGAGCATGATGAACGCCATGCCCGAGCTCTGGCCACGGCCGGCAAAGTTGAAGCCGGTCACGGTGAACACCGACGACACGGTGTCGGCTTCGTCCTTGAGCAAGTACTCACGCATCTGGTCGACTACCACCTGGGTGCGCTCGGCACTGGAGCCGGCCGGGGTCTGCACCTGGGCGAACAGTACGCCTTGGTCTTCTTCCGGCAGGAAGGCGGTAGGAATTCGGGCGAACAGCCAGATCATGCCGACCACGATCAGCGCATAGGCCAGCAGGAACGGTGCCTTGTTGCGCAGGATGGTGCCCACGCTGCGCTCGTAGCCGTTTACGCTGCGGTCGAAATTGCGGTTGAACCAGCCAAAGAACCCGCCCTTGGCCGTGTGGTGCTCGCCCTTCTTCAGCGGCTTGAGCATGGTGGCGCACAGCGCCGGGGTGAAGATAAGCGCCACCAGCACCGACAGGCCCATGGCCGAAACGATGGTGATGGAGAACTGCCGGTAGATCACACCTGTGGAACCACCGAAGAATGCCATGGGCAGCAGTACTGCCGAGAGCACCAGGGCGATACCCACCAGCGCCCCCTGGATCTGCTCCATCGAGCGCTTGGTGGCCTCCTTGGGCGGCAAGCCTTCCTCGGACATCACCCGCTCGACGTTCTCCACCACGACGATGGCGTCGTCCACCAGCAAGCCGATGGCCAGGACCATGGCGAACATGGTCAGGGTGTTGATGCTGAAGCCCGCAGCGGCAAGGATGCCGAAAGTACCCAGCAACACCACCGGTACGGTCATGGTGGTGATGATGGTGGCGCGGAAGTTCTGCAGGAACAGGTACATCACCAGGAACACCAGGACCACGGCCTCGATCAGGGTGTGGATCACGCCGCTGATCGATTCGGTGACCACCGGGGTGGTGTCATACGGGAATACCGCTTTCACCCCAGGCGGGAAGAACGGTTCCAGGTCGCTGATGGTCTTGCGCAGTGCCTTGGCAGTGTCCAGGGCGTTGGCGCCGGTGGCCAGTTTTACCGCAAGGCCGGAGGCCGGCTTGCCGTTGAACTGGGCGCTGACTGCATAGTTTTCACCACCCAGGCCGACTTGGGCGACATCACCCAGGCGTACCTGCGAACCATCGTTGTTGACCTTGAGCAGGATCTTCTCGAACTGCTCGGCGGTTTGCAGGCGGGTCTTGCCGATGATGGTGGCGTTCAGCTGGGTACCCGGCATGGCCGGCAGGCCGCCGAGCTGGCCGGAGGAGACCTGCACGTTCTGCGCGGCTACCGCGGTCTTGACGTCGACCGGGGTCAGCTGGAACTTGTTCAGCTTGGCCGGATCGAGCCAGATACGCATGGCGTACTGCGCACCGAACACCTGGAAGTCACCCACACCTGCGGTACGCGAGATCGGGTCCTGCATGTTGGAGACGATGTAGTTGGCCAGGTCGTCCTTGGTCATGCTGCCGTCTTCGGACACCAGGCCGATCACCAGCAGGAAGTTCTTCACTGCCTTGGTAACGCGGATACCTTGCTGCTGCACTTCTTGCGGCAGCAGCGGGGTGGCCAGGTTCAGTTTGTTCTGTACCTGTACCTGCGCGGTGTCGGGGTTGGTGCCCTGCTCGAAGGTGGCGGTAATGGTCATGCTGCCGTCGGAGTTACTTTCCGACGACACATAACGCAGGTTGTCGATACCGTTGAGCTGCTGCTCGATCACCTGCACCACGGTGTCCTGCACGGTTTGCGCCGAGGCGCCCGGGTAGGTCACGGCGATGGCGATAGCCGGCGGCGCGATGCTGGGGTACTGGTTGATCGGCAGCTTCAGGATCGACAGGGCCCCGACCAGCATGATCACCAAGGCGATCACCCAGGCAAAGATCGGGCGATCGATAAAGAACTTCGACATGGTTTACTCCGCTTTGGCGTCTGCTTTCGCCGCGTTGGCCTGATCAGGGCGGGCCGGCTTCTTGACGTTGGTGGCATCGCTGACCTTGACCTCGACGCCTGGGCGCACGAACTGCAGGCCTTCGGTGATCAGACGGTCACCTGGGTTGAGGCCTTCCTCGATCAGCCAGTCGCTGCCCAGGGTGCGGTTGGCCTTGAGTTGGCGCAGTTCCACCTTGTTCTCCTGGTTGACCACCAGTGCGGTCGGTGCGCCTTTCAGGTCGCGGGTCACGCCCTGTTGCGGGGCCAGGATGGCGTTGGCGTTGACCCCGGCCTTCAGCCGCGCATGCACGAACATGCCTGGCAGCAGGGTGTGATCGGGGTTGGGGAAGAGCGCGCGCAGGGTTACCGAGCCGGTGGTCTCGTCGACCGCGACTTCGGAGAATTCCAGGCGGCCTTCCTGCTTGAACAGGCTGCCGTCTTCCAGCACCAACTGGACCGAGGCGGCGTTGTCGCCAGCCTTTTGCAGTTGGCCGCTTTCCAGGTCACGGCGCAGCTTGAGCAGCTCGGCGGTGGACTGGGTGACGTCGACGTAGATCGGGTCGAGTTGCTGGATGGTGGCCATGGCGTTGGTCTGGCCGTTGTTCACCAGCGCACCTTCGGTGACCGAAGAACGGCCGATACGGCCGCTGATCGGCGCCAGGACCTTGGTGTAGCGCAGGTCGATCTGCGCGCTTTTCAGCGAAGCTTCGGCCTGCAATCGTTTGGCACTGGCATCGTCGTATTCCTGCTTCGATACAGCCTGTTCGTTTACCAGCTGCTTGTAGCGCTCGGCCAGCGAGCGGGTGGACTGCAGGTTGGCCTGGGCATTGGCCAGGGTGGCTTCGTACACGGCAGGGTCGATCTGGTACAGCTGCTGGCCTTCCTTGACCTCACTGCCTTCCTTGAACAGGCGCTTGAGGATGATGCCATTGACCTGCGGGCGCACTTCGGCGACGCGGTAGGCACTGGTACGCCCCGGCAATTCCGAGGTCAGGGTGAAGGCTTGCGGCTGGATGGTCACGACGCCGACCTGAGGAGCCTGCGCCGCAGGCGCTGCTTCTTCTTTCTTACAGCCACTGAGCAGGGTTGCCAGGGCGACGGCGGAAACCAGAGCGGTAACGGCTGGCTTGAATTGCATGAGGATCCTCGGGTCGCTGGAGCAGGGAGACGCTCAAGAGTAATGGAAGAGTCTTGATCTGGAAAAAGTGCTATCCGGTGGATAAATAGCTTGCTAAGGAATATACTTACATTCATGGTTGTTTGTAAATACCGCTGGGTTGTACTCGGTTACTGCCACAGCCCTTGATTAGCTCATCCGCGAGGCACCCTGCAGAGGTGCCCCCGGAGCGTTCCCCGCACGCGCTGCGCGTTCGGGCCAGATGAGGTTGTACTGCCATGGTCCGTAGAACCAAAGAAGAAGCCCAGGAAACCCGCGCCCAGATCATCGAGGCGGCGGAAAAGGCCTTCTACAAGCGCGGGGTTGCGCGAACCACCCTGGCCGACATCGCCGAGCTGGCGGGTGTGACGCGGGGGGCGATCTACTGGCACTTCAACAACAAGGCCGAGTTGGTGCAGGCGTTGCTCGACAGCCTGCACGAAACCCATGACCACTTGGCACGGGCGAGCGAAAGCGAGGACGAAGTCGACCCGCTTGGCTGCATGCGCAAGCTGCTGCTGCAGGTGTTCAACGAGCTGGTGCTCGATGCCCGAACCCGGCGTATCAATGAAATCCTGCATCACAAGTGCGAGTTCACCGATGACATGTGTGAAATTCGCCAGCAGCGCCAAGGTGCGGTGCTGGATTGCCACAAGGGCATTACCCTGGCGTTGGCCAATGCAGTGCGCCGGGGCCAGTTGCCTGGCGAGCTGGATGTCGAGCGCGCGGCGGTGGCCATGTTTGCCTATGTCGATGGCCTGATCGGGCGCTGGCTGTTGCTGCCTGACAGCGTCGATCTGCTGGCCGATGTCGAAAAATGGGTCGACACCGGGCTGGATATGCTGCGCTTGAGCCCCGCGCTGCGCAAATGACACTTTGTTAAGGATTGTGAGGGAGTGTTTCCTCTTTGTATTAACAGGGGATTAAAGCTTCCAGGTACCTGAAAAAGGGCACAGATCCTGTAGGAGCGGCCTTGTGTCGCGATCGGGCTGCAAAGCAGCCCCAGCAATTTTTGCAGCGCTGCTGAAATCCTGGGGCTGCTTTGCAGCCCGATCGCGACACAAGGCCGCTCCTACAGGGGGATGCAAACCCTTGTAGGAGCAGCCTTGTGCTGCGAATAGGGCCGCATGGCTGATACAAGTGCTTGACCTGTACCGGACATTCGCAGCACAAGGCTGCTCCTACATAGAGCCCTGTTCTGCAAAGCGGCC